>CAMNDE010000090.1:0-11052 GCA_946534895.1 uncultured Clostridia bacterium
CCGCGATATCGATGCGGTCGGAATACAGGCGTCCGAAACCGCCCAGGAAGTAGCACCCGCCGGCCACTACCAGCGCGAAGAAGGTGGAAATGATGGTGCCCTTGGAGATGGCGGCCTCAGTCTTGATGGCGTAGAACTTCTGCACCATCTGGGGCAGGCCCCAGGTGCCGAGGCTGGTCAGGATCACCACGCCCAGAAGGTTCAGCGGGTCCGGACCGAAGAAGGAGGCGAAGATGCCGGGCACATCGCTCACTGCGGGATCCTCCACGCGGGCAAGACCGTTGATCGCGCCGATGAAGCCGCCGTTCTGGTTCAGCACGGCCAGCACCACCGCCACAATGCCCACGAGCATGATCAGGCCCTGAATGAAGTCATTGATGGCCGTGGCCATGTAGCCGCCCGCAATCACGTAGATGCCGGTGAGCACGGCCATCAGGACGATGCACACGGTGTAATCAATGTTGAACGCCATGGCGAACAGCCGGGAAAGGCCGTTGTACAGGGAAGCCGTGTAGGGGATCAGGAAGACGAAGATAATGGCGCTGGCGCCGATCTTCAGTGCCTTGCTCCCGAACCGCTTTTCAAAGAAGTCGGGCATGGTGCGGCTGTCCAGCTGCTGGGTCATGATACGGGTTCTTCTGCCCAGAATCACCCAGGCCATCAGGGAGCCGATAAAGGCGTTGCCAAGGCCCACCCAGGTGCTGGCAAGACCGTACTTCCAGCCGAACTGGCCCGCATAGCCCACAAAGATAACGGCAGAGAAATAGCTTGTGCCGTAGGCAAAGGCGGTGAGCCACGGTCCCACTGAGCGCCCGCCCAGCACGAAGCCGTTGACATCCGTGGAGTGCTTCCTGCAGTACAGGCCCACTCCCAGCATGAGACCGAAAAAGAGAACAAGCATCAGGATCTTGATGAACATAAGACCCTCTCCTTTCTTTTGCGGGACGGAAAAAGCCCGCCCCGACTTGTCATGGGACAAGAGGGCGGGCTGTATATGCAGCTTCGCGGTACCACCTCTTATTGATATTCCCTCGCGGAAATATCCTCTGCAGGTATCTGGGGACAGTCCCGAAAATACCTTTCCGCTTTCACGGTCGGACTCCGTCGCAGCCTACTTGATTGCTCGTTGGGTGCGCCGCTCCCGGGATGTATTCCACAGTTTCCTGCCCCTGTCTCGCATCACCCGACAGGTTTCTGAAGGCATTATGATTCCGTGTACTTCTTCCCGATCGTCGCGTTTAGGGGAAGGATAATCACTCCGGCGCTTCCTGTCAAGAGAAAAACAGCGAGAAAACAATCCGCCCTTCCGCTCAGAGAAATTGACGGTGCATGCATGGAATGATAAGATGACAGGGTGGATTTTCTCCAAGGGAGGATGATCGAATATGTCCAGAATCCATCAGAGTGCCACCGAGCTGATCGGGCATACTCCGCTTCTGGAACTCCGCCGGCTCGAAGCGGAAGAATCGCTCGCCGCGCGGCTTATTGCCAAGCTTGAATACTTCAATCCCGCGGGTTCCGTAAAGGACCGCGTCGCGCTTGCCATGATTGAAAACGCCGAATCGGAAGGCCTGCTGCGTCCGGGCGCGGTGATCATTGAGCCCACCAGCGGCAATACCGGCATCGGTCTTGCCTTCATTGCCGCGATCCGGGGCTATCGTCTGATCCTGACCATGCCGGACACCATGAGCGTGGAGCGCCGGAATATCCTGCGCGCCTACGGTGCCGAGATCGTGCTCACCCCCGGCAGCGAGGGTATGTCCGGCGCCATCGCGCGTGCGAATGAACTGGCCGCTTCCATTCCCGGTAGCTTTATTCCCGGCCAGTTTGTGAACCCCGCCAATCCCAGGAAGCATTACGAAACCACCGGGCCCGAGATCTGGCAGGATACAGATGGCCAGGTGGACGTGTTCGTGGCCGGCGTCGGCACCGGCGGTACGCTGACCGGCACCGGACACTATCTGAAGGAGCACAATCCCAATATCCATATTGTGGCCGTGGAGCCCCTGTCGTCCCCGGTGCTCTCCCAGGGCAGAAGCGGCGCCCACGGAATCCAGGGCATCGGCGCCAACTTTGTGCCGGAGGTGCTGGACACTTCCATCTATGACGAAGTCTTCCCCGTGAGCAACGAGGACGCGTTTGCCTGCGCAAAGCGCCTGGCCCGGCTCGAGGGCGTGTCCGTGGGCATTTCCAGCGGCGCCGCCCTGCACGCCGCCGTGGAAATCAGCCGGCGGCCCGAGTACGCCGGCCGCATTGTGGTCGCACTGCTCCCGGACAGCGGAGACCGCTACTATTCCACACCCCTGTTCACAGAGTGAGGTTGAGCATATGGAACACACCACGTTTGCAGACCTGGATGAAATGCTTCTCAAGGATTACCGCTCCGGCCGCGTCATTGACCGGATGGAGCTGTGGCACCGCCCGGACCTGGAGAATATCCAGTCCCTGATCGAGCAGATGTTCACGCTGCTGTTTCTTGGATTCTATCCGGACCGCGTGCATCAGGTGGACGATCCGGAACTGGCCCTGTCCATGACGCTGGAGGACGTACGCGTGCTCCTGCGCCGGGAAATCGCCAATGTCCTGCCCTATGTCCGTCCTGTGGCAAGCCGGCGCGACTGCGCCAATGAAGCCCGGGACCTGGCGGACCGCTTTCTCAGCAAGCTTCCCATGATCCGGGAATACCTGGACACGGATCTTCAGGCCATTCTGGACGGGGATCCGGCCGCCGAGTGCAAGGATGTCATTCTCTTTGCCTATCCCGGCTTCTATGCCATTACGGTCTACCGCCTCGCCCATGAGCTGTACCTGCTCAATATCCCCATGATTCCCCGTATTCTCACCGAGCACGCACATTCGCGCACCGGCATCGACATCAACCCCGGCGCCACCATCGGCAAGTATTTCTTCATCGATCACGGCACCGGCATTGTCATTGGCGAGACCACCATTATCGGGGACCATGTGAAGGTCTATCAGGGCGTCACCCTCGGCGCCCTGTCCACCCGCGGCGGCCAGAGCCTGCGCGGGAAAAAGCGTCATCCCACCATTGAGGACTATGTCACGCTCTATGCCTGCGCCTCGGTGCTGGGCGACACCACCATCGGACATGATTCCATTATCGGAAGCAACGTGTTCATTACCTCGGATATCCCGGCCAACACCACCGTGTCCATCCGGGATCAGGACCTGAGCATCCGCGAGCGGCATTCCACCCGCTCCTGACCCAGGACCCCTGCCGGCAGCCAATCGGCGCAAAAAAGCAGGAACCGCTCCTTCAGGCATCTGAAAGAAGGGTTCCTGCTTTTTTCATACGCCGCCCACGAGGATGACGCTCCACAGGAAGATAGCCGGCACTGAGCACAGGGTGGTGAACACCACCAGTCTTGTCGCGAACTCCGGATCCCGGTCATACTTGGCCGCCAGCATGGTCGTGGTCGCGCCGGCGGGCATGGCCGCGAGAAGCACGCTGACCCCGGTCACGTTCGGGCTCACCGGCAGCAGCAGGCAGACCAGATACACCACCAGGGGCATCAGCACAAGCCTGTGCACCGTAAAGCGCAAAATGGTCATGTCCACCATATGCTTCGGATCGGTCTCGCTCAGGATCATGCCGATCATCAGCATGGTAAGGGGCGTATTGCACCGGCCGATGCTCTGGATCGGTGTCCGGATCAGCTCCGGGAGGCGGATATGCAGGCCCATCACGCACAGTCCCAGCACGCAGGCAATGACGCAGGGATGCGTGACCACCTTTTTCACGGCGGCACGCCTGTCCGAAACCCCGGTATAGATGGCCAGGCCTCTGGACCACATCATGATGCGCTGCGGGATCAGGTAAATGCTGGTCAGCATCAGGCCCGCGGCCCCGAACACACCCTCCGTCACCGCGTTCCCGAGAAAGCCTGCGTTGGAGCAGATCATGGCATACGCCATATTCCCGCGCCGCGCTTCACTCTCCCGCGGAAACGCAAACCGTCCGTACACAACGCTGAGCATCTGAATGCCAATGGAGATCAGAAGCACGGACACGTACTCCCCCGCCGCCATATTCTGCTCACCGCCGAGAAACGAATGGAAAATATTGCAGGGCAGCACCACATACAATACAAGGTCCGTGATCACGCGCTCGGCTTCCCTGCCCAGCACCCGGGTCTTCCGGGCGATAAAGCCCACCGCGATCATGACAAAGATGGAAAATTCCAGTGCCCAAAGTCCGTCCATGCACGTTCACTCCCAGCGCAGCGCTTCCAGTTTCCGCGCAACGGCATCCGCTGTCGGCGGGCATCCCATCACGCACTGATCCGCACCACGGCAGCATTTCCCGATGCCGAGTCCGTTCAGGGTCTGTCCCTGCCAGCCCTGGCCGATATAGATTTCCTCATCCTGCCCGCAGCCCGTGGCATGCAGTGCGCGCACCAGTGCGGCAAAGCAGGCCGAGCAGGCCTGGTTTTCATGCACATGCCGGGTCAGTCCCGCCACAGTGCCCCTCGGCTTCGGATAGACCGCAGCGTCACTGGGACTGTTGAGCTCATGGATATCCGCCTCGCTCCAGGCCGTGCTCCCGCCGCCGAACTGCTCCGCCAGCTCAATATAGGGCACATCCTCCGGGGCAAGCCCCATCAGCGCCCGGCCGTAGGCATCCAGCTGCACGGCGTCCGTGCCCAGGTACATCCGGTTGGTCTCAACCGGCGTGCCGCCTTCCTCGAAGTCCAGATCCCCGCAGATGCTGTCCACCACGATAAGCCGCGGCCTTAATGCCGCACCAAGCGCTGCAATGGGTTTCTGCAGGCCCAGCGCGTGAAAGCGCCGCTTTTCCCGGTCCGGCAGGCATCCCTTCAGGTTCTTGAGCGCACAGGTCATGATGGTCTGGCAGTGACCCTTCAGCACCGGGAGATCCACCAGCAGCCCCGCGTCCAGTGCGCGGCAGCAGATATCGATATTCCCGATGGCGGTTTTCACCGTCCGCGTCCTGTCCTTCTTCAGATCGAAAAAGGGCACGCCGTAGGCTTCGCATACCTTGTCATACCCGGCGCGGCGCATGGCGCGCATGGTCTCATCGCCCACCCAGCTTCCCTCGATCACGCTGATATCCTTTACACCGTGATCCCGGAAATAGGCTATGCAGCCACTGAGCACGCCCGCATGCGTGGTGGCCCCGCTTTCCGGGGTGCCGGCGATCACCAGGTTCGGCTTCAACGCAACAGAGCCGCCGGAGGGCACCAGACGGATGGCGTCGGATGCCTCCAGCAGCTTCATGGTCATGTCATGGGCGTCCTGCCCGTAAATCTGAAAAATCTCAGCCATTGGTCTCCATATACCTCATCATTCCCGCTGCAGCAGTCTTTGCGTTCTGCGCAGCATGTACCACGGTAAGCGAGCCGTGCACCACATCGCCTGCGGCAAACACGCCGGGCCGGGTGGTCATGCCGTTTTCATCCACGATCAGCAGCCCGCGCTCATTGGCTTCCAGGCCCCTGGTGGTATTCACCAGCTTGTCCTTGGCATGCTGATTGATTGCGATAATCGTGGTGTCGGCCCTGACCAGTTCCTCCTCGCCTTCCACGCCCACAGGACGTCCGTTCTCGTTCAGGACGGAATTCCGGAATACCGGGCCTTCCGGCGTAATGCGCTGAATGGACTTGCCGAAGTAAAACTCCGCGCCGTCCAGCCTTGCGTATTCCATTTCATGCTCGCTGGCCGGCGAAGTGCTTCCCCGCTGGAACATCATCACGCGCTGCGCGCCGTGCCGAAATGCCGTGCGCGCCACGTCCATGGCCACATTGCCCATGCCGATCACGGCCACGGTCTGTCCGATGGCGTAGCTCACCGGGCGTGCCAGATAGCTGATGCCGAAATGCACATTGGCCAGGGTTTCCCCTTCAATGCCCAGCGTGGACGGACGCCACACGCCGGTTCCGATGAATACGGTACTATACCCGTCCCGGAACAGGTTGTCAATCATCAGATCCCCGCCCATGACCACATGCGGACGGATATGCACACCCAGCTCCAGAAGCCGTGCCTTGTACCGGTCCAGAATGGTCTTGGGAAGACGGAAGTCCGGGATGCCGTACTGAAGCATGCCGCCGATCCGGTCTTTCTCCTCGAAAATCGTCACGCCGTATCCGTTCCAGGCCAGGATAAACGCCACCGTCATGCCGGCGGGACCGCTGCCGATCACCGCCGCCGTTCTGCCATTGAAGGGCTTTTTGCCTTCCGTGGTCATGCGGTCCAGATAGGCATCGGATATGAACTTTTCGATCTCATAGAAGTGCACCGGCTGGTCTTTGCGCCCCAGCACGCAGTGACCCGCGCACTGGGCCATATGATCGCAGACCATGGAGCAGACCAGGGACATGGGATTGTTTTCAAACAGGAGCTTTCCGGCCTCCATCAGCCGGTTTTCCCGGAACAGGGCAATCACCTGCGGAATCGGGGTGTGTGCCGGACAGCCCTCCCGGCAGAGCGGTTTCCTGCACTGCAGGCAACGTCCGGCTTCATTGGTAATGCGTAATGCCATTTCTTGCTGCCTCCCCCTGCACCATCAGGTGATGGGTGCCGGATTGAAAATGCACAGGTAATTGTGCATGCGGTATTTCTCGGCAAAGGGCTGATCCCTGCCGCTGGCACATTCAATGATCTTATGGAAGATTTCCGTGCCTACTTCCTCAATGGTCTTCTCACCGGTGGCCACAGCGCCGGCGCTGATGTCGATAATGTCCGGCCACTGTTCCTTGAGCTCATTGCGGGAGCATACCTTGATGACGGGCACCGCCGCCAGGTTATAGGGCGTGCCGCGGCCGGTCATGAACACCTGAAGCCCGATGCCGCTGGCCATCTGGCAGGGCCCGCACACGATATCGCTGGCGGGCGTGGCGGCAAAGATCTCACCGTGCCTGGTGGGCCGCTCGGCCGGCGAAAGCACTTCCACAATCGGGGATGTGCCGGACTTGGCAATGGAGCCCATGGCTTTTTCCACAATATTGGAAAGCCCGCCCTTCTTGTTGCCGGGCGTGGGGTTCGCGCTGCGGTCCACATTCGCTTCCGACAGGTAATGATCGTACCAGCGCATCTCCGCGGCCAGCTTGTCACGCACTTCGGCGCTGACGCAGCGCTCGGCGATAAAATGCACGCCGTCGCGCACTTCCGTCACTTCGCTGAACAGCACTGTGCCGCCGCCCTTCACGATCATGTCCGCCGCATAGCCCGCACTGGGATTGGCGGACACGCCCGAGAACGCGTCGCTTCCGCCGCACTGCATGCCGATGAGCAGGTCCGACAGCGGCAGTTCCTCGCGCCTGCGTTCGTTGAGAACCTTCAGCTTCTTTTCCGCCATGTCCATGATGGCCTGCATGCAGCCCTCAAACCCGTGGCATTCCTGCAGCACCACCACATTCTCCGGGGTGTTGTTTTCCGGGCCCACCAGCATGTCCGCCGTCAGCTTCTCGCAGCCCAGGGACACCACCATGAGCTGGCCGCCGAAGTTCGGATGATGGCAGATATTGCGCAGCGCCCGGATCGGCACCTTGGCCTCCGGCGCATTGATGGCCACGCCGCAGCCATAGGCATGATTGATGGCCACCACATCGTCCACATTGGGGTATTTCGGCAGAAGCTCCCTGCGGATGCGCTCAATAGCCACGTTCAGCGTGCCTTCCACGCACTGCACCGTGGTCTGAATGCCCAGAAAATTGCGGGTGCCGCCGTATCCGCCCTCCGGGTTGCGGTAGCCCATCCAGGTCTTCACCGGCGGCTCGGGCAGGTCTGTGCGCAGGTTCGTGCCCCAGGGCATGTCATCCAGGCTGGGCGGCGTGGGCAGGCGCAGCATGTGCTCATTGATCCAGGAGCCCCTGGGAATATCGTCCAGCGCATAGCCCAGCGTCACGCCGTAGCGGATGATCTCCCCGTCCCGGGGAATGTCCCGCAGCGCGATCTTGTGGGCCTGGGGTATGTCCTGAAGCGTCACCACGCCGGGCATGATTTCCGTGCCGCGGCTGATTTCCTTGACGGCAATGGCCACATTGTCATTCGGCTTGATCTGTACATATGTGCGCATGTTTTATCTCCTTGAAAGGCCGGCCGGCTCACGCCGGCCGGCCGTAATCTTATCTTACGAGACAGGGCTTCTTGTTGTCGAACTTCCAGCCGGGGATCAGGTACTGCATGCCGATGGCATCGTTTCTGGCGCCCAGGCAGTTTTCCATATAGATCTTGTTGGCCTTCTTCACCTGCTCCAGGTCCACGTCAATGCCGAGGCCGGGCTTCTTGGGCAGGTCAATGCATCCGTCCACGATCTGCAGCGGTTCCTTGGTGAGCCGTTCACGGCCTTCCTGCCAGATCCAGTGGGTGTCGATGCCGTTCATCTTGCCGGGGATGGCGGCGGCACACTGCGTCACCATGGCCAGGGAGATATCGAAGTGGTTGTTGCTGTGGCAGCCCCACATGAGGCCGAAGTCATTGCACAGCTGACCCACGCGCACCGAGCCGTTCATAGTCCAGAAATGCGGGTCCGCCAGCGGGATATCCACGCTCTGCAGCGCGATGGTGTGGCACATCTGGCGCCAGTCCGTGTTGATCATGTTGGTGGCGGTGGGCATCATGGTGGCCTTGCGGAACTCGGCCATCACCTCACGGCCGGAGAACCCGTCCTCTGCGCCGCAGGGATCTTCCATGTAGGCCAGCACCTTTTTCAGGTCAGGCGCCACTTCCAGGGCTTCCTTCAGGCTCCAGCAGCCGTTGGGATCCAGGTCCACGCGGGCGTTCGGATATGCCTTCTTGATGGCGGTCACGGCCTTGACTTCCTCTTTGGGGGCCAGCACGCCGCCCTTGAGCTTGAAGTCCACAAACCCGTACTTCTCCACGGTCGCCCGGGCCAGTTCCACAATCGCGTCCGGGGTCAGGGCTTCCTCATTGCGCAGGCGGTACCATGCGCAGTCGCTGTCTTCCTCGCTCATGTAGGGCAGATCGGTCTTCTTGCGGTCGCCGATATAGAACAGATAGCTCAGGAACTGCACGCGGTCACGCTGGATGCCGTCGCCCATCAGTGCGGCAGCCGGCACTTCCAGGTACTTGCCCAGAAGGTCCAGCAGCGGGGCTTCAATGGCCGTCACCACATGCACGCCGGTGCGCAGGTCAAAGGTCTGCAGGCCGCGCACGTCATCCTTGATATTGGAATTCAGCCAGGCGCGCACCTTGTTCAGGGTGCCCTTGTAATCCGAGATGGGGGTGTCCAGAACCAGCTCCTTCACATCCTCCAGCGCCTTGGTGATCTTCTGGCCGCCGGGCACTTCGCCCACGCCCAGATTGCCGGTGCTGTCCTCCAGCACAACCACGTTGCGGGTGAAGTACGGCGCGTGCGCACCGGACAGGTTCAGCTCCATGCTGTCATGGCCTGCCACAGGATATACGTCCATTTTTACAACCTTCGGGATCATTTGAACCGCCCTCCGTTATTTCAAGTTCATTCCAATGCGGATGGCCCGCATCAGGCGCTCCGCAGCATACTCATACAGTGCCGGCGCGTCCGCCATGGCCTTTTCCAGACTCATGGGGCCGCTCACCGTGGTCATGATGGTGCTCTCGCACAGGTCAAACAGGCCCTCGGCACCCTCCCCGATGCCGCCCACAATGGCGGCGGCGGGAATGCCTTTTTCGGCGCACCGTCTGGCAACGCCTACGGGCACCTTGCCGAAGCGCACGCTCTGTCCGTCGATCCGGCCCTCGCCGGTGAACGCCAGGCTCACGCCTTCCAGTTTCTGATCAAAATGCACAGCGTCCAGCACGGCATCAATGCCGCTTTTGAGCTGAGCGCCCAGCACGCCGCCAAGCGCCGCGCCGAGTCCGCCCGCCGCGCCGGCTCCGGGGAAGGAAGCGATATCCCTGCCAAGGGCCCGGCTGACCACTTCCGCATAATGGGCCATGCCTGCCTCCAGCTCATCCCGGATCGCGGGCACGGCGCCTTTCTGAGGGCCGTAGATGAACGTGGCGCCGTTTTCGCCCAGCAGCGGGTTGGTGACATCGCAGATGACCGTGATCTGCGTCTCCTTCAGTTCCGGCATAAGCCCGGAGAAATCCGCGTGCATGACGCGGGCAAGCCCGGCGCCCACCGGCTCCACTTCTTCGCCGTTTTCATCGGTGAATTTCGCGCCGAGCGCCTTCAGCATGCCCATGCCGCCGTCATTGGTGGCACTGCCGCCGATGCCGATCAGGATGCTGCGCACGCCGGACCTGAGCGCTTCGGCGATCATCTCGCCGGTGCCAAGGCTTGTGGCCCTGCGCGGATCCCGCTGGTCCGCGGGCACATAGGGCAGCCCGCTGGCCTGTGCCATTTCCATCACTGCTGAACCGTCAGAGGTGCGTCCCCAGACCGCGGTTTCCTCCTCAAACATTGGCCCGGTCACCCGGGTATGGATTCGCTCGCCGCCTATGGCGCGCAGAAGCGCGTCCACAGTGCCTTCGCCGCCGTCCGCCACAGGCACGGAAACCGTCTCTGTGCCCGGGAAAATGCGGGCGGTCACGCGTTCCAGGATATCGCAGCACTCCATCGCGCTCAGGGAGCCCTTGAAGGAATCAGGCGCAAAAATGAATTTCATATCGCTTCTCCTGTCGTTTCAGGCAGGGCGGGACCCCTGAGGCCCCGCCCCGGAAAAAATCAATGATGCAGCACTTCGCCGGTGAGCTTCTGATAGTACTTGAGCAGTGCGCTGTGATCGCAGCTGCCGTCGCCGTCGTGATGCAGGATCTTCATCATTTCCAGCACAGCCTGGGTCAGCGGGATGGGTGCGTCCACAGCCTTGGCGGCGTCCACCACGTTGTTCAGGTCCTTGATGTGCAGGTCAATGCGGAAACCGGGCTGGAAGTTCTGGTCCATCATCATGGGTGCCTTGGCGTTCATGACCGTGGATCCGGCCAGGCCGCCGCGGATGGCCTCAAAGATCTTCTGGGGCTCCACGCCGCACATCTGGCCCATCTGCATGGCCTCGGCCAGGGCCGCAATGTTCACGGCCACGATGGTCTGGTTGCACAGCTTGGTCACGTTGCCCGCGCCCA
>CAMNDE010000091.1:0-10962 GCA_946534895.1 uncultured Clostridia bacterium
GAATACTCTGCTGGCAGCATTTTTAGTGCTTTTGCTCAGATGTGCATATCAACCCATTTCCCCTTATGGAACCGGGTCCTCATGAACAGGAAGCGGGATGCCTGGTCGGAGAGAACACCGATCCATACTCCGCTGAGTCCGAGATGGAACACATACACCATGACAATTGTGGTGATGGTACGGATGAGCGTGACACTGATGAGTGCGGCAATGAGCGTGTAGCGTACATCACCGGCGGCCCGCATGCATCCGGTATAGATGATCTGGGAGATCTGGAGAAGGACAATGACCATGGTAAAGCGGGTGATGAGAATGCCCATATCCAGAATATGCGGGTCGCTGAAGTAAAGACTGTAGAACCAGCGGCCGCCGATAAGCAGCAGGACAGAGAGCATAATGGAAATGATGAAGCCGATGCGCTGGCAGATGGAACCATACTGCTTGGCCTGTTCTTTGAGCCCGGCTCCCAGTGACTCGCCCGCCAGAGCTATGGCGGCCACCTGCATGCCGTCTGCAAAGGAGAAACCCAGACCGAGAATGTTCATGCCCACGTTATGTGCTGCAAACTCATCGGTACCCAGACGCGCGGCAATCAGTGCAGTAGCCAGAAAACCGACACGCATTGCCAGATTCTCAAGGGAACTGTTATAGGCAAGCCGCCAGATGGAAAGCACACTGTCGCGTGTCATGCGAAGGCGTTTTTTCACCATGAGCGCAACGCTTATGTAGCTGCTGGTGCGGAAAAGGGAGAAGACAGCCATGATGGCGGAGACAACGGTGCCGAGAACGGTGGCAATGGCAGCTCCGCGAATACCCCAGGCGGGAAAGCCCAGATGCCCTCCGATGAGCAGATAATTGAATATGATGTTTACAATACTGCTGGTAATATTGGTTGTCATGGACAGTTTTGTGTTTCCGCTTCCGCGCTGGGCGGCATTGATGACCATTGTGACAACACTGAAGAACAGGCAGCCCATAATGATCCGGAAATACTCGACCGCAGCATCATGCGTGTCAGCATTGCTTCCGGCCATGATCATGAACTGAGGTGCAAAAACAACGAACAGAATGGAAATGACGACACAGAGTATGGCAGTCAGCACAAAAGCCGAAAGGCAGATTTCATTGGCGTTTTCCTTGCGCTGTTCACCTTTGCGGCGGGCTACAAGCGCGGATACCGCAATATTGATGCCGAAAAACAGGGTGAGTCCGATAAATTTGGGCTGTCCGGTGAGACCGACAGCAGCAACGGCATAACTGCCCAGGGAAGAAACCATCATGGTATCGATCATGCCGGCCAGTGTAACGAAAAAGCTTTCAGCCATGGCCGGCCAGGCTACGGAAAGAGCTTTTCGTGTCATCTGCTGCCTGGTCAGCGGCTGGGAAACAGTGTTGGTCATAATGTATCTCTCCTTAACCATGGGGAAAAATCAGAAAAGAAACAGAAGAAAAAAGTCTATTTTCTGAAGTTCTGGATCATCTTGACCAGTGCGATCAGCGTCATGGACAGGGCAAGGACCAGACAGATGATTCCAGGAATGCCTGTGAGGGTTGTGGAGGAGAGATAGAGCAGAAGAAAAGCAGCCAGAATCAGAAACAGCTGCATGGTTTTGTTTGACATACAGTTCTCCCTTCAGTCGAGCGGAGTTTCAGTTCTTGGTAATGACAGCGGGGTTTCCAGGTGCGCAAAATCGGCTACGCGGTTCCAGGCAACAGTATAGCCTGCGCCGTGAGCACAGAAAACCGAATCCGGGGTGTCTTCGGGATGGGCCAGAGGATTGTAGCCGAAATGCTGAATGACTTCCTCGGAATTATGGCATTCCGTCATGGAGACGAGCGATACGGACAGCGTACCTCTTCCATGGGTGAAGCTCATGAAGTTTTCCTGCCATGGAAGAAATATGGAATGGATGGCCGTTCCGCGGAGTGTGACACGATCGTCGTGGTATTCAGGGGACTGCAGGGTCGCGCGCAGCGCTGAAAGACTGCCTGTCACCTGTCCGGCCATATCGGCCGGTATACGGATCTCAAATTCACATATCGGTTCGAGAAGCACGCTGTCCGCCTGCATCAGGGCATTGCGGATGGCGCGATAGGTAGCCTCCCGAAAATCTCCGCCCTCCGTATGCTTGAGGTGGGCACGCCCGGCAAGCAGTTCCACGGTGACATCCGTGAGCGGACTTCCGGTGAGCACGCCAAGATGCTTTTTTTCCTCAACGTGCGTGCGGATGAGACGCTGCCAGTTCAGGCTGAGATCATCCACGTGGGCAAGGCTTCGAAAATGAATACCGCTGCCGCGTTCTCCCGGCACAAGCCGGAGCTGTACTTCAGCATAATGCCGGAGCGGTTCATAATGGCCGATGCCGATGACCGGCTTGCGGACCGTTTCCTGGTAAAGCACCTGTACGGGGCCGAAATCAATGGAATAGCCGAAGCGCCGGAGAAGCTGCTCCCGCAGGACTTCCAGCTGAATGGTCCCCATGACGTGAAGTGTGAGCCTTTCCCCGGTGACTGCGAGATGCAGTGAAGGATCTTCATCCTCCAGGATACGGAGCGCCTTTGTCAGGTGGAACAGAGGAATGGCCTGCGGATCAAAGAGGACATCGGATGCCATCATGGGTTCCATGAGGAAGCGGACAGGAACAGATGGCCCAATGGGATCACCGGCCTTCGGTCCGCTGAGCGGTATTGCGATCAGACTTCCTGCCGAAGCTTCCGGAACGGTTCTGTAGGATTCTCCCTGATAGCGTCGGATCTCATGAACTTTATAGTCTGTGCCGCGGATGGAGAGCATATCCTTGATTTTCAGCTGCCCTGAGTCGAGTTTCATGAAACACAGCCGCTGCCCCTGCTGATAGCGGACCTGATACACATGCCCGGTGGGCTCCAGGCTGCCTGCATGCTCATCCCTGAGAAGCATGGGAAGAAGTTCGAGCACATCGGTAATGCCTTCGCCGCGAAGCGCACAGCCTGCGAGCACAGGAAACACAAGACGGTTTTTGACAAGAGAAGCCGCACGGTCTGCGGCAAGATCAGGGGAAAGCTCGTCATCCAGAAATGCTGTCATCAGCTCTTCGTCCCGTGTGGCGAGGTCTTCCATCAGAGCGGGGTCCATAGACCTGAACGGACGGAAATCCAGGATATCGGGTGAGAGCTGGTCCTGAAGCTGTCGGACCAGTGCCGGGGCATCCGCACCGGGGAGGTCGCATTTGTTCAGAAACAGCAGAACCGGAACATGATAGGCCTGAAACAGACGCCAGAGCGTTTCTGTATGCGGCTGGATGCCATCCGGGCACGATAGCACAAGAATCGCCAGATCCATGACAGAAAGCGAGCGTTCCATCTCCGGAGAAAAGTCGGCATGGCCGGGCGTATCCAGCAGGTCAAAAGCGTGTCCCTGCCATTCAAAGGCAGCCTGACCGGAGAAGATTGTGATGCCGCGCTCGCGTTCCATGTCATTTGTGTCCAGGAAAGTGTCGCCATGATCCACACGTCCGGCTGTTTTCAGCACGCCGGCATGGTAGAGCAGCTGTTCGGAAAAGGTTGTTTTGCCGGCATCAACATGTGCCAGAATGCCGATTACGCTCAAAGCTGTTCACTTCCTTGCGGTTTCTGATGATTCCCGGACAAAGTGCTGTCTCAGGTGCGTGAGTGTTGAGACCGGTGCCGGAGGCGCCGCGGGGGTGGGCTGGTTTTTCTTGGAGTGCTTTTTTTCGGAATTCTTTTTGGAGGTTTCTTTTTTGGCGCCTGTATCCTTGCGCTCTGCTTTACGGTCTGCCTTTTTCCTTGACACGGAAGGCTCTGTGACTTCAGAGAATTTCAGGTCCGAAGTGCTGGCTTTTTTCTTTTTCTGATCCACTGCGGGCAGCGGACGTGATTTCTCTGCAGCTGATGGCAGTGCGGCATTTTTTCTGCTTTCGGATTTTGACTTCTGGGCAGCTGCTGCATTTCCGGAGGAGCGGCTTTTGGCTGTAGAAGTGGAGGCAGAAAGCTGAGAAGCGGGGATTGCCCCGGATTTTATCAGGGCATATTTGGCACTCAAGGGTCCGATCATTTCATATAGAACCGATGAAGACAGGATGATGGTATTGATCAGAATACCGCTTTCTTCGGGAAGGATACGCTGAGCGAGCACAGCGAGACCGATGCTCACTCCGGCCTGGGGAATCAGCGCAAACCCCAGATACTTCTGTATTTCCTTCTGTGCTCCGATCAGACGGGAGCCGGCCCATGCACCGAAGTATTTGCCAAGAATCCGGATAGCAAAGTATGCCACACCGATGATGCCTACGCTTGAAAGCGAAACAAGGTCGAGGCGCATACCGGAGAGTACAAAGAACAGGATATTGATGGGCGGCGTGATCCGGCTGACCTGCTTGAACAGGCTTTTGTCACCCGTAACATTGACATAGGTAGCCCCAAGCATCATGCATCCCAGGAGCGGACTGACGCTGAGCATTGCGCAAAGTCCGGCCACGAGGAAGATGAATGTACAGGTAAGAACGATCCTGTGATCGGGAGAGCGGCCCTGGAGCACTGCGCAGAGAAAACGGCCAAGCACATAGCACACCAGCAGGACGCCTATATTGATGAGGACAGGCTCAAGCATGGTCATCCAGTTTCCTGTCTGCTCCCGGCCGCTGGCGATGGCTGCGCAGATGGAGAATGCAAGGAGTGCGACAGCGTCATCCATGGCGACAACCTGGATCAGCGTGTTGACGAATGGACCTTTGGCCTTGTACTGACGAATGGTCATCAGGGAAGAGGCCGGAGCTGTGGCACTGCCAATGGCTCCGAGGAGCAGAGCAGACGACAGGGGCATGCGGAAAACGGTCAGCATGGCAAGCGTAACTAGAAAAGCTGCCGACAGTGATTCCATGATGGTCAGAAGAATGATGCGCCTGCCCTGGGTGCGGAGCATTTCCAGGTCCAGATATCTTCCCACGCCGAACGCTATCATGGCGAGCGCGGCATCGGTGACAAAGGACATGCTTGAAGTAATGCTCTGGGGCAGAATATTGAGGCAGTAAGGACCAATGACCACACCGGCAAGGATATAGCCGGTGACGTTGGGCAGACCGAAGACTTTGGACACGCGGCTCATAAGAAAGCCGGACATCCATAATGTGGCAAGCGCAAGCAGTGCCTGCGCTTCCGGTGATATGGAAGAAAATGCCGAAGAAATGGGCATAAGGCTCCTCCTTCCATGGGTTGTGCAGATAAATTGTATACTACATCCCTCAGGAAAAGCAAGATAACAAATTCTTCCTGACAGCCGGCATTTCTGCCTCGTAAAGTCTGACTGGAAATCCGCTTCTGAACAGACTCCCCACCGGGAACCTCACCGGAATCAAGTGGATTCGGGTGAAAGCTCCGGTGGGGAGCAGTCTCAGGAGCTGGATAACCAAAACGCTTTATTCCTCGCGGACGCCGTCGTGGAAGAAAGCGTCCATCTCTTCCTTGGTATCAAACACTGCAATGAAGACTTCGTCTCCCATGCCTTCCGCCAGCACCTGGGGCAGGCGGAGACGCATGCGCATCGAAGACGCATACTGATCTGAAAGTGCTTCATTGGAAAGCGCAAATCTTCTGCCGTCGCGGCGGCCGATGAAGGCACAGTACTGATGCGAATTCTGTCCCTTCAGGGAGGAATCATACGCGATCATGTCAGCGTAGATCTTGTAGACATCGGTCCCGTTGGCAAAATTCATCATATCCGGAGAGAAGCCGCCGCAGGGCCGCATATTCACCTCAAGCGCCACCACTTCGCCTTTTCTGCCGATATGCTGATCGGACAGCAGGCGGAAGAACTCAAAGTGCACAAAACGGCTTTGCACACCGAATGCTCTCACCGTTCTGCGCCCGGCATCGCGGATATCATCCGGCAGTTCCTTCTGCATATAAAAGCAGGTGTTGTCATGTTCATTCACCATGTCCATGATGGACTTGGGTGTATCGTTCCCCGTTTCAAATACGGGATTGCCATGACTGTCGATGATGGCATCATAGGACTGGATTTCTCCGTGGATGAATTCTTCCATGATATAGGTGCAGTCATGACGCAGATCAAGGAAGCGCCTAAGATCATCCTCGTTGTTCAGCTTGTGGGTGTCACTGGCACCGACGCCGTTGTCAGGCTTCACAATGACCGGAAAGCCGACTTCCCGGATGAAGGCCATGCAATGGTCATAATCGTCCACAAGATGGAAGCGGGCAAAGGGGACGCCGGCAATCGCATAGCCTTCCTTCATGCGGCTCTTGTATTTGATCCGCGGAAGATCTTCCGTCTGCCAGCCGCTGGTAATATGGAAGTCCGTCCGCAGGCGCGCATCCATTTCCAGCCAGTATTCATTATTGCTTTCCAGAAAATCGATATGGCCGTAGCGGAAGATGAAGAATGCGACGGCGCGGTATACTTCATCATAGTTTTCCAGGGAGGAAACCTTGTAATATTCATGGAGCGCCTGGCGCAGTTCACCGCTCAGTTCATCATAGGACTGGTCACCGATGCCCAGCACCCGGAACCCGTTCATTCTCAGTTCGCGGCAGAAATGCCAGTAATTGGTGGGAAAGTTGGGAGAAATGAAAATGAAGTTTCGCATAAGTCAAGCCTCTTTCCGTGTTGTCAGTCAAGCAGATGCGGAAGATGGTAAGCGGTCTGGGCATACCACCAGTCCCAGTCGTGGGCGGAGTCATATCCCCAGATATCCACCCAGACACCGATATTCTTCTGGGCAAACATATCCCGCAGCTGGAAGGAAGTGTCCGGGACTTCCCAGGGCCCCTGACCGCAGACAATGATGCCGCGGTTGCGGTTATACGCCTGTATGAACGGGTGATCCGGACTCATGCCCCCGATATAGTCCACAGGGCTGTTCCGGTAAACGTTTTCATCCATATAATTGCCGAATCCGTAGGATGCCGTATAGATTCCGCTCAGAGCAAGGAGCCCGTCAAACAGATCCGGACGCCGGAGGAAAAGATTGGCAGCATGCGTTGCGCCAAGCGAACAGCCGAAGGCGATGATGCCCGGGAAACCGGTCCATCCGTTCAGGGCATTGGTTTCGTCGCGGATGAACGGAGCAATCTCGTCAAAGAGAAAATGCATCCATTGCTCATGGCGCCAGGCCCGCCATGCGGGATCAGCGTCGGAGGACCAGGTTTCCTCGTCGATGGTATCGACCGCATACACCATGCAGCGGCCCTCGTTGATCCAGTCGGCAAAGACGTCTGTCATGTGGTAGTTTTCAAAGTCGTAAAATCTTCCGTTCTGGCAGGGGATAAACAGGAAAGGACGGCCGCTGTGACCCCAGCGCTTCATTTCCATATCCCTGTTCAGTGAGGGAGAATACTCTTTCCAGTACTGTGTTTCCATGGATCGGTCTGCTCCTTGCTTCTCATTTTTTATGATTCGAATGGGTCGTCAAGCAGATAGGTGAGGAATGCGGGCACCTGCCGTTCCCAGCATGCTTCGCAGTGCTCGCCGCCGGGAACAATCTGGGCACATACCATGGCTCCGGCTGCCATTGCATCCGCCACGGAACGGGTGAATATGGAAAGCATGGCCTGGTGGTGCTGCAGTTCTTTTTCCCCGTAATCCATGTAAAGCCTGCTGCCTTTCAGATAGGGGGATGAGCAGATCATGGAGTGCACGGATCTCGGAGATGTCCAGAGGGACGGAGACAGGGCGGCAGCACCGGAAAAGGTATCACCGTGCCGGCAGAGAGCGTACAGTGCCATGAGCCCGCCCATGGATGAGCCTGCGATAAAGGTGAATTCCCGTGAAGGGAGCGTGTCATAGGTGCTGTCGATGATGGGCTTGAGCGTATGCGCCATCCAGTCCATATATGTTTGACCGCGGCCGCGGATCGTCCCAAGACCCGGATCACGGAAGGTAAACGGACTGTATTCCCGGAGACGGCCGTTTCTGGGACTGTGGTCGCAGTCCACCGCGACGATCATGAGGGGAAGCTCCATGCCTTCAATGGCCTCTTTCATGCCCCAGCTTTTGCCGTATGTGGCATCCTGGTCAAAGAATACATTATGTCCGTCCATCATATAAAGAACCGGGAACGGGCCGTATTCCGAGGGCGGCTGATAGACATAGATTTTCCGCTTGGCCTGGCTTCCACTGCCCGGTATGGGCAGATAAAGATAGGAAATCAATCGGGTTCATCCTTTCTGGTCTGCAGAAGCAGAAAAAGTGTATCAGGATTCCGGGAATGGTGCAACAAAAGTGCGGAAAAAAGACAAGCCGTATGGCAGAACGAGGGCAGACAGGGAAAGAAACGGCATGAAAAAACCCCGGAGCAGGCTTCCGGGGTTGCATGGAACCGGATTACACCGGTGTTGCGCCGGGCGAAATGAGATTATCATACCGCCATGCATAGGCTTCTCCCGGCAGGGGTTCCTCATCCAGCTCCGGAATACAGTCAAGCTTTCCGTCAAGATAGCGTGTCAGCTCATCGGCAACGTCATCAATACGTCCGCGGAGTGCACCGTAACGCAGACAGATGTCCTGCCATCCCTGACGACGGTAATCCCGCTCCCAGAGCGTTCTGTGCAGTGTGCACATGTCGGCATAGACTTCGGAGAGATCAGGCAGCATGGAGAGGCAGCGCTTCAGTTCATCGAAATCCTTTGCGAGATAGGCGGGACGCAGGTGGACTGCCAGATCCGCGCGCATATGAACCAGCTGGAACAGCGTGTGGGTGTAGTTATATTCGAGGGTGTCCGGATGATGTTCCAGCTTCTCCAGGGCGAGGCCGGTTCTTGAGAGGATTTCCTCAGGCGTGGTTTTCCTCAGCGGCATAAGGGGATAGAGCAGGTCGCCCCAGACCATATCCTTGTCGCCGGACTCGCACAGCGCCTCAGGATAGAACAGATCAAATACATCGGTGAGTTCACGGGGAAGACGGCTGACAAGCGCGCCATAGCACTGTACCAGCTCCATGTCATAATCCGGACCTTCCCAGCATGCTTCAGAGAAAAGCGGAAGCAGGGGGATTGCCAGGAAATGACTGCATTCCTGTCCGTCGTCACCCCACATGGTGGCAAACACCGTCTGTACTTCGTGCCGTGCGCAGACTCTGAGTGCGGGAATCATGGAAGCAAAGGTGAAACGATAGTTGGGCAGGAAACCGCGCCAGGTCCAGATGCCGCCGGCGAAGACGGGATGATCACACATTTTTTCGTGCTTGAGAAGCATCTGATCATACATGTTTTCATCCGTATGATAATAATCCCAGTAGGCGAGGTCCACACGGTCCAGATGCATGTCCGCCGGAATTTCCGCCTCCGGATCATAATAGGAACCGGTCTTGGAGATCAGGGAGAAGAACATGTCGGACCACATGATCGGGCGGAAATGATGGCTTTCACAGATGGATGTGACACGTTCCAGATGCCGGCGGAGCAGATCATACCGGTTCTGGAATCCATTCTTGCTCAGATAATGTCCCAGTCCTACGCCGTATGCTTCATCCATGCCGATGTGAATCCGGTTTGAGGAAAAGCAGGAACGGAGGGAAGAGATCATGGCTTCGATGAGTTTATAGGTTTCCTCGGAATCGGCCAGGAGGCAGTTGGGTTGGTCACGCAGCGCTTCGGAACTGGGCCAGCGGAGGAACTGGGTCAGATGCGCCAGGGACTGGATGCATGGAATGAGTTCGATGCCCAGCGAGCAGGCGTAACGATCCAGCTCACGCAGGTCATTCTGCGAGAACCGGCCGCGCAGATAGCCGAATGCCGGATATCCGGGAACCTCATACATGTCCTCGGTATACAGCATGAGCATGTTCATGCCCAGGGCAGCCATGGCATCCATATACCGTTTGGCTCCATCCACTGTGAAGACGCCGTTTCTGGACATGTCAAGCATGGCACCGCAGGACTGGAAGTGTCTGGTCTGGTGCAGATGCAGGGAAGTCTCTCCGCGTTTCTGATGTGCGGTGAGAAGAAAGACCGCGCGCGTGAGAGCTGTGGGCTCATCGCAGGCAATGATGGCGGTATCGCCTTCCCAGTTGATATCCAGACCGGGAGCGTTCTCGAGAAAAATATTCAGAGACAGCGGGCAGCCGGTCACCCGCTCCACCAGATCCATAGCAGACTGAAGATTCAGTGACATGGGTTTGTCCCTCCTTTGTTGTTCCTGTACATCCATGGGTTATTATACGAAAGGGATGGACGAAGTGCAACAGCTTCCGTGGCAGGCGGAAAGTGTGTGCCAGATGAAAAGCAGGGAATCGGAAAACATGATGAATACAGCAGAAAAAGGAAAAACAATTGACGGATTTTTGGCGGATGTCTATACTTTTGCTGTAATTGAAGCCAAGGCAGGTGATGATGGAAGATGAATTTTGTTTTTATTTCTCCAAACTTTCCCCAGACATACTGGCAGTTCTGCGACCGTCTGAATCAGCTGGGCGTGCGGGTGCTGGGGATCGGGGATCAGGAGTATGACTCTCTCAACCCAGCGCTCAGATCCAGTCTGACGGAGTATTATCGTGTTTCCACCCTGGAGGATTATGATCAGGTCTTCCGGGCAGTGGCGTTCTTTTCCTTTAAGTATGGAAAGATTGACTGGCTGGAATCCAACAATGAATACTGGCTGGAGCAGGACGCAAGGCTGAGAACCGATTTCCATATTACCACGGGCATTTCCGCGGATGAGATCGGACAGTGGAAAAGCAAATCCGGCATGAAGCCTGTCTATGCCGCTGCGGGGATTCCCACGGCAAGATGCCATCCGATTCAGTCGGAAGACGGGGCAAGGCAGTTTCTTGAAAGCATTGGCGGATATCCCGTCATCGTGAAACCGAATATTGGAGTCGGTGCGAGCGGTACTTGGAAGCTGGAGAATGACAGCGACTGGCGTGCGTTCTTTGACCGGCATCTGGAAGCACCGTATGTGATGGAAGAATTTGTGGAGGGCGAGATCTGTTCGTATGATGCCATCACGGA
>CAMNDE010000092.1:0-10714 GCA_946534895.1 uncultured Clostridia bacterium
TGAACTTGTAAGCGCCGTGGCTGGTGCCGATGGCGATGGCCAGGGAGTCGCAGCCGGTGCGTTCCACGAATTCCTGCACGTCTTCAGGACGGGTGTAGGAAGAATCCTCAGCGGACACTTTCACTTCATCTTCCACGCCGGCCAGGGTGCCGAGCTCTGCTTCGACCACAACGCCGTGATCATGAGCATACTCAACCACCTGCTTGGTGATGGCAATGTTCTCTTCGAAGCTGACGCCGCTCTTGTCGATCATGACGGAGCTGAAGCCGCCGTCGATGCAGCTCTTGCACAGCTCGAAGGAATCGCCGTGATCCAGGTGAACAGCGATGGGCAGGTCGAAGCCGGCAGTCTGCTCAGCGTCTTCGATGGCAGCCTTGATGAGGTGCATCAGATATACGTGCTTGGCATAGGCACGGGCACCCTTGGAAACCTGGAGAATCAGAGGAGCGCGCTTCTCGATAGCAGCTTCAGTGATGCCCTGGATGATTTCCATGTTGTTGACATTGAAAGCGCCGATGGCGTAACCGCCTTCGTAGGCCTTTTTAAACATTTCTTTCGTCGTTACGATGGCCATGGGAAAAACCTCCTTTAATGGTTGATAACGGAATTATAGCACACATGACTTTGACTGAAAAGTAGCAATGTCTGTCAGAAAATTGGGGAAGCGTCAGCAGCAGGGAAGGGAAAGTCTTGCATGGCATCTGTGATACGGAAGCGGGTGCCAATCTGACGAAATTAGGCCTTTTCAATTTCAGAAAACCTGCTATGATTATATCACAGGCGCAGAGACCCCAGATTAACTGAGTATTCTCTGGAAAAACAATAGAAGGAATGGTGAAATCATGTATCGGATGATCGAGAAAATGCCGGAGCTGAAGCCTTTTGAAGGGGACATCCAGTATCGGATGAAGTGCTATGAATCCAAAAAGGAACAGCTGCTGCAGAAGGAGACATCGCTGAAGAATTTCGCCAATGCATATGCGTATTACGGCTTTCATCAGCTGCCTGACGGATGGGTTTACCGTGAGTGGGCACCTGGTGCGGATGAAGTGTATCTCTGCGGGGATTTCAACCACTGGAACTGGACCAGCTATCCGATGAAACGGCTGAGCGGCGGGAGCTGGGAGCTGAATCTGCCCGGGGATATCCTGCATAAGGGCAGCAGGGTCATGACGGTTGTGCGAAACGGCGACCGCCTTTCCCAGCACCTCCCGCTGTATGCACGGCGCGTCACCCAGGACTGGGTTACCCGGAGCTGGTGCTGCGAGGTCTGGGATGATCTGGAACCCTACCCGTGGACGGACCAGGACTTCCGGTGTGATGAGAAGCCCCTGATCTATGAGGCGCACGTGGGCATGTCGATGGAAGAGGAAAAAATCGCCACCTACCGCGAGTTTGCGGATCATGTGCTGGATCATGTGAAGGACCTGGGCTACAACACCATTCAGCTGATGGCGGTCATGGAGCACCCGTATTATGGCTCGTTCGGCTATCAGGTGAGCAATTTCTATGCGGCATCCAGCCGCTTCGGCTATCCGGATGATCTGAAGTACCTGGTGAACAAAGCCCATGAGATGGGCATCCGGGTGCTTCTGGACGTGGTGCATTCCCATGCGGTGGGGAATACCCTGGAAGGTATCAACATGTTTGACGGTACGGAAACGCAGTTTTTCCATGCCGGTGCCAAGGGCAATCATCCTGCCTGGGGTACGAAATGCTTTGACTATGAAAAGCCGGAAGTCATTCATTTCCTTTTGAGCAACCTGAAATTCTGGATGGTGGAGTATCACTTTGACGGATTCCGCTTCGACGGCGTGACCTCCATGCTCTATCATGACCACGCGCTGGGAACGAATTTCGACAGTCTCCAGATGTACTATACCATGAACACGGATGTGGACGCTGTTGTGTATCTCCAGCTGGCCAATGAACTGATCCGTGAGGTGAATCCCCGTGCTCTGACCGTGGCAGAGGATATGTCCGGTATGCCGGGCATGTGCGAAAAGGTGGCGGACGGTGGCATCGGGTTTGATTACCGTCTGGGTATGGGCATTCCGGATATGTGGATCAAGCTGGCCAAGCAGACACGCGACGAGGACTGGTATCTGGAAGACATCTGGAAGCAGATGACCTTCCGCAATGCTCCGACCATTGCCTATGTGGAGAGCCATGACCAGGCGCTGGTGGGCGACCAGACCATGATGTTCCGTTTCGCGGGAGCCAATATGTACACGGATATGACCAAGGACTGCCATTCACTGGTCATTGACCGCGCCATGGCACTTCACAAGATGATCCGTCTGCTTACGCTGACTGCCGGCGGAACCGGTTATTTGACATTCATGGGCAATGAGTTCGGGCACCCTGAATGGATCGATTTCCCGAGGGAAGGGAACGGCAACAGCTTCAAGTACTGCCGCCGCCAGTGGAGTCTTCTGGAGAATCATCTGCTGAAGTACGAGCAGCTCAATCAGTTTGATCACGACATGATCCACATGGTGAAGGATTATCGTGTGCTGGATGAGGTATATCCGAAGCGCACCTGGATTCACGAGGATAACCATGTACTGGCTTTCGAGCGCGGCGGCCTGGTGTTTGTCTTTAACTTCTCGCCGGACCAGAGCTACTCGGATTACCATATTCCGGTCAGTAAGGGCAGGGATTATGAAGTGCTGTTTACCAGCGATGACCCCGTCTATGGCGGCTATGGCCGGATCGAACATATCCGCTACAGTGCCTTTACCCCCGTGGCCGGGGAGAACGGTCTCAGACTGTACCTGCCCAGCCGTACCTGTATGGTGCTGAAGCCTGCGGACTGATGGATGCCGGTGCGATGAAGAGAAAGGATGAATGGATCATGTTTGGAAAGCGTCTTGTGGTGATGGTGCTCTGCCTTGTTCTGGTGAGTGGAATTGCCGGGGCAGAGATTATTCCGCCTTACGGTGAGGGGCAGACCGGCTATCAGGCCGTGGTGCTGTCGGAGCGGATTTCCATCCGTGAAGCCGCGGATACCCGGGCAAAGGTGGTAACCCGCCTGAGCTACGGCACAACGGTGACGGTGACCAATCCCATAAACGGATGGTGGGAATGCTATCTGACGGAAAACGGCCCCAGCGCAGGATGGGCACTGGATGACTACCTTCTGGTGAATCCGTCCTATTATGTGACGGAAAAGTCCACACCGGTGTATGCCTGGAATGATACATCCGCCAAGAAGGTGGGACTGCTGGTGGCGGGAACGCAGCTTCCCATTATCCGGCAGATGGGCAAATGGCTCCTGGTGAGTCTCCGCGGTGCCACCGGCTGGATCTATGCCTCTGAGATTCCGAGCACCATGGGAAATGGCTGATGTCAGCGAACGGGGATTGCAGAAGCGGGTGCCCTGGGTTACAATAGATGTACAGGTTATTGGAAAAGTACACAGAGCGGAGGGACATGCATGGCAAAACGTGGAGAAATCAGCCGTTCAACATTTGCACTCATGATTACCGGCAGCGGGATGGACATGGATAAGATCAGCGGCATGCTGGATATGCAGCCCACCCGGGTGATTTATAAGGGCGACCTTCTCAATCGCCTTCCGGAGATCATTGCCAATGAGGACGAATGGATTCTGATTACGCAGCTGGAAAATCCCCAGGGCAGGGATGATATTCTCGGAGGGCTTCTGAAAAAACTGATTTCCAAAAAGAAAGAACTCAGCGAGATTGCCGAGTTCGGGCAGGTGAGACTCCGTCTCAGGGTGCAGAGTGATTATGTGGAGGTATCCTATTCTCTGATGCCGGAAACGGTGGAACTGATGTGCGAACTTGGGCTGCCGCTGGATATTTCCACGGTCAGCTGGGGAGAAGTCGGACTGTAAGGAACCATCAGGATAGCAAGAAAATGGATAAGGCGCAGGCAGGACAGCTGGCTGCGCCTTTTTCCATGGATCAGATGAGTTCCTTCTCCATGCGGATGCACCGGAAGGTTTCTCCCTGCTCTGATTCGGCACAGATTTCATAGCCGAGCTGCTCATAGAACCCGGTTTTGTTGTCACGGCTTTCCAGTACAGCCAGTGTGAACCCAAGTTCTGCAGCCCAGGATTCGCAGGCCAGGACGGTCATGCTTCCGATCCCCTGATGCCTGTATTCCGGAAGCACAACCACTCTTCCGATCATCACGCGCTCATGATCCAGCGGATACATCCGGGCCGTGGCAATCGGAAAATCCCTGTCAGTGATTACGATGTACTTTGTTTCCGGGGTGTCATGCATGTCGAATTCCTGCCGGAGTGTGATATGATGCTTCTTTGCCATGGCCTGGATCCGGACATAGTAGGCTCCGGCCTGCTGCCAGAGCTCCACAGCGCGCAGAATTTTCATATCCGGCAGCACACCAATGCCGGCAATATCGCTTTCAAATATCTGATTCATACCAAGACGCAGGCTTTCCTCGTCACGGCCGAATTCGTGCAGGCCGTATTCAGGGGGAAAACTGTCCGGGATCCCGGTAAAGATCCTGCCGGAGCGGTCATGGATCTGCACGATCTGATGCTCATACTGATGAAGGTTCATAGGCATGTGGAGGAAATCGTGGCGGAAAGAGGCGGCATGGCCTGCCGGTGATTTCCCTGTCTCCTTTCCATGTGAGAATAGGCCGGTTGGGGGATGCATGCAAGCGGCGGGTGGGCATAGGGAGAAGAAAAAGAAAAATGATGCAACCTGAGCTGCACCATTTTTTCATGTGCGCAAAGCGCATTTCAGGCGGTTGTGAGCCGATAGCCTGCCTGGTAGACGGTTTCAATCAAGTCCCGGCCGAGCTTGCGGCGCAGGCGCTGAATATGTACGTCCACGGTCCGGGTGATGCCCATGGCTTCAAACCCCCAGGCCGTGCGCAGGAGTTCTTCACGGGAAAGGATTTCATTGGGCTTGAGCATCAGCGATCGGAGAAGCTCAAACTCCTGAGCTGTAAGGGTCTTCTGGCTTCCGTTGAGCGTGACGGTTCTGCGGTCCACATCCATCCGAAGGCCGCCGCTGCAGAGAATGCCGGGACAGGCATGAAGCAGGGTCTGGCAGAGGGAAACGATATCCTCTTCCTGAATACCCTCCGGCATGACCGCACAGGGCCCGTGATAAAGACTGCGGACATGGGATTCATTGCCGGACGCACAGGATATGAACAGAACCGGGGTTTTCTTTTTCTCAAGCCGATGCAGAATATCGCGGCAGTCTCTCCAGAACAGCTGCACGCTCATGACCGCCAGATCCGGGGTCTTTTTCGCAATCAGTGTCGTTCCTTCTTTGGCTGTGGATGCATGTCTGCAGTCCAGGCCGTTGCTTTTCAGGGCGTTTACCAGGGAAAGCGCCTGCTCCGTACAGGGGTCGAGCACAAGAATGTCGGTCATGTTTCCACCTCTTTCATATGGTTTACATATGAATAGACGAAACATGACGGCATTTTGTTCCCGACGGATGAAAAAAACTCAGGGCTGGGACTCGGGCTCGGCAGAAGGAACCGGCTCCACGGCGGTTTCCGCACCTTCGCTGAAAGCATCCTCGAGAATGGTGCGCAGCATCAGCTCGGAATAGTCCGGATTGGTGTTGTAGTCGCGCATGCTGATATACAGCTCTCCGGAAGAGTAGACCATGGATCCAAGCGTTTTCATGGTATTGACCGGGATGCCGTAAAGATGACGCTCGCCGGTTTCCTGATTCTTTCTCCAGCCGCGTTCGATATTCAGCCCGGCCTGTTCGCACATGTCCACAATGCCGTCCATGTCATCCAGTGAGACAAACATGCCCTGGGCGGCATAGCTCTGGAACAGATCGCGGGGGAGCATGAACAGGTTGCCTTCGCCCGCCGCCACATGGGTGCTGAGCACCATGGGACCGGAGGACTCATCCGGCGTCACGTACAGGCAGTTGATCTCCTTCATCTCCGGCATTTTGGACTGATGAATGCCTTCCATGTAGGTTTCCAGCTGTTCCTGCTGAGCGAAGCCATAGATGTAGATGTCCACCTTCTGATCATCCGGGGTTCTGGGTTCTGTGACCGTATAAAAGAGGTTCCAGAAAAAGAACAATCCGATGACCAGAAGGATATAATACCATTTGGAATAGGCAAAATGCTGTTTCAGTGTTTTGGCGTTAATCGGTGTCTTCAAGGCTGAAAAACTTCCTTCCGCGCAGCATGTTTTCTCCGGCAGGGAACCTGCTGATTATGGGATACATGGTCTTTGCCGGGTGACCACTGGAAACTGAGTATACTTTGTGCGGGCCATAAAATCAATTGGAGCGGGGGAATTTCACAGGAGGGGATTGCAGGCACGCAGTGGATTGTTTTACAATCAGTGGAGAATCTCTGCCCGGAAAAGCCGGGCAATAAAGCAGCAGTAGAATGGGAGGCGGCTGAATATGCAGGAAATGCTGGCAAAGCGCAATGAGATTCTGGCGGAGAAAGTGATCCGCGGACTTGCGTCAAGGAATATGACAGGATACTATGCAAAGGATGCTGAAGAGGCACGCAGGATTGCCCTGGAACTGATCCCTGAGGGCGCCAGCGTCACCATGGGCGGCGGCATGAGCGTGCATGAGATTGGTCTGGTGGACTGTCTCAAGGCAGGCAATTACAATTTCATCGACAGGGATGCCTGTGAGGACAAGCGGGCGGCCATGCTGATGGCCTATGATGCCGATGTGTTTCTGTCCAGCTGCAACGCCATGACCGATGACGGAGTGCTGATCAATATTGACGGGAACGCAAACCGGGTTTCGGCCATTGCCCAGGGCCCGAGAAAGGTTGTCTTCATTGTCGGCATGAACAAAGTGTGCAGCGATGTGGATGCCGCCATGAAACGTGCCAGGAACGTGGCAGCGCCGGCCAATGTGCAGAGATTCCATCTTCAGACGCCCTGCACCAAGACCGGCACCTGCATGAACTGCAAGTCGCCGGATACGATCTGCTGCCAGTTCCTGATTACCCGCTTTTCCAGGCATACAGGAAGAATTCATGTGATTCTGGTCAACGAAAATCTCGGATTCTGACAGAAAAGGACTGGTGAAAAATGGAAAAGAGGCGCACCCGGATCTGGATCATTCTGGGTATCTTATTTGTGGCGGCTTTTGTGGTGCTGTTCGTTTTCTGGGAGACCCATTACGGAAACCGTCAGCTGTTTGACACGAAATACAGATTCAATTATGCCATCATCCGCCTTCCGAACGGAGAAACCGTGGAGGGGAATGTTTCCTCCTGGCTGGACTTTGACCAGTCGGACGTGGTGCAGGTGACACTGGATGGGCGGACCTATCTGACGCACTATTCCAATGTATGCCTGATCAGTGACTGAGCCGGATGAGGGAATGCCGGGAAACAGCATATCCATGTGTTCAGGGCCAGCCTGTCCGAATAAGTCCGGACGGGCTGGCTTTTTTCTTTGGAATCTGAAACCGGTTTCAGCGGAGAAGCATGCCTCCGCAAATGCTGCGGGGAATGGATCCGTTTCTTTTTCCCGGATCAAGGCCGCGGGTCTTTGTATGCTCAGCATGTACACCCGTCAGCAGAATCCTCGAACGGAAGTCTGGACAGAAGCCTGCTGCACATGTGTCCCATTTCTTCCGGAGTCTCTTTCATGCCGGTCATATACCAGTGGATGATGATCTGGGCGAGCGCGCCTTCCCAGGCGATGCGGGCATAGCTGGTCTCTTTGCTCATGAGACGCTCCGCAAGGGAAGCGCGTACGGAAAGAAGAACACGGAGGATTTCCGGATCTTCCAGGACGGCGCGGAAAAAGCAGGCGTAGGCATCTGCGTCCGTGCGTTCATACCGGGGCAGTGCGGCCTTCAGTTTTTCCGCGATGGTGTCCGACAGGCTTTCCAGCAATGCCTCCTTGGTCTTGTAATTCCGGTAAAAGGCATTGCGGGATACGCCCGCCAGTTCCACAATTTCCCCGATGGAAATCCGTTCATAGTCCTTCTGTCCCATCAGCTTGAGAAGAGCGGTTTCCAGGCATTCTCGGGAGAGCTTCTGGGCTTCTTCATTGGACAGGCGCAGCATATCCCGCTTCTGCATTTCATTGAGCATGGCATTTCCTTTCTGTGGATGCGATGTCACAAATACATGGAAAATGTGACATCCGGACCCAGGTATATTGACATGGACTTCCGGCAGGTGTACGATTTGCACGGCGTCACAATTGTAACGCCGTGCAAATCGTCTGTCAACAGGATGTCCGGAAACGGATCTGACCGGCAGCGGATGCGAAAGAGAGAATGTATGCATATATTCCGGGCTGTGCACACAGCAGACATGGAGCGCATGCCCTGTGAATAAGGAGGATGCCTATGCTCGACAATAAAGGGTCGAACGAAAGACCGCTGATCTATTACATTATCATTGCGGCATCGATTATCATGCTTCTCAATGCCTTTGTCTTCCCGGCGCTCCTGCAGCGTCAGGTGATGACTGTGGGGTACAGTGATTTCCTTGCCATGGTGGACAAGGGGCAGGTGAAGGAGGTTCAGCTGGATCAGAACAGTGAACAGATGATCTTCCTGGCCGTCGATGATGAGGGTGAGGAAATGGTCTGCAAGACGGCCGTGTTCCCGGATGACAGCCTGCGTCAGCGTCTGGAAGCAGCCGGCGTGAGCTTCAGCGCCATGATTCCCACCCAGAACAATCCGCTGCTGAGTTTCATCATCAGCTGGATTCTGCCCATTGCCATGTTCTCTGTGCTTGGGCGGGTGCTCATGAATCAGATGGGCAAGCGCATGGGCGGATCGAATGTCATGAATTTCGGCAAGTCCAATGCCAAGATTGTGGCAGCGGATGAGACCGGCGTGACCTTTGCGGATGTGGCCGGCGAGGAGGAAGCCAAGGACGCGCTGAAGGAAATTGTGGATTTCCTGGAGCATCCGGCCAAATATGCGGATATCGGCGCGAAGCTGCCAAAAGGCGCGCTGCTGGTAGGACCTCCAGGCACAGGTAAAACCCTGCTGGCCAAAGCGGTGGCAGGGGAGGCCAAGGTTCCGTTCTTCTCCATTTCCGGTTCCGAGTTCGTGGAAATGTTTGTAGGCATGGGTGCCGCCAAGGTGCGGGACCTGTTCAAGCAGGCCAATGAAAAAGCTCCGTGCATTGTATTCATTGATGAAATTGACACCATCGGCAAAAAGCGTGACAGCGGGGCGGCCATAGGAGGCAATGATGAACGCGAACAGACGCTGAACCAGCTGCTTACGGAAATGGACGGCTTTGACGGGAAGAAAGGCGTGGTCATTCTGGCTGCGACCAACCGGCCGGAGTCCCTTGACCCTGCGCTTCTGCGTCCCGGACGCTTTGACCGCCGCATTCCTGTGGAACTGCCGGACCTGAACGGCCGTACGGCCATTCTGAATGTGCATGCAAAGCGCGTGAAGCTGGCAGATGGAATCAATATGACGGAGATCGCGAGGGCGACCAGCGGTGCCTCCGGCGCAGAACTGGCCAATATCGTCAATGAAGCCGCGCTGCGGGCCGTCCGGGAAGGGCGGAGCGCCGTTTCCCAGGATGACCTGATGGAGAGCGTGGAAACGGTGATTGCCGGGTATCAGCGCAAGAACGCGGTGCTGTCTGAACAGGAGCGGCGCATTGTTTCCTATCATGAAATCGGGCATGCGCTTGTGGCGGCAAAACAGACCAACTCCGCGCCGGTCACCAAGATCACCATTGTGCCGCGTACCAGTGGCGCACTGGGATACACCATGCAGGTGGATGAAGCGGATCATAACCTGATGAGCAAGGAAGAACTGGAAAACAAGCTGGCCACCCTGACCGGTGGCCAGGCTGCGGAAAAGCTGATCTTCGGTTCCATCACCACCGGTGCCAGCAATGATATTGAAAAGGCCACCAAACTTGCCAGAGCCATGATCACCCGCTATGGCATGAGTGACGGCTTCGGTATGGTGGCCCTGGAAACGGTCAACGGCCAGTATCTCGGACAGGATACTTCTCTGGCGTGCAGTCCCGCCTATGCGGAAAAGATCGATGATCAGGTGGTCGCCCTGGTGGGCAGTGCCCGTGCAAAAGCGGACAGGATTCTTCAGGAAAACATCGACAAGCTGCATGAGCTTGCCAAATACCTTCTGGAAAAGGAAACCATCACCGGCGAGGAATTCATGAAGATTCTCAACAGCTGATGTATTCTGTACGGAAACAGCCAAAGCCCGTGTTCGCGGAGGGCTTCCATAAAACAGTATTCACAGCCAAGCCGAAGAAATTGTCCTGGGACAAGTCATTAATACCCTGTAACAAAACAGCCGCTGGTATGATCAAGCAGACCATATCAGCGGCTGTTGTCGTTTGGAGTTCCACTTTATGCAGAAGCCAAATTCATACTGACGGTAGAGAATATTATATCGTATTAATACGAACAGTCTGTTCCTTTTCCTGCATTGATGGCTTACAATCATTGAGGGAACGCAAAGGAGGCGGGCAGATGAAGATGATGCTGGCAGAAAACATCCGTTCTTTCCGCAGGGAACGGTCTTTGACCCAGGAGCAGCTTTCTGAAGCGCTGGGAGTGACGGCAGGCGCGGTATATAAGTGGGAAGCGAAGCTGTCGATCCCGGAGCTGGAGCTGATCATTCAGATGGCAGACTTCTTTGATGTTCTCCCGCCGCACACTCGTGACTTTAGTCGTGAGTCAGGCGGGTTATATGCTTGTGAGATTCGAACATGTATGGTATAATCTAAACATGGA
>CAMNDE010000093.1:0-10630 GCA_946534895.1 uncultured Clostridia bacterium
ATGCATCACCGGGACAACAACGATCTTCAGATCAGTCCTCCGCGTGGTCAATCACAATGTGACCTCCGCCCCAGACGGTGCGTCCGGTCCACTCCGCATCCGGATCACTCCAGAAGGGATCCGAAGGCGCGAGCCCCAGAGGCAGGAACACAGCGCTTGACAGGTAAAGACTGCCGATATTGATATAGATTTCCGCCAGCTCGCTCTGCAGTCCGTACACGCCGGGCTGCAGCCAGCCCTGCGCGTCAAACATGTCCGGAGCGCTCATGACCCGGCGAATTACCGCAGTCAGACCGCAGCGCACACCGGCGGGTGTCAGATGACTTTCCAGCCGGTGCTGCAGTGCTGCCTGGGAAAGCATCTGGAAAGCGCCGAAGCGGTAGCAGATGGAGCGGCCCACCACGGGGTAGCTGCCTTCCGGTCCGATCAGGCGTTCCAGAATGGAGGCATAGCGCGCGCCGCGAGCGTTCACGTCATCGCGCATTGCCGCCACTTCCCTGTACTGATCCGCAAACAGGTTCACAAGATCCACATACATGGGCTGGATCACGAAGCTGTTGTAGTAGTCAAAATGGAAATTCGGGCCGTCGCCGTACATGCCGTCGCCCACATACCAGTCCCGGAAACAGCGCATGGCAGTCAGAAGGCGCATGCTGTCATGCTCCTCCCCCATCACGTGCAGTCCTGCCTCCACCATGGAGGTGAAGAACAGCCAGTTGGTATTGAAGGACGGGATTTTGCGCGACGCCCGGAAGGCGTCCGCCACCTGTGCATGCACCCGGGGATCCATGGCCTGGGCCAGCGCATGCGGCGCGCGCACCAGGGCATGGGCCAGGAACGCCGTGTCCACCAGCGGCTGGCCGCCCTCGTCAAAGAGCATGTAATCCGGGGATTCCGGGTTGGTGGCCATGTCCAGGCACTTCAGCGCCTTTTCGCGCCACTTCTTCTGTTCCGCCCGCTCCTCCTCGTCCAGGGACGCGGGATCGGCTTCCAGCCAGGGCGCCAGGCCCAGCATGCTGCGGCCGAAGGCCTCCAGCGGCGCAAAGGCGGCGCGCTCCGGGTGGAAATCAAGCGGCATGCATTTCTTCAGCGTGCCCTCCGCCAGATGATCCAGCACCGGGGATACAATCCGGAGCATGTCATCCAGCCATTCGCGGCGTACACTCATCTCTGTTCCCTCCATCTTCATTCCCCGCGGTTCGGATACCAGAACAGCAGGCTTTCGCCCAGCAGCTTGCCAATGGCCTCAGTAAAGAAATAGTCGCCGTAGTCCATGGTGATATGCCGTCCCGGCAGGTCATGCCAGGCGGAGGTGCACTTGCGGAAGATGGCCGGCACGTCCTCCGTCCAGTCCGCCGCATCCTTTTCCTGGGCCATGAGGATCTTCACAGCCGCGTCGTAATAGCTCTGCGCCTCAAGTTCCGGCACCACCCGGGCCAGCTCCAGCAGGCCGCAGGCCGCAATATTGCCGGCGGCGTTGTCGCGCAGCTCCGGTTCCGCGGGCTGGCGGAAATCGCAGCGCGGCAGCCAGTCGGAGGCACACTGGCTGATGAAATAGTTGGCCACGCGCTTGGCCGTGTCCAGGTATTCCTGCTTGCCGGTGTGCAGATAGCTCAGCACAAACCCGTACAGTGCCCAGCTCTGTCCGCGGCTCCAGCTGGAACCGCTCTCATATCCCTGTCCGCCGGGGTTGTCCAGGAACGCGCCGGTTTCCGGGTCAAAGATCACGATATGATTGCAGCTGCCGTCGTCACGCACGAAATACTTCATGGTGGTGTCGGCGTGTGCCATGGCAATGAGCCTGTACCTCGGGTCCCCGGTCATCTCGCTGGCCCAGTAGAGCAGCGGGAGATTCATCATGCAGTCCACAATGGCCCAGCCCGTGCGGTCCGTGGAGGGATCCCAGTTGTTCCACGCACGGATGAACCCGTTGGGATTAAAGCGTCCGGCCAGCATGTTCGCCACGAACAGGGTGCGGTCATAGCTGTCCTGGTTTCTGTCCAGCTGGTAATGCACGCCGGACTGGATCAGCCACAGAAAACCCATGTCATGATCCAGCTTCTTGAAGTTCCTGAGTGCCTCGTCCAGCATACGCTCCGTGCGTTCCGCTTCTTCCTGATAGATTTTCTCTCCGGTCATGCGGTACATCTGCCACATCATGGCCGGCCAGAACCCATTCGTCCACCAGTTGATGTCGGTCGGTTTGAACTGTCCATTCTCCGTTGTATAGGGAATAAAGTCCACTTCCTGTGCCTTGCGGATGCAGTACGGCATCTTACGGCTCAGTTTTTCCCGCACGTCCTGAAGCCAGGCGGGGTCCGGGAATCGATTGACAATGTCAAAGCCCATGCGCATTCCCTCATTTTTTGCCTTGTTCGGCCATATTTCAACCATAATTTATCATGTGCGCGCATAATTTACAATTGCCCAAACAACAAAGTGCATTGCGAAAATTTCAAAACGCCGAAGATTTTTTTCTGTTTTCAGGAAACTATCTGCTTTCCCGCATGTCTAATATGTATGACAGCCCGGCCCTTTTCATTGCAGTCCATTCCGTGATTTCGTATAATACTGTGCTGCAGGAGGGATTTGCATGTACAGTGAAATTCTTACGCCGGACTATCACATGGCGCATAATATCAGCCATGTCACGTCCGAAAACTATCTGATCCATTCCCATCCGTTCTATGAGCTGTACTACTTTCTCAGCGGGGATGTGCACCTTCTCTACAACGGTGCCGAGTACATCCTGCATCCCCATACCTTTGTCATCTTTATCCCCAACATCTTCCACGGCCTGCATGTGCTCACCCAAAACCCCTATGAGCGCTATACAGCGCATTTCACGCCGGACATTCTTTCCGTGGACCGGCGCCATATGCTCATGAGCGCGCTTCCGGACGCGGAGGACCTGCGCACCACGCCTCCCCAGGTGCCCTTCATGCTGGAGGACGCGCAGTCCACGGGCCTTCTTTCCCTGTTCCAGAGCTTCGATCAGATCGCGCACATGCCCGAGCATCTCCGGGACACACTGGTGAGCACGGTCACGGAAGCCATTCTGGCCCGGTTCCTGCTCTGCACGGCGGACGCGGGCCGGACAAAGCCCATCACGCCCTTTCATAAAGGCCACAATGAGCTGGTACCGATTCTTGATTTCATTCATCAGAACCTGCAGCAGCCCATCTCCCTGAACCTGCTCAGCGAGCGCTTTCATGTGTCCAAGGGCAAGCTCAACAGCCTGTTCCACTCGCAGATGCACATGACCACCATGGAATATGTGACCCAGCGCCGCATCCGTTACGCGCAGCAGCTGCTCATCAACGGCGTTCCAGCTTCCCAGGCCTACGGTCTGGTGGGCTTCGAGGACTATACCGGGTTCTACCGCGCCTACAAGAAAGTCACCGGCCGCGCGCCCAGCGAGGACAGACGTCCCGTCATTCCGTCCATGGAGAAGGGACTCTGGAACGTGGCCTCCAATCTGCATCAGATCCCGCTCATGGACAGCCCGGAAACGGAAGACAGCATCTGGGTGCATCACACCGCCACCCAGGTCACGGATGTGGACATTGCCGTACTCCGGGATCCCTGATCCCTCTTTCCCATTCAGCTTATTCAGGAGGTTCTTGTATCTTGGCCAGACATACGCATTCTGCCCCGGCGTCTTCCGGGGCTCTGAATCCCACGCCCGAAACCGGGCTCACCCGGGAGGAAGTCCGGCGCCGCACGGAGCTCGGCCTCACCAATGCCGCCGCCGAGGACGCCGGCAAGAGTGTCTGGGAGATCATCGGCGGAAATCTCTTCACGCTCTTCAATCTGCTCAACTTCGGTCTCGCCCTGTGCCTCGTGCTGGTGGGTTCCTACCGCAACATGCTTTTCCTGGGCGTGGTCATCTCCAACACGCTCATCGGCACCATCCAGGAACTGCGCGCCCGGAAGACCGTGCGCAGCCTGACGCTCATGACCCGGGAGCCCGTGCGCGTCATCCGTGAGGGCAGTCAGGAAGAAGTCCCGCCGGATGCCCTGGTCCAGGGCGATCTGGTCGTGCTCTCCCGGGGTGCCCAGATTCCAGCCGACGGTCCGGTACGCTCCGGCATCTGCCGTGTCAATGAGTCACTGCTCACCGGCGAGAGCAACGAAATCCCCAAGAAAGCCGGCGACCGGCTGCTCTCCGGCAGCTTCCTCACCGCGGGCAGCGTGGTCATGTGCCTGGAAAACGTAGGCACGGACAGCTATATTGCCCGCCTCACCCGGGAAGCCAAGCAGATCCGGTCCCCGCGCTCCCAGCTCATGCAGGACCTGAAAAAGCTGGTCCGGGTGCTCACCATGATCCTGATCCCCCTGGGCCTGCTTCTGTTCGTCAAGCAGTACTTCATGCGCCATGCCCCGCTGGACTCCGCCGTGCCCCAGACCGTGGCCGCCATGGTCGGCATGATCCCCGAAGGCCTCATGCTCCTGACCAGCGTTGCCCTCACCGTGGGCGTGGTGCGCCTGGGCCGGCGCGGCGCGCTGGTGCAGGAACTCTTCGGCATTGAAACCCTGTCCCGGGCTGACGTGCTCTGCCTGGATAAGACCGGCACGCTGACCACCGGGCACATGCACCTGTTCGGCCTCATTCCTGTGGGCACGGACATGCCGGGACTCGAAAACGGGATCAGCCGGTTTCTCGGCGCGTTCCCTGAGGATGAAAGTCAGACCACACATGCCCTGCGTGAGGCGCTGCCCACCGGCAATGTGCCCGCGGATGACGTGCTCCCGTTTTCCTCCCAGCGCAAGCTTTCCGCCGCCACCTTCGGAAATACCACCTATGTCCTTGGCGCTGCCGGGTTTGTGCCCGTCACAGTACCTGAGGACATTCAGGCGCAGATCCGCGAGCATGCATCCTCGGGCCGGCGCGTTCTGGTCTTCTGTGAGGCCGCGGGCCGCATTGACCGGGAAAACCTGCCGGATGCCCTCCGTCTTCTGGGTCTGGTGCTCATCGAGGACCAGCTGCGTCCCCATGTCCAGGAAACCCTGGGCTATTTCCGGGAACAGGGCGTTTCCCTGCGCGTCATTTCCGGCGACGACCCCCTGACCGTGTCCGCCGTGGCCCAGCGCTGCGGGCTGGAACACGCCGCTGAGGCCGTGGACGTGTCAAAGCTCACCCCGGAACAGTTCCCGGATGCCGTACAGCGCTGCACCGTGTTCGGACGCGTGACCCCGGAAAACAAAAAGCTCCTGGTGGAGGAGTTCAAGCGTCAGGGACATCACGTGGCCATGACCGGCGACGGTGTCAACGATATTCCCGCCCTGAAGGCGGCGGACTGCTCCATTGCCATGGCCTCCGGCAGCGAGGCCGCGCGCCACTGCGCCCAGCTCACCCTGGTCGAGTCGGATTTCAGCGTGCTTCCCCAGGTGGTCAATGAGGGCCGGCGCGTGGTCAACAATATCGCGCGCTCCGCGTCCCTGTTCCTTATCAAGACCCTGTACTCCATGATGCTCGCTTTCCTGCTGCTGTTCCTGCCGGCTGCCTACCCGTTCCAGCCCATCCAGCTCACCCTCACCTCCAGCCTGACCATCGGCGCGCCTTCCTTCTTCCTTGCCCTGGAAAGCAATCATGACCGGATCACCGGGCATTTCCTGCGCAAGGTGCTTGGAAAAGCCATTCCCGGCGCACTGTGCGTCACCCTGGCCAGCGTGTTCGCCATGCTCATGGAGCACACCGGATGGACGCCGGAAGCCTGCAGTACCTTCGCTGCCCTCTCCGCCGGCGGCATCGGGCTTATCAACCTGCTTTTCACCTGCCTTCCCCTGAACCTGTACCGCGGCATGGTCATGCTGGCCATGTCTGTCGGTCTCTTCCTCAGTGAGCGATTCCTCGGTCATCTCTTCTTCCTGGTCCATCTGGATACCCGGCAGTACCTCATGCTCTTTGCCGCCTATGCCATTGCCGCGCTGCTCATGCTTCTCGCCCGGTTTCTCTCCGCAAGGCAGGAATCCGGACACCATTCGAAAAACCCGTAATAAAACAGATGATTGAGAAGTAAACTATAAAGCTGTATTGCAACCCTGCCGCATAAGACATTTCAGTGCCTGATCCTGCAGACGGACCTGATCCGGGAAGCATCGTCTTACCGCCCGAATGGTCAAATCCGTTGAAATGGCGATGTTTTCAGGAGATAAAGCGAAAATCTGTACAGAATTCCCGAAGCATCACATAACATATGGTATAATTCATAGCGCCGCGTGTATGACATATTCGCGGCGTTTCTTCATGATTTACGAACAGGAGTGACGCACCTATGGCATCAATTGGCGAACAGATCCGGGCGGCGCGCAAAGCCCGGGGGCTGACTCAGGAAGCACTTGCCAGGGAACTCAATGTAACCCGTTCAGCCGTGGCCAACTGGGAACAGGACCGTCGTCTTCCTGACGGGGAAACCCTGCTGCGGCTTTCCTCCACACTGGCGTACAGTTTTGAGTCCGCCGAACCCCTGCCCCTGTCTTCGCCCGTCCCCCCGCCTGAGGAACCGGCTGCAGATACAGCATCTGTTTCCGATGCCCCCGTTTCCCCGGACGAAAGCACCGCTGCCGTGCCAGATCAGGTTCCGGAGCTTCCACCCGAAGAAGGCGTCAGCCCGGCCGCTTCCGATGCACCCAAGACCCCTGTACACCCCGGAAAAAGCCGCGCGCTGCGCTATATTCTGCCCGGAGCCGCGCTCGCAGCCATTGTGCTCCTGGCCTGCCTGATATTCTTCCCCTTGTCTGCTCCTTCCTCCACCGAGCCGAACCCCTATACGGCCCTGGACGGGCAGTCCTATACCATGGAGCAGCTCAGGGAACCTGTCAGGAATGAGTCCGGCAAGGCCTATCTGCGCATCACCACTTCCCTCACCAGCAACCCCTCCGGTTCCAGGCCATACTGGAACTTCTCCTTTCAGTGCCGTGAAATCAATGGCATCGGGCTGACAGTCGATACCGTGGAGAGCGTATTCTTCTATAAACCGCCAAAGGAGAACCGGACCTATGTGGATACCAGTGAGACCATGAGCTTCATGAAGCTTTCCAACGTCATTCCCGCCTTCGGCACGTCCTGGTCCTATGACGGCGGCATGCCTGCAGACGACGACCTGTGCGGCGTAGGCATCCTTCTGACCTGCACGGATGACAATGGAGCACATCTCCAGTTTCACGCATACATTCCCTTCAGCCTGTAATCATCCTTTTCCGCATGTTCTTTCCGGCGTCCCTCCCAGGGACGCCTTTTCTGCCTGTGCCGCATCTGTCCCGCCGCTTTGAGCCCTGTTTTCATGCATAACCCGGAAAATATCCTGAAGAAAGGATGTGCCGGCATGCAATGCAGAGCATCCCGCCTGCAAGGAAAGCACAAAAGATACAAAAGCGATTCTTGACAGCCCGGGTCCGGATTTTTATCATTCACACATTCCGCGCATATTTTCCGGGAAGGTCCTGCGCGTCCTTCCCTTTTCAGGAAGGAGCTCTCACCCATGATCATTGTTCTCAGACAGGGCACAACCCAGAAGGAAATCGATGCCCTTACCGAAACCATCACCGGCATCGGCGGCATTGCGGTCAATCCCGTGGTGGGCACCGATCTCACCATTCTCGGCCTCATCGGCGACACCAGCCGCGTGGACCCCACCCAGATTGAATCCTTCCACTGCGTGGAACGCATCATGCATGTGGCGGAACCCTATAAAAAGGCCAACCGTTCCTTCCACCCGGATGACACGGTCATCAAGGCCGGCCCCGCCACCATCGGCGGCAGCCGCCTGTCCGTGGTTGCCGGTCCCTGCTCCGTGGAAAGCCGGGAGCAGATCACCTATGTGGCCAATGCCGTGAAAGCCTCCGGCGCCACGGTGCTGCGCGGCGGCGCCTTCAAGCCCCGCACCTCCCCCTACGCCTTCCAGGGCCTCAAGTATGAAGGCCTGGAACTTCTCAAGGCCGCCCGGGAAGCCTCCGGCCTGCCCATTGTCTCCGAGCTCATGTCGCCCTACGACATTGACCGCTTCGTGGAGGACGTGGACATTATCCAGGTCGGTGCCCGGAACATGCAGAACTTCGATCTCCTGCGCCAGCTCGGCAGGATCCACAAGCCGATCCTGCTCAAACGCGGCCTGTCCGCCACCATTGAGGAGTGGCTCATGAGCGCTGAGTACATCATGTCCGGCGGCAATGAGCAGGTTATCCTCTGCGAGCGCGGGATCCGCACCTTTGAGACCTATACCCGCAACACCGTGGACCTGTCCGCGGTGCCTGCCGTAAAGCGCCTGTCCCATCTCCCCATCCTGGTGGATCCCAGTCACGGCACCGGCAAGCGCTGGATGGTCTCCCCCATGGTCCGGGCCGCCATTGCAGTGGGCGCCGACGGCGTCATGGTGGAGGTGCACAATGACCCCGTGCACGCCCTGTGCGACGGTCAGCAGTCCATCACCCCGGAAGACTTTGACGAAATCATGAAGGATATCCGCCGGATTGCCGCGGCGGTGGGACGGGAAGTGTAAGCATGCAGACCATTCATGTGTCCACCAGTCATCCCTACGATGTCCTCATCGGCGCAGGGATCATGGATGAGACCGGCGCCCATGTCCGGAAGCTGTTTCCGGATGCCCGCGTATTCGTTGTCACGGATTCGAATGTGGGCCCTCTGTACCTTGACCGGGTCCTCGCATCCCTCGGCGCGGCGGGCATCGGGCATGACAGCATCATACTGCCCGCCGGCGAGCCCACCAAGTCCATGCCGTATCTGCAGCAGCTCTATACAGCCTTTCACGCGGCGCACATCACCCGCAGCGACCTGATCCTCGCCTTGGGCGGCGGGGTCATCGGCGACCTCACCGGGTTTGCCGCCGCCACCTGGCTCCGGGGCCTGCCCTTTGTTCAGATCCCCACCACGCTGCTCAGTCAGGTGGATTCCTCCGTAGGCGGCAAGGTGGCCATTGACCTTCCCCAGGGCAAGAACCTGGTGGGCGCCTTCCACCAGCCGTCCCTGGTGCTCTGTGATCCCCTGTCCCTTTCCACCCTCACGGATCATTTCTGGAAGGACGGCATGGGCGAGGTGGTCAAGTACGGCTGCATCGGAGATCCGGAACTGTTTGACCTGCTCTCACAGTGTGCCCCGCTTGGCCGGGAAGGGCTGATGCAGCACATGGAAACCATTCTGCTGCACTGCATCCAGTACAAGGCGGACGTGGTGGCACGGGACGAGTTTGACCGCGGCGAGCGCATGACGCTGAACTTCGGGCATACCCTGGCCCACGCCATTGAAACCTGCCAGAACTATGCCGGGCTCAGCCACGGCATGGCGGTCAGCGTCGGCATGGCCGGCATCACCCGGGTTTCCGAAGACCGCGGAATCACGGAAGACGGGACCTATGACAGACTCACAAGCCTGCTCACACAGCTGGGCCTGCCCTGCGAGGTTCCGGACCTCCCTGCCGAAAGCCTTCTTACGGCCATGCGCTCGGATAAGAAAAACGCCGGTACTTCCCTCCGGCTTATTGTCCTTGACCGCATCGGCCAGTGCCGCGTCATGTCGGACAGCCCGGAATTCTACCGCCCGTTTCTGGAAAAACATGCCTGAAGCATCCAAAGGAGCTGTGCCCTTCCTCAAGGATCCGTAAAGCAGCAGCAAAGCAGACAGACATCTGCATACCGGATGGGCCCATACTGAATTGCCGAAGGAACCTTCGCGGAAAAACCCGGGATGAAATTTTCCGCGGCTAATAAGACATAATTACCGCAGGCATGGTTGTTTCTTCAGACCCGCCTGCGGTTTTTACGTTCCATGGATTATGCACCCCGGACGCCGGGATGAAGTATGAACCCCAAAAGAGCAAAAGGCATATGCTCACCGGATGGTTTATCTGCTTTCCTGTCAATCGTAAAAAAGATCTTCTGCGACAATCTGTACCTGCACGTTTCCTTCATATTCATTTTTTGCAAGGCCGTATGGTGTAATAAATGTTGTATGAATTGCATAGGCTGTGCCGGTTTCGGTGATCAGATCGCTGATTTTTTCACGGATGTTTTCATCTGTTTTCTTTGTGATGATATACGGTGCAGAAGCATACTTCATTTCACACAAATTGATCACCTGATCTTTTCTGACGATCAGCAGGTCGATCTGAGAGCCAAACAATCCCTTTTCCGGATTTCCGGTACAGGACCAGGACACTGCTTCTGTAAGAACTCCCTCAATTCCAATCTTATGCTTAATCGCACTGATGTGTTCCAGACACACCCGTTCAAAGGCCAGTCCGCACCAGGCATTTCTGACCGGCGTATTCAGCTGGTTCGTCCAATAATGAGGATCGTTAGGCTTTTGATCAAGGAACTTGAAATGGAACAATGTGAAATTGTCGATCAGCTGATAACGCTTATTTCTTTTTTTCTTACCAAACTCATCATAATGGCGAATGAAACCACAGCTTTCCAGGTTGCCCAGCAGCTCGGAAAACGTACCGGAATCAGGAATTCCGGTTTCTGTCAAAAGCTCGTCCCGGCTCATCCCGACTTTCTTCTTTCCCAGAGCCGTCACAATGCAGATATACGGATCCGGCATGTTGAACACAGAGGCATACAGATACCTGAACTCATCTTCAAGAATCGGATGATCTGCAAAAAACAATGC
>CAMNDE010000094.1:0-10412 GCA_946534895.1 uncultured Clostridia bacterium
TCTGCAGTCCCGCATGCGTTATTTTCATGGAATCCTCTTGACAGCATCGCCGCTTGTTAACAATAATACTGATATAGACGCATTCATAATCATACCGACAGAATCCACATAAGAACAGGGGGGACCAGCTTGCTGCCAAACACGTTGATGCTTAAGGGGAAAACCGGGCTGTTCGGGGCTATTGAAAGTCTGGCAAACCTGCGGAACAGCAGGGCCTTCGTCGCTCTGACCTGTCTTCTGTTTGTCTTATCCATTCTCCAGAATTTCACGGTTCCGGAGAATGGGATTACTCCGTTTTTTATGGGTTTTTCAGCCGTAATGCTGGTGGTGGCCGTTGTGGAACTTGTCACCGTAGAGAAACGAAAAGGCATCGGACGCTATTTGAAATGGATTGTCGGAATCAGTTTCATTGTATCTGCCGCCTCGACCACATCCACAATGGGAGCCGCAGGAAGCATCATCTTTGTCTTTCCCATGCTGCTCAGCATACAGTATTGTTCCGTTCTCTATTCGCTGTTCATTTCTGCCATTACCATCATGGGAACCTTTGTCCCCCTGCTTCTGTCCTCACATCTGTACAACTTTGACCTGAATGTCATCAAGCTTGTACCCGGCTCTGTCATCGAGGTCAGTTCCACCCTGGAGGCTTCCCTGGCACCCGGGATGATCAACATTCCCGGAACAAAAATCAACGAGCTCCTTTCCGTCTATTTCCCGATTATCCTGTTCGTAAGCATCATTGCCGTCATGACGGTCGGCATAACCAGCGCCATTCGCAAGAATCTACTGGAACAGTACCATGTGTTCCAGAACACAAGAGAATGAGGTAGCGAATATGGATTACATCAAATACATCACTGATGGAATCGAATCCATCTGCACACATCACAAACGGCGTACAGCGGGATCCGAATCAGTCCGCTCAGCTGAGGCAGAGATCGCTGCTTCCATGAAGAACTGTGTGGATGAAATCCGGACACAGCAGTTTGAGCTGCATCCTCATGCTTTCCTGGGCTCAGTCCCTCTCGATGTTTTTCTATGCCTGATCGCATGCGCTTTTTTCCTTATCGGCGTACATTCGCACCAGTCCTGGGCTTACGCGCTTTCCCTGCTTTTTATGATCATCGCAATGGTCGCACTCATCGCAGAATATGCGCTGTACAGGCAGGTGACAGACAAGCTTTATCCAAGGCGGACGGGTCAGAATCTCTATATGATCCGCAGATCCATCAGCCCTCCGAAGCGCCGCATCATCCTCTGCGGGCACATGGATGCAGCTTATGAAATGCCTGTTCTGAAACATCTTCCTGCCCCCCTGATTTACACCTGCATCGGTTCCGGGGTTCTTTACTGGGTGATCAATTTTCTTTTCTGCAATATAGCGCTTGCAGACTTCCTGCCGAATGCAGTGCTGCAGATCTTCGCGGTTATCGAAATCGTTCTTTCCATCCTGTACTTTCCGCTGCTCTTCCTTGTGGACTGGCGCACCGTTGTGGACGGGGCAAACGATAATCTGACAGGCTGCTTTCTGAGCATGAGCATCCTGAAGGAAATGGCAGACAATGATCAAAGATTCGAGGATACGGAGATCTGCTGCCTGATCACTGATGGCGAGGAAGCCGGAATCCGCGGAGCGCATGCCTTTGCCAGTGAAAACGTTGAAGAACTGATGAAACTCAATACCATAGTGATCGCTGTGGACACGATTCACTCAGTAGAAGAACTTCGCATTTTTTCCCGCGGTATCAATTACACCGAATCCAACAGTGAGGAAGCCTGCAACCTTTTGTATTTTGCAGGTCTGAAAAACGGTTTTGACCTGCCCACTGCTGAGTTTTATCCCGGTGCTTGCGATTCCGAGGCGTTTTCCGTCATCGGCATCAAGGCTGCCGCGATCTGCGGCATCGCTTTCACTCCTCAGGACTATTATCACAATGTCAACGATACCTATACAAATCTGAATCCTGAATGTATCAGTACCGTTCGCAGCATTCTCAAAGATGCCGTTTCCATGTTTGCAAACGCAGGCAACATTTTCTGATTGGACAGGGCACAAAACAGCGGAGTATATGAGCGTTTAACCATTCAGATGCTCCGCTGTTTTATTCTCCTGCCGGCTGTCCCGATCCGCGCTCAGCCATTCACTGCCAAGCCAGCAATATACAGAGTAAAGCCGTTCAGATCTACGTTGTCCATGTCACCGTCAAAGGCAGTCACGTAACTGTCATCCGTCAGTGTCCAGGTACTGTTTGCATCCATGACCACAGAAACAAATCCGCCTTCCTGCTCCATTTTCAAAAAATGCGAAACTGCAATTTCCCGCTTGTCTTCTTCAGGAAACGGACTATAATATAGTTTGCCATGACTAACTTGTGTTCAAATGTACGAATGCAGGATGACACACGCTGTATCCGGTCACGGCAACGAATATGCGTACAGGCGCATATCCGAAGACCGGCAGCAGTAAATATGGATCAGGGTACTCCGAACGCGGCTGTCATCTGTGCGGCCCTGACGGGATCATGCCCCTGATCCCTGGAATGGAGGAATCGGGCATGCTTCTCACGATTTTTCTGGCGATCATCCTCTGCGCGGCAGTCACCCTGATGCTGGTGGCCGCAGTTGCCTTTGTACAGAAAAAGGCATTATTCTCCTCTGCGCCCAAAGAGGCACAGGCGCTCATCCAGCCGCGGGAATGTGAACTGTTTGACGGCGCCAGGATCATGGGCTGGATGATGCTGATCCTGAGCATTGGCATGATTCTGGGGACAGGCGTTATATCCATATGGGACGGTTTCCGGAGCGGCTTTACGTTCTGGCAGTTTTTTACCAGGTTTGTCCTGATCCTTACCATCTACAAGGTATATGACATGGTGTTCTTTGACTGGTTTATCCTGTGCAGGTTTCACTTCTTTCAGCACTACTATCCCGAAGCGGAAAGCGCGCTGGTGAACCGGAAATACGGATTCAATCTGAAAAGCCAGCTGCTCAAGCTGCTGGTCATCTTTCCGGCCGCTTCCGCGCTGGCGGCATGGATCTGTACCCTGTTTTGACCATCCTGTGTCATGGGGAAGCAGGGAAACACCGCAAAGCCCGGCGCAGAGCCGCTTTCCTGCCGCGTGTCGGTTTTCCCAGGACATATTCCCACTCACATGATGCTCCATGAAGAGGCAATGCATATGAACACTCTATCAAAGACTCACTGCCATACCCACAGGCTGGACAGGTCCGTCATCCGCACGCTGCTCCTCATCGGCCTGATCGGCTCCGTGCTGACAGGCATCGGCGATTTCCTTGTGGGGTACGGTGAAGAAACCGAAGCGGCCGGACTGGCTGAAAAGCTGATGTCCAGTGCGCCGAATCTCACGGATGCCCAGCTGATCTGGGGCGGACTGCTTGGCGCTTTCGGCCTGTTCCTGGAAGGGATCGGTTTTTTCGCCATCTACCGCCTGATGGCTGACGCCGCACCCAGGCAGGCCCGCATCTATCGCTTCGGGATCCTTGGTTACATCTGGCTGGCGCCCATCGGCTGTCACATGAATGTCGGGCTGCTCAACTATGCGTACAGGACGCTGCTGACACTGGACGCACCGACAGCAGCGCGAGCGGCGCAGGTCATGGTGTACGCGTTCTGCGTCCCCCTCTGGTTCGTGCTCATTCTGCTCTGGATACCCATGCTGGTCATTCAGTTCAGGGTCTTCGCAAAAGGACTGACGCCGTATCCTGTCTCCGCAAAATGGTTTCATCTGCTCTTCGGCATGGTGCCTGCCCTGGTGCTTTCGGCAGTCATTGGTCCGCACACGGCTCTGGGGGCTGGAATCGGCACTATGTTCCTGAGCTTCGGAAACATACTCACCTTTGCAGGACTGCTGTGCACCCTGCCAAAGCAGGCGCGGTTCAGCGCATTTGAGAAGGAGCTGAAAACAGCATGATCGTGGATGACAAGGCAAAGTCAAGGCAGTATTTCAACCACCATTCGAGCACGGGTCTCAACCGGAACGGGTACTGGCGCCACGATTACAGAGCCACAGCGGGGATCCTGCTTGATCATCACATAACGCGTCATATCGACATCGGCTGCGGCAACGGCGCCTTTCTGGAATACTTCAGCCATGCTTCCCCGGATACTGAGCTGCATGGGCTGGATTATTCCGCTGAAATGGTGAAGCGCAGCCGCGAGCGTCTTCCTTCCGCCCGCATTGTGGAAGGAGACGCGGAACACATGCCGCTGGAAAGTGATGCGTTTGACGGCGTCAGCTGTCACATGAGCATCCATCACTATCCCCACCCCGATCAGGCGCTGAGGGAAATTCACAGGATTCTCATGCCCGGAGGGCTTGTGCTCATCAATGATCTGACCGGCCCGCGCTGGCTCATCCGTCTGATGAACTGGAGCTTCCGGCACTGGAATACCGGCGATCATGCCGTGTATGCGCGCACTGACATGGAGCAGATGCTCCGGTCGGCCGGATTCCGGGATGTCCGGAGTCACAGCATCACACCCTTTACCTATGTCTGCCAGGGCATAAAATGACTTTGACACCACCCCAAGCGGGGGATCGACCATCACGCGCCACTTTCTCAGCCGCATGAATCCAAAGCGGCGGTGCCGGAGCACTCAGGACCGGTGCCGCCGTTTTTCCTTTGCTTCACGCGTGAAACTTCCTGTCTTCCTCCTGGGCTAAGATACCCACCCTCTGCATGGGCGTTCCGCCTCTGCAGGATGGAAACAGGCACAGAAATGTGATATGCTCTGCAAAATACATGATCTGAAATCATGTTTCCGGAGGGAATGATATGGACTGTACCATGGAAGAGCGCTGCCGCAGAATCATTGATTTCTGCCTGCAGGAAAAGTCATGTGACCCGATCGAGATTTTCGGGCACGCAGCCAGACAGGATTTTGTGCGCATGCACGGCCCGGAGCACCACGTGCTGGACGGTGCCTGCCTGCTGACCGCCTTCCATAATGCCGGCGGGAATCTTACAGATCTTCCCGAAGCGCTTAAGCGCCTGATGAACGAAGGCCTGCGGATGCCCGGGGCGGTCTGCGGTCTCTGGGGTGTCTGCGGCGCTGTCATGTCCATCGGAGCCGCACTGGCCATTATCGAGGGCACCGGCCCGCTTTCCACAGATGGTTCATGGGGAAGCCATATGCGCTATACTTCGGCCGCACTTGCCCGTCTCGCGGAGACCGGCGGTCCCCGCTGCTGCAAGCGGGACGCATTCACCGCCCTGCAGACAGCGTCAGCGTATGTGGAACAGCGCTATGGCGTGCATCTGAACAGTCATCCCGTTGCGTGCACCTGGAGTCCGCTGAACGCGCAGTGTCTGGGCATGCACTGCCCTTTTCATCCGGCCGCTGCAGTAACTCAGGGCAGATGAAGCCTCCGGAATCTGCACAGTCCGGATACCCTGCTGAAGTCTGTATTTTTCTGAAAACCGAAGCGATCAATGAAAGAAAAACGAGGGAAACGAGCCTATGACCCGCAAGCGAATACTGAGCTATGACATCATCAGAGTTGTATCGATTGCCATGGTTGTCATGATCCATGTATCGGCCTATATGGTCACCTATTTCCGCGGGACTGACAACTCTGCCTTTGTGGATGGGAACATCTTCAACAGCCTGAGCCGTGCGGGCACGCCCATGCTTATGATGCTGACCGGCGCACTGCTGCTGGATGAAAAGCAGAATAAACCTCCACGTGCTTTTTACCGCAAAAACCTGCTGTCCATTGTTCTGCTGCTCCTGTTCTGGCTGCTCTTTTATGCCACATGGCGGGCTGTTCTTATTCCGCTTATCCAGGGCACGCCCTTCGACATGGAGATTTTTGTGGATAACATGCTCCTGCGCAAGGGACGCGGAATGCATCTGTGGTATCTCTATATGCTCGTCGGTGCCTACATCGCGATCCCTCTTCTGCGTCTGTTTGTCAGAAAAGAGAACAGGGAATATATCCTGGGACTGATCATTCTCAGCGTGATCATGCAGTTCGGCATGCAGACCGCCGGCATACTGACGCGGGGCATGAAATTCACCATCGGAGACTTTGCTTCCAAATTCCATATGGAATATGCCACGGGCTATGTGCCCTATCTTCTGATCGGCTGGTACCTCACTGCCTTCCCTCCGAAAGGGAAAACAAGAATTGCGCTGATTCTGACAGGGGTGGCCGCTGCTGTCTGGATTCTCCTGTCCGTTCAGTTCTTCTTTGACGATATTCCGAACATCTACAGCTACATGGCCGAAATGAACACCCTGCCGGCCATGCTCTACGGGACCGGGCTGTTTACGCTGATCACCACCCGCTTCGGAGAGAGGGAGACCAGGAGCAGAACCCTGTCGTTGCTTTCTCAGCAGTCATTCGGAATCTATGTTCTGCATCTTTTCCTGCTTGAGATCCTGATCGGCGCTGTACTCCCCTACAAGGCTTTCCATGAACAGCTCCCGCTGGTCTATACACTCACGGTATGTATCCTCGTCTTCACGCTTTCATTCCTTATGTCCCTCGGTCTGTCAAAAGTAAAAGGCGTCCGGAAGCTGGTCAGAGGATAAAAAGCAAAACGGTGCGCCGTCAGGAAGCATCTCCTGATTCGCACCGCCGCACAGGGGGGAAAGCAAATGAAGAACATGATCATCGCAGGCGTTCCACGCTCCGGAAAAAGCACGGTGGCGCATCTTTTGTCAAAGCGATACGGCTACCAGCACGTCAGCATGGATTCCATCATTGCCGGATTCGAGAAGTGTTTTCCCGAAACCGGCGTGAATACGTATCAGGGACTGTCGTCACTGGAAACGCTGCGCATCATCAGCCGCAAAATGGCCCCGTTTGTCCGGGCCATGCTCGACAGCGGCGCGTACGGCAGATCTGGATCCTGTATGGTGCTGGACATGTATCAGCTTCTGCCGGAAGACTATGACCGGTATATACGCGGGGCAGACTGTGACATCGCCTACTTCATTACATCAGACGTCACGCCGGAGGAACGCTTCCTGATTCAGAAAAAGTATGACACGGAAAAGGACTACTCCTTCTACAAATCAGACGAAGAGCTCCGGGAAGGAGCAGCGTATATTGTGGAGCAGAGCATCCTGATAAAAGAGCAATGCAAACGATACGGTCTGCCGTACTATGAAACCGCAAAAGAGAGAAACCTGATGATCCGGCGTTTTCTTAAGGACTTTCAGTTTGATTCCCTGTATGCGGACATGCCCGGCCGTCAGACGGATTCCGGCCTGCCGCACTGATTTTTTCCCTTTCAGCCTTTCCCTCAATCAGAGGTCATCTACCCGCCCATGATCCGTCGGCTGCCGCAGCGCTCAGCATGCCTTCCGCTTCTGCCGCTGATCAGGCTCCGGCAGGGCCAATCGTCCCCCGCCGGATCATCCCGTCCGCCAGCTCCGCCATCTGCATGTCTGTCTCCTGACAGTTCCTGTTCACCCAGGCGCGGATCATGCCCGCACAGCCGAATACCACAAAGCTGTAGCGATAGTCAAATTCCTTTTCATTCAAGCAGCCGACCTGATCCTCCCAGAATTCGTGGCATCTTTCCCGGATCGCCTCATACAGGCGGTGCAGGAAATTCATATCCCCGTTGGGACTGAGCAGCACGCGGCACATTTCCTGGTTTTCACTGATAAAGCGAAACAGATCCAGAAGGATCGGCTTTACCTGCTGCGTAAGATCGCCATGCTCGTGGTTCTGGGCAATGTCATCCAGCTTCCGGAACATTTCGTCCTCGATTTTTTCGAGCATATCATAGATATCCTTGTAATACAGGTAAAAGGTGCCCCGGTTCATATCCGCAAGGTCCGTCAGTTCCTTCACCGTGATTTCGCTGACCTGCTTTTTCTGAAGCAGCTCAGTCAGCGCCTGGGTCAGCAGCTTTTTGGTCCTCCTGACTCTCCGGTCTTCCTTTTTCAGCTCTTCAGCCATGTTTTTTCCCTGCTTTCTCAACAGTTTTCCGTCTTGTGTCGGATAACTGTTTTTCTTTGGATTTATGTTGATTAACAGACGATTGATAATCATATTGATGATTGAAATCAGTCAACAGCATGATTATAATTCGTGTCGTTGAGATAGTCAACACTATGTTAAGTTTCTGTGGAGGGGGTTCAATCCGTGAAGCAATTCACAAAAGGACTGGTCCGGCATCGTGTGCTGGTAATTGTCCTGTGTCTGGCGTTGATCGTGCCGTCCATTCTCGGCATGGCAGCCACCAAAACGAAATATGATTTGTTGTATTACCTGCCTCAGGATCTGGAGACCGTAAAGGGTCAGGAGATTCTGCTGGAGGATTTTGGAAAAGGCGCATTTTCCCTCCTGGTCACCGAAGGGATGACGATTCAGGAACAGGCGGACATGGAAAATGCCGTGAGAGACATCCCTCACGTTGATTCCGTCATCGGGTTCGCCTCGCTCACCCGGGGACAGTTCCCGCTGGAGATCATCCCGGAGGATCTGCGAAGCAGGTTCAGCCGCGGAGACTGTATGCTGAGCGCCGTCTTCTTTGATGAGGGTTCCTCATCCGAGGACACCATGGCGGCCATTCAGCAGGTGCGGAAAACCGCCGGCGAAAAGTGCTTTGTCAGCGGCCTGTCCGCTGTCGTCACCGACACCAAGGAACTGGTGGAGGCTCAGGAAGCCACCTATGTGGCAATCGCCGTGGCGCTGTGCGCCCTGGTCCTGATGATCACGATGGATTCCTTCCTGCTTCCGCTGATCTTCCTGGCCTGCATCGGCGTTTCCATCCTGTGGAACATGGGGTCCAACTTCTTCCTGGGTGAGATCAGCTACATCACAAAGGCAGTGGCCGCCGTGCTGCAGCTGGCCGTCACACTGGACTACTCCATCTTCCTGTGGCACAGCTACAAGGAGCAGAAGGCGCTGACCCCGGACAAGGATGAGGCCATGGCCAATGCCATTCACCTGACCTTTACCTCAATCCTCGGTTCGAGCCTGACGACCATCGCAGGCTTCATCTCCATCTGCTTCATGAGCTTCACCCTGGGCAGGGACCTGGGCATCGTGATGAGCAAGGGGGTCGTGCTGGGACTGCTGGGAACCATCGTGCTGCTGCCCTGTGTGATCCGGCTTATGGACGGTGCGATCGAAAAAACCAGCCACAGACCGCTGCTGCCGGATGTGGGCGGCATCGGACGCTTTGTGGCCGGACATTACAAAGTCCTGGCTGTGATCCTGGTGCTGCTCTGCATCCCTGCCTTCTATGGCTACAGTCACGTGAATGTCTATTATGACATGAGCAGGGTCATGCCCCAGGATCTGCCCTCCGTCGTGGCCAATAAGAAGCTGGAAGAGACTTTCGACGTGTCCACCACCCATCTGCTGCTGGTGGATGCCGATGTCCCTCAGACGGATGTACGGCGCATGACCGCCGAAATGCAGCAGGTGGACGGTGTCACCAGCGTATACGGCATTGACAGTCTGCTGGGTGCAGACATCCCGGAGGCTATTGTGCCGCCGGATGTGCTGAAGCTGGTCAAGGGAGACCGCTATCAGCTGATGCTGATCAACTCTGAGTATGTCATCTCCTCCGACGAGATCAACGCGCAGATTGATGCACTGAACAGTATCCTGAAAAAGTATGATCAGGGCGGCATGCTCATCGGCGAGGCCCCCTGCACCAAGGACCTTATTGCCTGCACGGATCATGATTTCACCGTGGTCAGCCTGATCTCGATTATTGCCATCTTCGTGATTATCCTGGCGGTGCAGAAATCCATCTCCCTGCCGGTCATTCTGGTAGGCGTGATCGAGCTGGCCATTGCCACAAATCTGTGCATTCCCTATTTCACCGGAACGCAGCTGCCCTTTGTCGGCCCGATCCTGATTTCCACCATTCAGCTGGGTGCCACCGTGGACTATGCCATTCTTCTGACGACACGGTATAAGCAGCACAGAATCGCGGGTCTCGATAAGAAGGAGGCCATCGAAAAAGCCGTTGCCTCCGCCGCACAGAGCGTTCTGGTCAGCGGTATCGGCTTCTTCGCCGCCACCTACGGCGTGGGCCTTTATGCCAATATCGACATCATTTCCTCCATGTGCCATCTGATTGCCCGCGGCGCACTGCTGAGCGTGGCGGTCGTGCTTCTGCTGCTGCCCGCCATGCTGATGCTGCTGGACAGACTGATTGTCCACACCACCTTTGATATGAAAGCTGCCCGCTGAGCTGTGAAGAAAGGAAGATTATCATGAGTAAACGGATCATTTCTGTATTGATTGCGCTGGTCATGGCAACAGGCTGTGTGACAGCCTGTGCAGAGAATGCCCGGCATGAGCGCGTATATGCCGTCGTCGGCGCAGACGGCACAGTTCAGAGTCTGACAGACAATATCCGCCTGGAAAACCCGGATAAGCTGGATGTCCTGACCGACAGCACCATGCTGA
>CAMNDE010000095.1:0-10075 GCA_946534895.1 uncultured Clostridia bacterium
TAGCTGGCAAACCCGCCGGTGCCGATGGCGCACACCCAGGCCATCTTCGGCCAGATTCTGGGCACAATGGGCGTGTCAAAGCCTTCCTCGAAGATCTTCCGCAGTTCCGCCGCGCGCTTGGGCCTGGGCTTGATATAGGGCAGGATGGCGGGGCGGGAGCGCTCCTCGCACACTTCCGGGTTCAGCGTGCCGTGCTCGATATCGTCCACGATCATGCGCCAGTTGGCCTTCATGTAGTTGATGATATCCACGACCTGGGTCATGAACGCGCTGAGCTCGAAGACCAGGTTCGGCTCTTCCATGGCGAACCTTGCTTTCATGTAATACATGTTCATGCCGCCTATGGGGAACAGCACCGGGTCCGGCGAGGTCAGGAACAGCGGGAACAGCTTGCGGAAGCGCCGGGACACGGAACCGGTCACGGAGCCGCGGGGCGTGCCGTCGTCCATGACCGTGGTCTCGGTTTCCAGGGTGTTCAGGCCCTTCTCAAACGGCACGGGATGGTGGTACTTCGCATGGTAATGCTTGCTGGCAATGGCCTTGGTCCTGGCGAAGGAGTACTTCTCGTACACGGCCATGGAGCGGTCGGTGACGGGGATCTTCTTCTGCACGCCCACGCTGCCGGAGGTCTCGGCATACTGGATCACGTTGTAGGCCGTGATCAGGTTGGTCTCCTTGTTCTTGACCATGCGCTGGATATAGGGCGCATACACGTCATAGTCCGAGTACGGAACGCGCTTTTTGTATTCCTCCGCGGAATGGATGTCGGCAAACCCGTACTTCTTTCCGTATTCCGTGTCCGCGTTCTCCCGAAGAATCTTCATCAGCAGGGCTTCATTGGCCTTGTCCGGTTCACGGCTGCAGCGTTCCATGTCCGCCAGCACCGTACGGCCCTTCAGCACAAGCGCAGCGTCAATCACCGCAATTGCGGGTCTCATGTGCATCATCCTCTCAGATCATATTCGGGATTCCCCGTATTCTTACCGGCCCCGCCGGCGGATGGCTTATTCGCTGTCCGCTCCGGCGCCCTCCTGCATCATGCAGCGGTAGAAGTCCACCGCGGGCGCGAGCGTGCTCAGGTCCAGGTTCTCGTTGAGACCATGAATGGAGCCCATCTGGGCGTCACTCACGGTAAAGGGCAGGAAGCGCAGCACCTGGTCGCTGACCCGGTCGAAGAACCGGGCATCACTGGCGCCGGTGAGCAGGTACGGCACCGGGATCACACCCGGGAACACCTTCTCCACCGCGTGCGCGGTCAGCGCGTACCCGTCACGGGTATGGTCCGTGAGCCGGGACGGATTGCCCGGATCCAGCACTTCCATTTCCAGGTCATACTTTTCCGCCAGCTTCCGGATGGCGTCCAGGGAGCCCTGCTGGCCCTGGTGATGCGAATAGCGCATGTTGCCCACCACCCAGGCCTCCGCGGGAAGCACGTTCGTGCCGTCGGAGCCATGCGCCATGGTAAAGGCGATGGTGGTGCGCAGAAGCGCCGCGGCGCGCGGCGACATTCTCAGGAGCGCGGGGATCAGCAGCTGACGGAAGCGCTCGGGCCGCGCCATGACCTCCGCCTTCTGGCCCTTCATGAAGGGCGCGATGCGCCGGAGCATTTCACAGGTGGCCTCGTTCAGGTGCACGTCGAACACGGCCTGTCTGTCCGCTTCCGCCATGAACCGGCCCAGCCGCACCAGCGGCGTGTTCCGCGGCGGCGTGGACGCGTGACCGCCCCGGGACCGGGCAATGAACTTCAGGTCTGCGCAGCCCTTCTCGCCCACGCCGATCATGGCGAAGCTCCCTTTGGCGCCCTGGATGGGCTCGTCCAGAATGAATCCGCCCTCGTCCAGCACCAGCCGGAAGCGGATGCCTTTCTTTTCAAACCAGCGGGAGATCTCATCCGCGCCGTTGCCGGTGCTCTCCTCGGTGGACGCGGAGGAGAACCAGATGGTGCGCCTGGGCTCAAAGCCCTCCCGCACCAGTTCGTCCGCGGCCTGGAGCATGGCCCAGAGCCCGCCCTTGTCGTCCAGCGTACCGCGGCCCCAGACATAACGGTCGTCGATATCGCCGGAGAACGGGGCGTGCGCCCATTCGCCGCCTGCCTCCACCACATCGTGATGGTTCATGTACAGGTCCGGTTCAAGCCCGGCATCCGTGCCCTTCCAGCAGAGCACAAACCCGTCCGTGAACTCCGTGTACTCCGCCCTGGCAAACAGCGCGGGGAACTCTTCCCGGAGCAGTCTGCGGAAGGCATGGAACTTTTCATCACCGGACGTATCCTTTCCGGAAACGGTTTCCAGGCGGATCAGCCGGGCCAGGGATTCTGCGTAGGTCTGTGTGCGCTCGTCCAAGCTGCATGCTCCCTTTCCTTGGTTATGGATTGTTATTCTTTTTCAGCACCTCCCAGCCGGAGCCTTCCTCCAGCATGCGGGAGAAGAACTTCACTTTCTGCGGCGTGTCCAGAATGCGTACCGGCTTGACCTGATTGGGAGACGCGCCCTTGCGGATCTTGAACTCACGCCACAGCGCGTGGGTCTGGGGCTGCTGGAGCAGGACCACCGGATGCCCGATGCTCCGGTCCACCCGGCAGGTCGTGTACTCGGGATTGGCCCTGCAGATACAGTCATCGAACATGCGTGCGTACTCTTCCAGGTTTTCCGCGCTCAGCGGCCGGTCCGGCTCCGCCAGGAGCACATAGCGCGCCGGGTCCACGTCGTAGTCGATATACAGGCAGTAGTCGTCGATCTCGCAGCCGATCCTCTGCGCCAGGTCGCGGACCGCGTGGCTCAGGTGCTCCTCCGTGGTCTTCTCCGCGGCGAGGTTGACCATCTGGCTGATGCGGTAGGCAAAGGCGATCTGCGGCATCTGATTATGCCAGCTCAGCACCCGGATCACGTCCTGGATGCGGTAGCGGTAGAACCCGGACAGGTTGGTGATGATGATCTCGTACTCGCGTCCGGTCTCGAGCTGGTCCAGGGTCAGCGGATGCTTTTCATCCCCGGACCCGTCCGTGGGCAGGAACTCAAAGAAGCAGCTGTCCGTGAGCAGGTCGTACTTGGAATCGTTCATGGCGCTGGCGGCGGCAAAGATGCCCTCCGAGGCGGCATAGACGGAGTAGTCCACGGGGATATCGCCGATATACTGCTTCACCTTTTCCGCGTACACGGCAAACCCGCCGGTGCCGATGGCGCACACCCAGGCCATCTTCGGCCAGAGCCTGGGCACAATGGGCGTGTCAAAGCCTTCCTCGAAAATCCTGCGCAGTTCCTCCGCGCGCTCCGGGTGCTTTTTCAGGTACGGCCGGATGGGCGCGAGCGCCTCCTCGCTGTCGTACATGGCCGGGTTCACGGTGCCGGAGGCGATGTCCTCCACCAGCATGCGCCAGTTGTTCTTCATGAAGCCGAGCATGTCGGAGAGGTTCGTCATGAAGGAGGAGACCATATAGCCCGTGTCCCGGTCCTCCAGCGCGAACCGGATGCGCATGTACTGCATGTTCAGTCCGCCGGTGGGGAAAATGATGGGAATGGGCGAGGTCAGGAAAAAGGGCATGACCTTTTTGAACTTGCGGATGGCCTGGCCGGACACAGAGCCCTTCGGCGTGCCGTCGGGCATGGTGCCGCTCTCCACTTCCATGGCGTTGAGTCCGCGCCCCGCGCTGATGTGCCGGTGAACCTTTTCCCTGTAGTAGCGGTCCGCCAGGGCGTACATCCGGATGCCGGAATAGTCCTGGTACACCTGCATGGCGCGGTCCGTGAGCGGGATGCGCTTCTGCACGCCGATGCTGCCGGAGGTCTCTGCGTACTGGAGCACCGGGTAGGCGGTGATCAGGTTCTTCTCGCCGCCGCGGACCATGCGCTGTATATAGGGTTCATAATCGTCATAGGTGCTGAAGGGCACCTTTTCCTGGAACTCGCGGATGGAATGGATGTCCGCAAAGCCGTACTTCCTTCCGTACTCCGTGTCCGCGCTGTCCTTCAGCAGCTGCATGAGCATGCGCTCATTGGAGCCCATGGCGTCCCGGCTGTGCGCTTCCATGCGGCGCAGCGCAGCGCTTCCTTTGAATACCATGCCCCTGAGCATGGCCCAGGTGATCGGCTTGCCAGCTCGCATACACTATGCTCCTTTATCCGGCACGGCATGCCGGAGTGTAATGCGGTACCCGCGCGATCAGGCGTACCCGATCGCAAGCCCCACCAGCAGCATGCCTCCGGTGAGCAGGAGGTTGAGCAGCTGGAAGGGCAGTGAGAACTTCACCCACTTGCCGTAGCCCATGTCGGCCAGGCCCAGGCCCACCAGGAGCGCCGGGTTCGTGGGATAGAGGATATTGCTGAATCCGTCGCCGAAGGCATAAGCCACAATACACAGCTGTGCGCTGATGCCGAACATCCGGGCCAGCGGCACGATGATGGGGATCAGCAGGATTGCCTCGGCGGAGCCGGAGGGCACGAAGAAGTTGACCACAATGCAGATGAGGTAGATGAAGAGGATCACGGCGGAGCGGCTCATGCCGCCGGCCGCGTCCACGGCGTACCTGAGAAGCGTGTCCATGATCCGGCCCTCCTCCATCACGTAGCGGATGGAGCTGGCCATGAGGATCAGGATGATGGACGGGGCAATGGCCACGGCGCCTTCCCAGAAGGACCTGAGCATGGCCTTTGCGCCCATGCCGGAAACCAACAGGCCGGAGACACCGGCGCCGAGGAAGGTCACAAGCAGGATCACCATGGTGTAGTCGGACAGGCCGGGCACAAAGCCGGAGATCAGGATCAGCGCAAGGCCGGTCACCATCACGGTGGCGTAGACCCTGAATCCGCGGTCGGTCTTTTCGTCCACCTTCATGTCCTCCCCGGACAGCCGCTGGGGCTCACGCGCGATCTTCCTGGCATGCAGGGCCACAAAGCCGAGCACCAGCGCATAGATCAGCACGAAGTTCACCGCGCGGAAACCGATGCCGCTCATGATGGGCAGGCCCGCCAGTGTCTGGGCAATACCGACGGTAAAGGGGTTGGACACGCCGGAGGCAAAGCCGCAGCACACGGCCATCATGGACATGCCCAGGCCGGTCTCCCGGTCCCAGCCCAGGGCGTAGGCCATGGTCACCACGATGGGCACCAGGGCGATGACTTCCTCAAAGGACCCGATGAACGCGCCCATGAACATGAAGAAGAAGATGAGTACGGCCATGAGCAGGTAGCGCGTGCGGGCGTAGCGGTGCACGATCTTGTGCAGCATGCAGCGGATAATGCCGCGCTCGGTCAGAGCGTTGAACACACCGCCGACCATGAGCAGAAAGAATATGACCATGATCAGTGTGGCGGATCCCGGTGCAGTCAGCACCAGGATGGGCGACGCAAGCCATTTCCAGAAGGGGATTCCGCCCTGGACCTCGGTATAGCCGCCGGCCATGTCAATGATCATGTTGCCTTCCGCGTCCGGCACCCGGGGATACTGTCCGCCCGGGATCACCAGGGTCAGAATATACACTGCCACCATCATCAGGAAAATGAAGAAGAACGAAAGCATAAAGCTCTTCTTTTCCAAGCGCACACCCTTGTTTTCCATTTGCCGGAGCCATCTCCTGTTATGTTTCTGTATGTTCCGGGCACATGCCCCGGGACGCTCACTTTTCACGCAGCGCGTAGAAGAACTTCTTCTTCATGGGCGTGTCCAGCACTCTGACCGGCTTGATCTGGTTCAGGGAAGTGCCGCGGCGCATCCGCATTTCACGCCACAGGGCGTGGGTCTGCGCCTGCTGCAGGTACAGCTCCCCGTGACAGATCTCGTTGGTATCCACGCATTCCTTGTACACCGGGTTGATCGAGCCCAGGTGCTTTTCCAGCACTTTGCGGTATTCGTCACACTTTGCGGGATCCAGAGGCCGGTCCGGCTCAATGAGGAACTCGTAGTGGGACGGACTGTCATCACGGTTGGGGAACACGCTGTAGTCGATGATGTTCACGCCCAGCTCATCGCCCGTGCGCTGAATGGCGTCGTCCATCATGCGCTCGGTGATCTTGTCCCCCGCCAGGTCGAGCAGCTGGCTCTTGCGGTAGGAGAAGGTGATCTTCGGGCTCTCACCCTCATACCCCAGCACCCGGATCACGTCCTTGATGCGGTAGCGGTAGAAGCCGGAGAGGTTGGTCAGGATGAGCTCATACTCCTTCCCCACTTCCAGCTGGTCGATGTTCAGCGTATCCGTGCAGTCCGCCGGCGCATCCGCGGGCAGGAACTCAAAGAAGCAGCTGTCGCACAGCAGGGCGAACTCCGGCTTTTCGATCTCCGTGCACGCGGCCATCATGGCCTCCGAGGCGCCGTAGATGGAGAAGTCAATCGGCACATCGCCGGAATAGCTGCGCATGGCGCGGGTATAGGCCGCAAAGCCGCCGGTGCCGATGGTGCAGATAAAGGACATCTTCGGCCAGAGCCTGGGAATGATCGGGGTGTCAAAGCCTTCGCGGAACACCTTTTCCAGTTCATCCGCGCGCTGCGGATCCGGCTTTGTGACCCCGGCAAGCTCCGAGCGGGTGACGTCGTCGATCTCCACATCCTTGTTGAAGGTGCCCGTGCGGATATCCTCCACCAGCATCTGCCAGTTGCGCCGGATGTATACCATCATGTCCACCAGGTTGGTCATGAACACGCTGAACATGAAGCTTGTGTCCCGGTCGGCCAGGATATAGCGCGCCTTCAGGTACATCATGGGAATATAGCCCTTGGGGAACAGTACCGGAATGGGCGAGGTCAGGTAATAGGGAAACAGCGGCTTGTAGGACTTTGCCGCGGACCCGGAAATGTTTCCGAGCGGCGTACCGTCAGGCAGCGTACGGTCCACAATCTCCAGCTGATTGAATCCACGGCCAATGGGCAGAGGCCGGTGATGGATTTTGCGGTGGTATTCGTCCGCCAGCGCCGTGACACGGGTGATCGTGTACTTCGTATAGATGTTCATGGACCGGTCGGACACGGGAATCTTCTTCGGCACGCCCACTGAGCCGGAGGTTTCCGCATACTGCACAATGGGATAGGTCGTGACCAGGTTCTTTTCGCCCTTCTCCACCATGCGCTCAATATAGGGCGCATAGTCGTCATAGGTGGTCATGGGCACGAGGCGCTTGAAGTCCTCCACGGAATGGATCTGGTCAAAATGATATTTCTTTCCGTACTCCGTATCCTTGTTGTCCCGGATCAGACTGGTCAGAAATTCATGGCTCAGTGCGTTGGCCCTGGCGCAGTTGCTGCGCAGTTCCTTCACATGCCTTTTCCCTTTGAGAGTAAGAATTCGGATGATTGCCCAGGTCAGTGGATTGGCTGCCATTGTTTCTACCTCCCGTAACAATGGGGCAGTGCTTCCGCTCCCCATTTCCAGCTTCCTGTATGAATGCACAGCGCACCTGTCCCGGACTGCGGCTCACCCTGTATTCCGGAGCTGCAGTCCTTTCTGACGTGCATTCCATGCACTCCGCTGCTGGTCAAAAAAGCGCCCAGTATTCTCTTCGGTGATGTTTCCCGGACCGGCTTCCTCATCTCAGAATACATCATCCATTATTCCAATTATTATATAAGAAAACTGGCCATTACACAATTTCTGTTTTCCAGGCAGTCAAAAATATTTCATCAGTATGCCCGATTTTTCCTGTGGGAGCACTTCATCGCATCCGCGCTGTCCGCGTCTGCGATGGTTTGAACCCGGACCTTCAGAAAAGAGCATCACCACGGTGCTGACCGGGTGATGCTCCTTATGCGTTTTATTCGTGTTCCGTTCTGCCGGCCTTGTGTTCACAGCCGGCATGCGTCCTGCGGTCCGCATTCATGCAGCGTCATCATTAACCGTGGATGATTCCTCTTCCCCGGCAGTCCCGGGTTCGCCCGATACTTCTTCCTGCACCGGCTGATCCTGCAAGGCGGATTCCGACGGATCACTGCTCTGCGCCACATCCGGCGTGCTGTCGGTTGTTTCTCCGGGCACTTCTTCCTCTGCATTGGACAGCATATCCCCGCTCTCCGACGTATCCGACTCACCGGCGGGCATTTCGCCGGGTTGTCCCTCAGGCTCGGAGGATTCTGTCTGATCCTCACCATCCGCCGCAGATTCGCCCAGTACTATCTGGCAGAACATCATCAGTGCCAAAAGCAGAACTGCAATGCGGCGGGTTATTTTCATTAGGATTCCTCCTGTTCATTGCACTCATATCTTACGGTTTCACTTTTTTCCATAGCTATGCAGTGATTATACCCCGGAACGTTTCATCTTCAACGCTTAGACAAGGCAAACATATCCTTCAGCAGACATGATTCCGCCTTACAGAACCATCAGAAGCGTTCCCGCTCCAATCAGAATGCAGCCCAGTATGGATTTGGCCGTAAATTCCTCGTGAAGGAAAACAAACGCAAGCACCAGCGTGATCACCACGGACAGCTTATCCACCGGGACAACCTTTGAAGCCTCTCCCATCTGCAATGCCCTGTAATAACACAGCCAGGAAGCCCCCGTGGCAAGTCCGGACAGAATCAGAAAAACCCAGCTCTTCTGACTGACTGTCCTGAGGCCGCTCTGCTGATGCGTAAGGAATACCATTCCCCAGGCCATGACCACAACAACCATTGTACGGATTGCCGTGGCAAGATTCGATCCGACCCCTTCTATTCCCACCTTTGCCAGGATTGAAGTCAGTGCGGCAAAGACAGCCGAACCCAGTGCCAGCCAGAACCACATAGCAAACCCTCCACAGATACAGATTTGACGATCTCCCGGTAAACCGGAAGTGTCATCAGCGATGCATTATTCTTCTGCCAGTTTCTCAATAAACCGGACCGTAGCCAGATAGCAGTTTTCCAGACCGGCCTCATCCAGATTGTTACAAGAATCCCTGCGGGTATGATAATAGTCCTCCAGATTGTGACTGAGCCCGGTGATTCCGATGGATCGAAAGCCGCCCTGTGTAAAAGCCGCGCTGTCCGTTGAGCCGCCCATCAGTGGGACGAGCCCTTTCGCGCAGGGCACATTCACCTCTTCCGCTGCCTGAAGAAACAGCATGCCAAGCTCCTGATCAGCAGAAACGGTGCTGTTGAGATCTTTCATGTTTACCATGAGTTTCTGCGGATTGTGAATGGTATCGTAGCTGATCACGCAGGTTGGCACGTCCTGAAAAGTACCCGCGTGTGCTTTGCACCATGCCTTTGCCCCGCGCAGACCGGCCTCCTCAGAACCGGTGAGGATCACCCCGAGTTCCGTATCGTTAAGGCTCACGCCGAGGCGTTCCATCTCGCGCAGAAGCGCAATGCCCATATAGCACCCGGTCAGGTTGTCATTGGCCCCGTCGACTACCCGTCGGGGATTGTAGGTGCAGCCGACGAGAAGAAAGAACGGCACAAAAAGAAGCCCCCACATCGCCGCGGTATGCAGCCATTGGCCGGCCCCGCAAACAGAGTAGATCCCAAGCGCAATATAAAACAGGACGCCGATCACGGCCATCACACCTGGAATCTCAAACACGACACCGCCGAAATAGTAATTGATCGGAAACTCCCATGCGGCGTCGATATGCCCGTTCAGAAAGATTCTGCGCTTTACTTCGCCGGTACATGGACGGACAGCCGTCACATTCACGCTCTCCTTCGCAGGGAAAAGGGGATCGATGATCTGTCTGTAGAGGACAAACTGAAAAAGAAACAGGAGCAGGGCGGCTGCTCCGAAAAACATGCTGAGCCAGGGACTGAAAAAGAACGAAAGCGCGCAGAGCGTGTCAAGCGTCGCAGAGCACCAGAAATAGCCATAAAACGCGGCAGGGTGTTCCGTGAATGTCTCAACTTTCACATCGGTACATCCGCATTCGTTTTTCAGGACACTTGCCATGTATTCCCCGGCTTCGCGTTCGCCTTCGCTTCCGGGGGCACGCTTCTTCATGTCCCGGCAGATATGTGTGATCCCCCGGATCATATAGGAAACAGCCTGCGTACTGTTTCCATAAAGGATATCCATTGTATTTTTTCAGTTCCTCAACTCTCGATTTCACGCTGTCCCGACATACTGGAATTTGTCGATTTTACAGTCCAAGAAATCGCAACGATTATATCATTGAGCCCG
>CAMNDE010000096.1:0-10029 GCA_946534895.1 uncultured Clostridia bacterium
TCGCCCCTGGAAATCGCATTGGCGAAATTCTGCAGAATGGCAGCATGCGCACCGGAAATGATTTCCGGCTCCAGCTCCTCATAGTCGTAATCGATCTTGGCAAAGTTCACATCCGACTGGAAACGCACTTCCTTTTCAGGTGTCTTCAGCTTCCACCAGCGGAGTTTTCCGCCTTCCAGTACGATTTTGCCCAGTTCTCCCGCGATCTCCAGCCGATTGGTGCCCGGATATTCGCCCGTGGAAGTAATGAACACACCGGTGGCGCCGTTGGCGTAGCGGGTCAGAATGGTGGCATCATCTTCCACTTCAATATGATGATACCGCGCGATATCGCAGAACGCTGTCACGCTGACCGGCATGCCGCAGATCCACTGCCACAGGTCAAGATTATGGGGAGCCTGATTCAGAAGCACGCCGCCGCCTTCGCCGGCCCAGGTGGCCCGCCACGCACCGGAATCATAGTAATGCTGGGTGCGGTACCAGTTGGTGATGATCCAGACTGAGCGCTTCAGCTCGCCAAGCGCGCCGCTCTGCACAATCTCCCGTGCTTTCTGAAAGATGGCATTCGTCCGCTGATTCAGCATGATGGCGAAGATCTTCCCGCTTTTTTCTCCTGCTTCAGCAGCTTTCCTGGCCGCGGAGACAGTGATATCCGCCGGTTTTTCCGAAAGCGTATGCACGCCTTTTTCCAGACAGTCCCCGCAGATCTTCGCATGCAATGGATGCGGCACAGCTACGATAACGGCATCCAGATCTGCATCGGAAAGCATCTGATGATAATCTTCATAGACCGCTGCTTCCGGGAATGCTTCCCTGGCAAAATCCAGCCGGTCCTTTTTCAAGTCACATACAGCCGCCAGCACCATGCCCTCGATATTTCCTTCATGGATGGTTTTGGCATGCGCGGTACCCATGTTCCCGATTCCTATCACACCACAGCGTATCATCTGCAAATCCTCCCTGAAAATATCCGTCGGAAGTATATCATATGATGTCCTCGTTTTACAGCACAACGAAACTGCATGACAAAACTTTTTCCGTCTTCTGCACAGAATCCCACGCCGTGATTCTGAAAATACAGTATGGTCCTTTTATTTTTTTCCTTTAGTTTGAAATTGTCTGTTTTCCCATTTCACAATAAAGCATGATTTGATGTGCTTTTCACTATTGTTGTTTTTCCTTTTACGTGCTGTTATATAATCAAGTGTCACACTCATGCTGAAATCTTTTTCAAAATCGGTTGACTTTCCCGGGAACCGGTGGTATTATCATCTAGCTGTCACCGAGAGGCGATATGCACAAGGGCCCGTAGCTCAGCTGGATAGAGTGTTTGACTACGAATCAAAAGGTCGTGGGTTCGAATCCCGCCGGGCTCATTTCCCGAGAAGCTTTACAGTATATGGCTTCTCGGGTTTTTCTTTTTCTATCACATCACCTCTTTTTCGACTCTTGGGGGGAGTTTTTGGGGGAGTCTGTCTAAGGATTTGCTAATAATTAATAGCTTATCAATTAAGCGAATATTTATGAATAGATCCTAAGTTCAGAATAATGCGTCTGTAATCTGTCTTCTTGCATATACAATTCTTTTGCTATATAATACTTCTGTCAGGGAGGTGAGTCGATGAATTATGCTGTTCCAAGCAACCGAGTTATCAGAACAACCAAGCCACTAAAGACTGTTTGCAAACTGAACAAAACACAACAGCAGATTCGCGAATATTGCCGTTCTAACAAGTTCGTTATCCGAATTGATAGCGATACCAAAGAGCTATATGCTGTTGCCACGGAGAAGAAAGATGCGTGAACAGTTTATTACAATTCCTTTCAGCGCTAATCTACATCGATTGGCGCTGAATTTTGATTGTGGATCATCAAAAAATATAAATGCTTTTCTAAAATCTCAAAAGTCATTGGATCCCAATTATGGAAAGACGTTCGTACTGCTTGATGAAGAGGAAACAGTTATTGTTGGTTTTTATACACTGACAACTGGTCTTGTAGAGCAGGAAAGTATAAAAACTGGCGGATCAATTCATATACGTGATTTTGCACTTCATAAAGCGTATCGCGGAAAAGTTCAGGCAGTTCTAAGTGATGGCTCGGAAATAATGCTTTCTGATGTGTTGCTGAATGATTGTATCCAGCGAATTGAAAATATTCGAGCCAACCATGTGGGTTTTTCACTGATAACTTTATTCTCTACTCCCGAGGGGGAAAACCTCTATTTGCGTAATGGCTTTGATTATGCCGAGGAAGATATGTATATGCCCAAAGAAGAGGATGACGGCTTGACAAAGGCGATGTACAGACCGGTTGATATAGAATTTGTCTAAAGGCTTCACCAAATACTAAACCAGGCTGAACGAATACGGAATATGTCAATTTTTGATATGGGGTTATAAAGGGGGTATAGACCTCTGGGTAAGCCCGGGTTTGGCAGTAAAGCCAATGGGTTCGGTTCTCGCGATTCTTTTTCTACGAATCAAGAGGTCGTGGATTCGAATCCCGTCTGGCTCATTTCCTGAGAAGCATTATAGTATAAGGATTCTCGGGTATTTTTTATGTCTTCAAGTCCCTCTGAATCTCGCTCTTGGGGAGAGTTTTGGAGGGAGTCTGTCTTAAGCCCATATGTTTCGGGTCTTCTTCCGTACATCCTTCATTGCATGATCAAAACCAATGCAGTTTTATCTTCCCTTCTCTAAGTGTACCACTGTATCGGAACCGATGTTGACGGTTTTGCCGTCCTGATAGCGTCTGGGCGTTGAACAGAAAAGTGTTTCCAACTATAATGCTTATGGTTCATCGACTGAAAAGCATGCACAGGATGCTCTCCCGCTCTGCATGCATCCTGAAGTGACTGAAAATAAGGAAGCAAGACGCATGGAATTTGATGTCAGCAGATTTGAAGAGTACCGAGAAGGCAACCGGCTGGAAGCAAAGAGGGCGAAGGACAGTCTTCCTCAAAATCTGTGGGATACGTATTCCGCCATGGCAAATTGCTATGGTGGATTAATCCTGCTTGGCGTTACAGAGAATTCAGATGGAAGCTTTTCGGCCACAGGAATTCAGGATGCTGTGAAGCTGCAGAAAGACTTCTGGAACACAATCAACAATCAGAAAAAGGTCAGCATCAATCTGCTTACAGATGAAGATGTGCAGATCATGCAGCTGGATGGCAAAGATATTCTGACCATACAGGTTCCCAGAGCACGCCGAGAAGACAAACCGGTTTTCATTAATGATGATCTGATTAACGGTACGTTCCGCAGAAACGGTGAAGGCGATTATCACTGCACGAAAGCAGAAGTCAAGGCAATGCTGCGGGATCAGACTGAAGAAACTGCGGACATGAAGATACTGGAAGACATGGAGATCTCCGATCTTAACGCGGAGACAGTTCATGCATACCGCAATCGTCACGCTGCTTATCGGAATGATCATGTCTGGGAAGGCCTGACAGACGAAACGTATCTTGAGCGCATCGGTGCAGTAAAGCGGGCCAAGGGAGATGGGAAACTCCATCCGACTGCCGCGGGCCTTCTGATGTTTGGAGAGGAATACCGTATCCTTTATGAATACCCTGAATACTTTCTGGATTACAGGGAAATGCTTGACCCAACGATCCGCTGGACAGACAGACTTCAGTCCAGTTCCGGGGATTGGACCGGGAACCTTTTCGATTTCTTCTTCAGGGTCAATTCCAAACTGACAAAAGATCTGAAGATTCCCTTCAAATTGGAAGGTATTACACGCATCGATGATACACCGGTTCATAAAGCTCTGAGGGAAGCACTGGCGAACTGTCTGGTGAACACTGACTTCTTCGTTCCCCGCGGGGTTGTGATTCGTAAGGATGCAAACAGCATCACAATCGAAAATCCTGGTTATATCAGAACCGGAAAAGACCAGATGCTGAAAGGTGGTATTTCTGATCCACGCAATAAAGCATTGATGAAAATGTTCAATATGATCGGCATTGGGGAGCGGGCCGGCAGCGGTGTTCCGGATATCTTCGCGGTATGGGAATCTCAGGGCTGGAAAGCTCCGGAAGTGGAAGAACAGTACAATCCGGACCGCACAATTCTAACGCTTTCATTCGAAAAACAAGCGATAAAAACAGGCGATAAAAACAGGCGACAAAAACAAGCGACAAATACGGGCGATAACGGAAAACTGGAAAAAACGATTCGGCATAAACAGACAATCATGAATTATATTCAGCAAAAGCGTATTTGCAGTACTGGGGAATTATCAGAACAACTTGGACTAAGTTTGTCAAGGACCAGGGCTCTGCTGGCCGAATTGGTAGATGAGAAAAAGATTATTGCAGAAGGTGACAGACGTTCACGAATCTATCGAGTTTTGTGAAGCAAAAAGCATGTTATGATAATAGCTTTTTGCTGAATCGACGTGTAGATTGGAAGGTCAAATTCATCTCTTGCAGTAGAAGCAATTACAATCGACCCGCAGATGAGTGCGGTAAAGTGGTTTTAGATCTGGTTTTCTCTGATGTTTGTTTCAGAGATGGGGGTTAGATCCGGGTTCAAGGATGGCTTTGGAAGGCCTGAATCTGTTGAAATTGCTCGCGAGTGGTTCCGTGCTCGCAGGATCTGCAAATCAGAAAGTCGTGAGTTCGAATCTCACCGGGCTCATTTTCCGAGAAGCATTACAGCATAAAGCTTCTCGGTTTTTTCTTTTTCTTCGGCTCCCTAAGAGTATTGCACCTGTGGGAGAGTTATGGTGGGAGCTGTCTAAAACCCATATATTACGCCTTCTTCCGTACATCCCGCATTGCCAACCTCTTTCCAGTATCATATAATCTTTATGCCCGTCTGTTGTCTTCATTCTGAGCAGATTCCACTGAAACCCGGAGGAGGATTTCATGGATACGGTCAAAGCCATATACAGATTCTCACACAGAAGCATGCGCCGGCACTTTGTATGGCATTTCATGAAAAGCATGGCTGCCTGGATCGCCTTTGTCATTCTGGGTACAGGTTTTATGCCGGACGCTTCAGCCCTGGAGGAACACGCCCTGAAACTGATGATTGTCTCGGATCTTCATTATCTCTCCCCTTCCCTTTATGAGGACAGCAGAAGCCTTTTCGAAAACGCGCTGAAGAGCGGCGACGGAAAGATGACCCAGTACAGCCGGGAACTTCTGGATGCCCTGATGCAGGAAGCCAGGCATCAGCAGCCCGACGCCCTGGTCATCACCGGCGATCTATCGTTCAATGGGGAAAAAGCCAGTCATCTGGAACTGGCCGCCGCCTTTGAAGCGCTGCGCCTACATGGCATCGACGTATGGGTGATGCCTGGAAACCATGACATCAATTACCCTTATGCCGGCGGGTTTTCAGGCAGCGACTTCGTGCCTGTGCCGAACATCTCCCCGGATGCGTTCAGGGATATCTATGCTGCGTCCATGGGAAACATGCCTTCTGACGCCAGTCATATGAGCTATGCAGTCCGGCTCCGGGATGATCTCTGGCTGGCCATGTGCGATGTGTGCATCTATGACCCCATGAACGCGCCGGGCGGACTGTATACCGCGGATATCGAGACGTGGCTGCAGTCTGTACTGGATGACGCCGCCGCATCCGGTGCCCGGGTGATCACCGCCACGCACCAGAGCATGATCCCGCACACGGAGTTCATGGCCGCATCCATGAGCGTGCTCAGAGGCGAGCGGATGACGCTTGAGAAGAAACGATCCGGGCGTTCCCTGCTGAACCTTTCCGGACATCTGCACCTGCAGCACATCTCCGAGTCTGACGGGATCTTTGACATCGCCACCGGCGCCATGTGCGTACCGCCCTTCCGGTACGGCATGCTCAGCATCCGGGATGACGGCAGCATGGAATATCAGGCCTGCTCCCTGTGCCGTGAGCATCTGCCGGAGGATATGGCAGGCCTTGCCGACATCTGGTTTGAGACCATTGTCATGGATAAGGAACGGCCGCTGCTCACAGCCCTGCATGTCCCGGAAAAGAACCGGGAGCAGATGCTGGCATACGCCGCCCGGCTGAATCATGCCTATTTCAGCGGGGATTTTGTTTCCACCGATGATGTATGGCTTGAGGATCCCGCCTTTGCCATGTGGAAGGTGCTTGTGGGACGCGATTCCTTCGCCGCCTATCTGACGCTGTTGCCGGGATCCCCCGAAAACGCGCATTCCTCCCTGCACCTGTTCCTGCCGTCTGCGGGTTCTGCGCACTGACGCAGAGAGCATCCGCCTTTTTCCCCTAAGCCCAGAACACCTTTTCTCAACAGGAGGAAATGATTCATGGACCACAGTCAGTATCAGATCCTTTTCACTTCAGACAGCTTTGAACCGGATTTTCCGGCCACGCCTGAGTCGGAAAAGGACGAACAGCTTTACCGCACATCGCCCTGGAAGGCTGTCTATGACCTGGGATTCGCGCCACCGGACGCGCAGGAACACGTCACATTCCACTGGCTGCATACGCTGGGTCAGGCTTTTGTCCGGGAACTGACGCGGATGCCCGGTCTGGAGATCAGCCGGGAACAGACGGAAGTGCAGGCCCCGGCCGAGGTATTTACCAGGCTGCTGGATGCCCTGCCCTTCGGCATCGGTGCGGAATACGTCACCGAAGACTGGCTGAAGGCCGCCTTTCAGCATATGACAGAGATATTCTGCCGTGAAATCTCTGCGTACGACCAGACCGTGGCCCTGTATTTTACGGAAAAGCTTCAGGACCTGCGGATTCCCGAGCGCATTTTCTTTCATCTTGTGGAAAGCCGGCAGGAGGACTTCCCTTTTGCGTTCCTGGCCACCTATTCCACCCGCGACGGGCAGAACAGGGTCCGGCATCAGCCGCTGAGCTATGCGCTGATTGAATACAGGCACTCCCGTGACAAGCTGCTCACGCTTCTGTCCTGCCTGAGCCGGGCCGCGGATGCCTGTCCCCTGATCGCGGAGTTCACGTCTTCCGGGGAACTGTTCCATCCCCTCCGTCTGACAGCCCGGGAAGCCTATGAGATTCTGCGGCATGTACCCGCCATTGAGGATGCGGGTATTTCATGCCGCCTGCCGGACTGGTGGCGGCGAAAGGCGGCGTCCGTGTCCCTGAGCGTGACCATCGGGGAAAAAGGCAAATCCGTCCTGAACATGGACAGTCTTCTGTCCATGACCCCGTCGCTCACGGTGGACGGCGAAACACTTACCCGCGAGGATATCCGCAGACTTCTGGCCCAGTCGGAAGGGCTTGCCTTTGTCAAGGGCAAATGGGTGGAAGTGGATCATGAAAAGCTCCGGGCGCTTCTGGAGGAAATGGGCAGGTACGACGGAGACCTGACCATGATCCAGGCGCTCCGTATGCAGGGCGGTCTTGAAGGCATTCAGACCGGAAAGGACGTGGAAGTCACCAGCAGTGCGTACCTTGCCCGGCTGCTGGACCAGCTGCGGCATCCATCAAAAATCGGCCAGCCTGAGCTGCCCCCGGATATGCACGCGGTACTGAGACCCTATCAGTCCATCGGATACGCCTGGCTCACGAAAATGACGGCCATGGGCTTCGGCGCGTGCCTGGCGGATGACATGGGCCTTGGAAAAACCCTGCAGGTACTCACATATCTGGCTCAGATGCACCGGGAGCATCCGTCTGCCAGGGTCCTGCTCGTTGTCCCGGCCTCGCTCATCGGCAACTGGGAAAAGGAAGTCCAGCGGTTCACGCCGGACCTGAGCCTGTGCATTCTGCACGGCATGTCCTCCGCAAAGCTGGCCGAGCAGCTGAACGAACAGAGCGCGTTCATGACCGTCACCACCTACGGCATGGTCAGCCGTATTGATGAGGTGAAGAACCGGACATGGGACTGCGTGATTCTGGATGAGGCACAGGCGATCAAGAATCCGGCCACGCAGCAGAGCAGAACCATCCGGAAACTGCATGCCCGGTCCCGGATCGCCATGACCGGCACGCCCATCGAAAACAATCTCTCCAACCTCTGGTCCCTGTTTGATTTCCTGAACAAGGGGCTGCTCGGATCCTCCAGGGAATTTGACGCCTTTGTAAAAAAGCTGCAGGAAAAAGGCAGCTATGCGGGGCTTAAGCGCACCGTTTCCCCGTTTATCCTCAGGCGCCTGAAAACCGACAGGAGCATTATCTCAGACCTGCCTGAAAAGCTGGAAACGACGGATTATGTGGAGCTGACCCGGAAACAGATCGCGCTGTACAACAAGGAAGTGCTTGATCTGAGTGAAAAGCTTGAATCGAGCCGGGAAGACGGCATTGCTCGCAAAGGGCTGGTACTGCAGAGCATTTCCCGTTTCAAGCAGATCTGCAATCATCCGGACCAGTATCTCGGACTTGAGGAATATGACCCGGGTGAAAGCGGGAAAATGCAGGCGCTCCGGGATATCTGCGAAACCATCCGGGACAAGCACGAGCGCGTTCTGGTGTTCACCCAGTACCGGGAAATCACGCCGCATCTGGACGTGCTGCTGAAGGAAACCTTCGGGCGTCCCGGGCTTGTGATCAGCGGACAGGTCCAGGTAAAGCAGCGCACCCGCCTGGTGGACCAGTTCAACGGAGACGCGTACGTGCCCTATATGATCCTGACCATCAAGGCAGGCGGAACCGGACTGAACCTTACCCGGGCCAACCATGTGATCCTGTTTGACCGCTGGTGGAATCCGGCAGTGGAAAGCCAGGCCGTGGACCGCGCATTCCGCATCGGCCAGACAAAGGATGTCATGGTCCACAAGTTCATTACACGTTCCACCATCGAAGAGAAGATTGCGGAGATGATCGCGTCAAAGGAGCAGCTGGCAAAGGACGTGGTGGGACAGAGCGGAGAAGCCTGGCTGACGGAAATGAGCAATCAGGAAATCCTGGACCTGGTGAAACTGGAGGCATAACATGGCAAGAAGAAGGAGTTCATGGGGCTGGGGATACAGCTATACCACGGCCGATGAAGTACACAGTTCTTCCAGCAGAACCCTGGCCGATGCCCGGAAGAAGGGGCTGGACTATCATCCCGTCGTGATTGATGGAAAACAGATTGCCCGCACCTGGTGGGGAAAAAGCTGGTGCGCGAACCTGGAGCGGTATGCGGACTACGCAAACCGGCTCCCCCGGGGACGCAGCTATGTCCGGAACAATGCAGTGGTGGACCTGGTCCTTGAGGAAAACCGGGCCCGGGCAAAAGTTCAGGGATCCTCCCTGTATTCTGTGGATATCCGGTTTGATCCCCTGAAGCCGAAGAAGGAAAAGGAACTCGGGAAAGCATGCTCTGAACAGATTCAGAATATTGAACAGCTGCTCAGCGGAAGCTTTCCGGAAAGCCTTAAGGACCTGCTCTTTTCCCGGGATGCGCTTTTCCCTTCGCCCGGGGAAATCCACTTTCATTGCTCCTGTCCGGACTGGGCATACATGTGCAAGCATGTGGCCGCCGTAATGTACGGAATCGGCGCGCGGCTGGATGATGAGCCGATCCGTTTCTTTGATCTGCGGGGCATTCAGACCGATGATTTCATAGCCAAAGCGGTGGAAAACAGGGTGGAGAGCATGCTGAATCATGCCGCCTGCAAAAGCAGCCGCATCATAGACAATGACGAGCTGCAGAGCCTGTTCGGCCTGGACATATCCGCACCTGTCATGAAACCGGCCGACGATTCCTCCGCTGTTCCGGCTGCGCCCGAACCAGAGCTCAGGCCGGATACCGTGTCCGCGGCAGACAGACGGAAGGTCCGGAGTGTGATCCAAGACTCCGGATACGCGGACAAAACGAAGCGGATTATGCTGGAGCTGTATGAGCGTTATCAGTCAAACGTCTTCGAAGCCGGCGAGATCGCGCGTTTTCTCAAAGCCTCATATGCGACGGGATGCAATTACATCAAGCGGTTTGATGAACTGCACCTGATCGAACATGTGCCGCAGGAAACAGACATCTATCGTTTCCTGCCATAGATTGTTTCAGAAATCGGGCATTTCCATGCAGACACTGATTTTCCCTGACAACCACTGGGCGCTTCTTCTGATTCTGTTTTCCTGCACTTCCCTGTCC
>CAMNDE010000097.1:0-9864 GCA_946534895.1 uncultured Clostridia bacterium
TCCGGATTCTCCGCCTCCGCCAGAATCTGCTCCGCTTCCTGCACCGCCGGAATCGCAGGGAAAGTGTCCAGCATCTCCGTGGTCTGGGTGGCCATCAGCGCCAGCGCTATGTCATGCATCAGGCTTTCGGCGGGATCGTTGTCGTAGACCTCATCCGGGGTGAACTGGTTGTTGAACAGGATGCAGAACCGCTTCACCATGTGTCCGGGGTATCGGTTACGGTCAGCTGCCTTGCCCTCGGTCGCGTCCTGGGACAGGTGCATCGGCCTGCCGTACATTTTGGAAGCGGGCTCAATTTCGCGAAGGGCCATGCCGGAGACGAAGTCCACGGTGTATTTCTTTTCACCGAGCATAGCGCTGTATGCTTCTGAATTCAATAATCACATGAGTGCTGAAGTCAAATTACACATTGAACAACCGCCCAATTCGTACCCGGAGTGTCATTGGTTCGGCTCAAGTCGAAGCCACTCCTTGTAAAACCTTGGTTCTTCATGAATCAGGGTTTTTCTGATTTCTTTCTGAACCTTTGCTTTTTCCTGCTGTCAGTGCCAGACCGCGTTTTGCATCGTATCAATGAATGACTGGAACGCTGATTCCAGCCGGTGACATTTCAGGAAGACAGATACAGGTGGGGAATGTCCGCATGCGGCAGAGCCCCCGATAAAAATCGATGAAAAAGAAAGAGGCGAGATCATTGAAACGACTGATGGCTATTTTTCTGGTGATCATGATGCTGTTTTCCACCGCATGGGCGGAGACGGCAGAAAGCGGTTCCGGAAACGGTCAGCTGACGCTGGAGGACATTCAGGTGTTCAGCGGCGGCACGGCCAGGGTTCATATGCAGGACGGGCATGTCACCTTTGTGGAAGGCGCATGCACGGATAAACCTGTAAAGAACATGGATGATGCGGCGGCCGTGGTGGAATCCATGCGTGAGCTGCTGGGCGGGGACGGGAATACGCATTTCGAGCCCTGGAAGGAACTGAAAGATCCTTTCGGGAATGTGTACTATGTCTTCCAGCAGACCTATGCGGATACCATCGTGCTGGGCGGCGCGGTGAAGGTGATGACGGATGCCGAAGGCAGCATGACCGGGCTTACCGGCAGCGTGACTGCGGACCTTCCGGAAACGGAGACCTCTGAGGGACTGACCGGGGAGCAGGCGGAATTGCTGGTGATCCGGCATGAAAAGGAGGTCCGCCATGTGGATGTACACTGGGTCGAGGGCATGACCCGGCGGGTGGTGCTGCCAGTGGACCGCGTTCTGGACATGGAAGCGGAGGAATACTATACCCGCTTTGTATGGGCTGTGTACACGGACAATCCTTCTGCGGGCCGGGACGACGATCTTCCGTACCTGGCGCATTACGTGACCATGGGCGGGGAATACCTCTACAGCCTGCCCACCCTTCTGCCGGGCGATATGGCGGGCAATGCCGGATATGACGCGAGCTATGCCTTCCAGTTCATGGAGCCGGTGGAGTACACCGGGTATGTGGACTGGTCGGACGGTACGGAGAAGGAGATCAGCGTCACGCTGATGCGTGATACCCGCACCGGCATGTACTATCTCGGGAACATTGAGCACAGGATTGTGGTGGCGGACTGCTGGGAATTCCTGTATAACGGCGGTCAGGTGAAGATGGAGTACAGCGAGGATAACCTGGAATGGGATCAGGTCGGACTCCAGTCCCTGTATAACTACTGCCGTGTCTATGACTATTACGAGGAAATCGGCTGGAAGGGTCCGGACGGTGAGGGCACGCCCATCATGATCCTGAAGGACTTCTGCGACGAGGATCACAATCCCATCGACAATGCCGCGTATGCCGGCAAGTTCTACGGCTGGCAGTGCTTCCTGTCCAGTTCCATCAATGACCTGTCCCAGTGCCTGGATGTGTGTGCCCACGAGTTTACCCATGGCGTGACAGACTCTGTCATGACCTACAATGCCTATATGAACGATTACGGGGCCATCAATGAAGCGCTCAGCGACATTCAGGGAAATCTGTGCGAGATGCTGATGAAGGCCACGGAGGACGAGGAATGGACGGTGGGCGAGCACAGCGAGGTGGGGATCCGCAGCATGAGCGATCCCAACCAGTACAGCCAGCCCGCACACAGCTGGGACATGTACTATCAGCCCAATGTGCTGGTGCCCACAGATATCAATGACCATGGCGGAGTGCACGTCAACTCCTCCCTGCTCAACAATCTGGCGTACCGTCTGTGCACGGACGGCGGCATGACGCTGGAGGAAGCGCGCGCCTACTGGTTCGCAGTGGACTGTGCCCTGGTGCCGGGTTCGGATTATGCGCAGCTCCGCGAGCTGCTTCCCTGGATGCTGGAAAGGACAGGTCTGTCCGGGTATCAGCAGGCCATGAAGGAAGCGCTCAGCGCCACACGCCTTGGTGACGGTTCCGAGCCGGAAACGATCGGGGCAGAGGAGGCCATGCTGGAGCTGAACCTTCCCGACAATGAAGTGTTCCAGGACGGCAACTGGATTCTCACTGTGATGAATGTCAATACGGGACGTCTCAGGGAGATTGTAAACGATCTGAAGGAACGGTTCGAGACCAGGGATTTCACAGGACTGCCCAGGCTGTTCGAGCGCTTTGCGAAGGAACCGGAAGTCGAAGTCCAGGAGGAACCGGAAGAAAAAGGCTTCTGGCAGCTGTTTGTGGAAGCCCTGATGGAACAGGCGGAAGAAGAGGAGACGGTCACGGAAGAAGTGGAGCTTTCCCCGGAAGTTCAGGCGGAAGTCGCAGAAGCCCAGCAGTGGCTCCGCGGCCTGATCAGCGAAGTGTTTACCACCAGCACGGTGGCCGCCGGTGCAGACGGGCATACGATTCACGCCATGAGCCGGCCCGGCCGCACCTTCCCCTGCCTGCTGTACGTCAAGGTCAAGCCGAATTCGGATGAGCTGGAAAAGATCAAGGCCGTCATTTACCTGAACGGACACTGGGTGGATGTCACCGGACTGTTCGCGGATTCTGAGGAAGAGGAGAACGTACTGCTCGCAACGGCAAAGAAACTGTTTGAAAGCGAAGTGCTTACGGATCTTGTCTCTATCGTGATCCGCAGCAGGAGTCTGGAAGACTATCTGAATGCCTTTACCTTCCAGGTGCCGGGCGGTGCTGTGACAGAGCTTCCCGCCACAGGCCTGGATGCGGTGACGCTTGAGGGCACCATGCCGATTCTGGAGGACGTGACGGAGGAAGTGGTGAACACGAAATCCCGGCCCAAGCTGACGGAAAACGGAGACTGAAAGCAATAGGGCATATGCCTTTCCCCAAAAAACATACAGGCCTGGCGGTGAATTTCGGGTTCGCCGCCCGGCCTTTTTTCCATAAAGGCACATGGTTGCAAATATGCGCGGTTGCGTATAGAATTCCGACTATATACCCGGCAGGCAGTTTTGGGCGGAATCCGGGCAGATCACGAAGCGGAATCCGGAAAAGGAAGCGCGCGGCAGAAAAACTTGTGTATGCCTGCGCCGTATCATCAGGGGGCAGTATGTACGAACTGATTCAGGTATCAGAGCATGACTATTATATCGAGAGTCCGGCCAAAATCGGACTGGTCAGAATATCCGGGGACCGGGTATGTCTGATTGACAGTGGAAATGACCGGGATGCCGGGAAAAAGGTCATGCGGATTCTGAACGCAAACGGGTGGACCCTGGAGGCTGTCTATAACACGCATTCCCATGCGGACCATATCGGAGGGAATCAGTATCTGCAGAAACAGACAGGCTGCCGGGTCTATGCGCCGGGCATTGAACGGGATTTCACGGAACATCCCGTGCTCGAACCGGCTTTCCTCTATGGCGGGTTTCCGCCGGGGGAACTGCGGCACAAGTTCCTGATGGCCCAGGGCTGCACGGTAAATCTGCTCACGGAGTCATGCCTTCCGGAGGGCATGAGCATGATCCCCCTGCCCGGGCATTCCTGGGATATGACCGGGTTCCGCACAGCGGAGGGTGTGGTGTATCTCGCGGACTGCCTGTCCAGCCAGGCGACGCTGGACAAATACCAGATCAGTTTCCTCGTGGATGTGGGAGCATACCTGTCCACGCTGGAGGCGGTTCAGAAAATGCAGGCACGGCTGTTCATTCCGGCGCACGCGGAGCCGGCAGAGAATATCGCGCCCCTGGCGAAAAGGAACATGGAGAAGGTATACGAAATCGCACAGACCATTGCGGACATGTGCCTGGAGCCCATGTCCTCTGAAGAGATACTGAAGCGGCTGTTTGAGCGCTACAGCCTGACCATGACATATGAACAGCACGCGCTCGTCGGAAGCACGGTCAGGTCCTACCTGAGCTGGCTCAGCGCTCAGGGCACGCTGCAGGCGCTGATCGAGGAGAACCGTCTGCTCTGGAAAGCGTGACAGGAATTGTGGAACGCTGTTGAAAAATACTGTGATTTCTGATATTCATGATAGCATACTGATACGGAATATCCTGCGGAGAGAAAGAGGCGGAAACAGGAATGAGTGAACTGAAACATCGTCAGGCCCAGGCAAGGCTGCGCATCATGAACGCGGACGGTACGCCGGCATCGGGGTGCACTGTGCAGGCAGATCAGGTCTCGCACGATTTTCTCTTTGGATGCGGCGCCTTTGACACCGTGGCCATGATGAAGACCCAGGACCCGGAAAAGAAGGCGTTTCTCGCACAGCGCATGGAAAAGTGGAAGGCCCTGTTCAATTACGGCACCCTGCCGTTCTACTGGGGCCGGTATGAGCCTGTGGAAGGCCAGACGGCGTATGCGGAGACCATGGAGGCCGCGAAGTGGCTGCGAAGCGCGGGCGTGCAGGTCAAGGGACATCCGCTCTGCTGGCATACCGCCTGCGCTCCGTGGCTCATGCAGTATTCGAATGAGGAAATCTTCCGCCGGCAGATCGAGCGCATTCACCGGGATGTCAGCGCGTTCAGGGGCGTGATCGACATGTGGGACGTGATCAATGAAGTGGTCATCATGCCGGTCTTTGACAAGTATGACAACGCCATCACCCGCATCTGCAAGGACATGGGCCGGATCCGGCTGGTGAAGGAAGTGTTCGCCGCCGCTAGGGAGACGAATCCGGACGCGGTGCTCCTGATCAATGATTTCAACACAAGCGTTTCCTATGAAATCCTGCTGGAAGGCCTGCTGGAGGCGGGCGTGCCCATCAGCGCCATCGGCATTCAGAGCCATCAGCATCAGGGCTACTGGGGTCTGGAAAAGCTTCAGGATGTGCTGGAGAGGTTCTCACGCTTTCACCTGCCGATTCATTTCACGGAGAACACGCTGATTTCCGGCGATATCATGCCGGCGCATATTGTGGACCTGAATGACTGGCAGGTAAATGAATGGCCGAGCACGCCGGAAGGCGAGGAACGCCAGGCGAGGGAAATCACGGAAATGTATTCCGTGCTCTTCAGCCATCCGCTGGTGGAAGCCATTACCACCTGGGATTTCAATGACGGATGCTGGCTGAAGGCGCCCTCCGGGTTTGTGCATGAGGACAACAGTGAAAAGCCTTCCTACCATGCCCTGAAGCAGCTGATTCATGGCGAGTGGGAAACCCATGAGACACTGACGGCTGACGCGGAGGGATGGGTGACCTTTACCGGGTTCAAAGGCGCGTACCGCCTGGCATCCGGAGAGCGGAAAGCGGACATCGAACTGCACGATGAACTGTGTGCGTCTGTCGAACTGAGCTGAAACGCGGGAATTCCGGACATCTGTGGAAGGTGGTGAGCTGATTGGAACGCTTTGCGGAAGTGCTGAGAATCATCCTTCCGGTCATCCTGATGCTGCTGATCGGCATGCTGTGCCGGAAGCGTCAGATACTCACCCGGGAAGGCGTGGATGCGCTGAAAAAGGTGGCTGTGTCCATAGGCCTTCCCGCGGTGCTGCTGCATACGTTTGCCACAGCGGAATACTCGCTGGCGACGCTTGTGGTTCCGCTTCTGATGTTTCTTCTGTGCATCCTGGCCTGGCTTGCGGGAAAATGGCTGGGGCCGCCTCTGGGGCTGCGCAGTCATTTTGTACCGTTCCTTACCACCGGGTTTGAGGCCGGCATGCTCGGATATGCGCTGTATACGCTTCTGTATGGAAGTGCGCACCTGGCGGATTTTGCCCGGATCGATCTCGGACAGGTACTCTTCGTGTTCACCCTGTACAAGGTGCTCATCGGCGTGGGCGAGGGCGAAACACCCACGGCGCGCCGGCTGCTGCGGGAAATGGCGCTGTCGCCCATCATCCTTGCGATTGTCTGCGGCGTGATTCTGGGTGTGAGCGGGCTGTATCAGGCCCTGGTGCCCTCCGGGGCGGCGAGCGTGCTGGATGCCTGCACGGATTTCATTTCGGCACCCGTGAGCTGCCTGATCCTGATTTCCATCGGGTATGACCTGGTGTTCCGGGATATACCATGGAGTGAGGCGCTGCGCTCTGTCGGTCTGCGCCTGATGATCATGGCGGTGCTCGGCTTCGGAATGCTGAGTCTGTTCCGTATTCTCTGGCCGGGTGCCGAATGGGACCGGGCTGTGTGGCTCATGTTCCTGCTGCCGCCGCCCTACGTGCTGCCGGTGTTTTCCAGGGATGAGCAGCAGCGCGTGTATCTGTCATCGGTTCTGTCCCTGTCCACGCTGGTAACGCTTGCAGGGTTCATTGTCATGGCGTCGCTCGGCTGATGATTCCGGAACTGAAAGAGAGGGTCAGGAGATGGAGTACAGGGATGTGTATACCCGGGACGGCGTTCTCAGGAAAACAGGCGTGCCCAAGCACGCGCCGGTGGAGCGCGGGGATTTCTTCCGGCATGTCCTGGTGATCCTGAAAACGGCGGACAGCCCGGAGCCCGGAAAGGGCGAGGGCATGTATATCATGCAGCAGCGCTCCCTGAAGGCCCGGTACTATGCCGGCAAGTGGGATGCGACGGGCGGATCCGTGCGTTCCGGGGAATCCCTGAAGGAAGCGGCGGTGCGGGAAGTCCGGGAAGAACTGGGACTGGAGCTGGACGCGGAAGATCTGGTGCCCGCCTGGGAATTTATTGCGGAATGGGGCCGGGGCTCGGGCCTTCTCATCACCGTGTTCGGCTGCAGGGTGCGGGTTCCGGAACAAGGCATTGCCTTTGACCATTATGAGGTCAATGATGTAAAGGTGGTCCCGTATCATGTCTTCCGCGGGAAGATGATGGACCACAATGATGACCGTTTCGCTCAGGAGCTGGACCGTCTGGAGCAGTCCCTGTAGGCGGGCGGAGCAGAAGAACGGTATGCCGGCAGGCAGAAAGGAAAACATCATGAAAATCGCAGTCAGATACTATACCAAGACCGGCAATACCCGGCGTCTCGCCGAGGCGGTTGCCGCGGCAATTGGCGTGGAAGCGCAGCCCATCTCGGTGCCCGTGACGGAACGGGTGGACCTTCTTTTTCTCGGAAACTCGTATTACGCCTTTTCCATCGATCCTGAGGTAAGAAATTTTATCCGCTCCCTGGACAGGAAATTGGTCGGCCGGATTGTGAATTTCGGCTCGGCCGCCATGCTGAACTCCACCTATAAAAAGGTACGGGCGGAAGCGGAAAAGGTCGGGATTGAAGTGGATGAGCATGAATTCCACTGCAGGGGTGAATTCAAGAGCCTGCACAAGGGCCGGCCGAATGAAGAGGATCTGCGCGCGGCTGCCGAGTTTGCCCGGAAGATGATCTCCTGACGCATCCCGCTCAGCCGGAAGACGGAGGGAAACCATGAAAACAGTCTATTACAATGCCAGCGTCTATACAGGCACGTTTCCGCTTCAGGAAGCCTTCGTGGTGAAAGACGGGCGCTTCTGCCTGGTGGGCGGGAATGAGGATATGCTTTCTGCCGCGGCGGACGCGGACGAGCGCGTGGACCTGAACGGCAGTTTTGTGTGCGCGGGCTTCAATGATTCACACATGCACCTGCTCAGTTTCGGAAACGTGCTGCGCACCATGCAGCTCGCGCCGCATTCCGGAAGCCTTCGGGAACTGCTGGATCATGTCCGGTCCTGTCTCGCACGGCAGATGCCCGAAAACGGGCAGTGGCTGGTCGGACGCGGCTGGAACCAGGACCTGTTCTCGGATGAAAAGCGCATGCCTGACCGGCATGACCTGGATGCTGTCTCCAGGGATGTGCCCATCATGCTGACCCGCGCCTGCGGGCACTGCTGCGTGCTTAATTCCAGAGCCCTGGAAGCGGCGGGTATCCATGCGGATACGGCATGCCCTGAAGGCGGGGAGATCGGCATGTCCGGGGGCATGCCGGACGGCCGGCTGTATGACAACGCCATGGAACTGGCTCAGCGTGTGCTGCCCGTGCCGGGACGCCGGGAAATCCGGGATATGCTGCGCAGGGCCTGCAGGGCCGTGAACCGCTACGGCATCACCAGCGTGCAGACAGACGACTATCAGGTGTTCCAGGGCCTGCCCTGGGAGATGATCAATGAGGTCTACCGTGAGATGGCGTCAGAGGGTGAGCTGACCGTGCGCGTCAATGAACAGGCGCAGTTCACCGATCCGGAAAGCCTGGGAGCGTTTCTCGCTTCCGGCGCGCGGACCGGCACGGGAGATGACATGTTCCGGATCGGCCCCGTCAAGCTTCTGGGGGACGGGTCCCTGGGAAGCCGGACGGCACATCTGAGCCGGCCCTATGCGGACGCGCCGGACACATGCGGCTTTTCCCTGTACCCGGATGCGATTCTGCGGGAAATGGTTTCCATGGCCCATGCGCATGGCATGCAGCTGGCCGTGCATGCCATCGGGGATGCCTGTCTGGACAGGGTACTGGATGCGATGGAACGTGCGCAGACCGTTTGCCCGCGCAAGGATCACCGGCACGGTATCGTGCACTGCCAGATCACGCGCCCGGATCAGCTCAGACGCATCCGGGACATGCAGCTGCACGTATACGCCCAGTCCATCTTTCTGGACTACGACAACCATATTGTGGAATGCCGCGCCGGCGCGGAGCTGGCCGCTTCCAGCTACAGCTGGAAGACCCTTCTGGACGGCGGCGTCAGCGTGTCCAACGGTTCGGACTGCCCGGTGGAACTGCCGGACGTCATGGAAGGCATCCAGTGTGCAATTACGCGCACATCCCTGGACGGGACAGGACCATATCTGCCGGAGCAGGCATTCTCTGTCCAGGAAGCACTGGACAGCTTTACCTGGCGAGGGGCAGAGGCCAGCTTTGAGGAAAAGACCAAGGGAAGAATCGCGCCGGGATACCTGGCGGACTTTGTCCGGCTTTCGGAAAATCCTTTTGCGACAGATCCGGACCGGATCCATGAAATAAAGGTACTGGACTGCTGGCTCGGCGGGAAGCGGATTGAGCATCCGGAAGAAGCGGAAACGTGATCGCGCAGCGGAATATGCGATGAAAATCTGTGCAGGGCATGGCAAACGTTGAAATACAATGATTTTTCTTTGTTTTCGACCGGGTTTGAGTGGACTTATTCCTGATTTTTGTTTAGAATGAAAATCCACAGAGGCTGATGAAGGCAGGGAAAGCGCATAAGCATGCGCTCAGATTGCATGGAGGCAGCCGCAGATATCCAAAGCAGGGCGGTGAAAGCACAGTGATGACCACCAAACGCATCCGGCGCAGGTTCGGTGACAATATCTGCCGCAGGTGCATCAACAGTACATACCATGTCCGGCTGAACCCTTCGGACTGCCTTTACAGATATTCGAGCGAGTGCAGATGCTGCGGCGGTATGCATCATATTGTGGCGGGATTCCGGCTCAGCGGCAGACTGAAAATGCTTCTGAAGTTCTGATCAGGCTGTGATTTCGGAAACATGGGAGCGGCACTGTTTTTGGTGCCGCTTTTTACATGTTTTGCAGACAGGATTCCA
>CAMNDE010000098.1:0-9854 GCA_946534895.1 uncultured Clostridia bacterium
CTTCCGTCTGGAGCAGGGGGAATGCGCGGCATTATCCTGTCCAGTATCGGCAGTCAAACGGATTCTCCAGTATGTCCGGCTTTATCCCCGACAGACAGCAAAGAGTATCTTTCACATACAATCAGCGAACAGAACGTGCTTTGCTGTTTCCACCACCAGCGGAATCAGCTTTCTTTCCTCATCACTGAACAATTCCGGAACCATTTTCCCGACGGCTGCCTTTTTCTGCAAAGCCATGTACCACGTTGCTGCAGCCGCATACCGGCCCAGTGACATGCTCAGATGGAAGCCGTCCCGACAGAGGGATACTCCGCCGTGCGCATAGTCAAACTCAGGAAGATCACGCAGTGCCTGAATGACATCCCCCACAGGAATCAGCGGTGCGTGGATACTCTCAGCAGCCCGCCGGTATGCGTTCCTGAGTGCAGCATACATTACGCTCTGGTTCTTCTGATATCTCTGGAATTCCGGATGACTGCTGTCCAATTCATATGCCCAGGTTTCCTGAATCATCAGGCGCGCTCCAGGCACTAATTTCCGTATATAGTCTGCCAGATCTGTCAGATAGGGCTCATACGTTTCAAACTGTCCGCTGTCATGGCTTGCCTGCTGAAGCGTTATGACATCCCAGTCTTTCGCTGCAAGCATTTCCCGGATAGAAACCTGCCCGGCTCCTGGCAGAGTCTTGCCGTTTACTTCCATCGTGTAGGCTTTTGCGTCCGAAGCCGTATTCTCCCAGTGCAGTTTCAGAGGGCACCCGCCAATAAGAAGGTTGATGCACTCAATTTCTCTGCCCTCCTGAATACTCAGGTCATGCAGATAGTACTGTGCATCCTGGGAAAAGCTGTTGCCAATAGACAGTACCCTCACAATTCTCAGTCCTTTTCTCCGGTTTCTTCTGCTGCTGTCCAGTGCATCATCAGGCTGTCAAAGTCCCCGCGGAGTCCAGGCTCAATTCCGGCATGCATAAGTGTGCTTCCGTAGCGTTTCTCTCCGGTTTCCTCGCACACATACAGAAAGTCCGGATTCAGTCCACTCAAATACAGGCGCGGACAACGATCACCGTATTCCTGAGCATGCAGGAACGCAAAGAGCACAAAGGCTTCCCGGTTCTTGGCCACGAACATATTGGCACAGATATTGGCACACGACGGCAGGGAAAGCCTGTACAGATCCCCTTCATGCACCAGAGCCCGGATCTTCTTGTATTTCCCGATCCACTCCGCCGCTTCCTTCATCTGTTCATCACTGTACCGGTTGATATTCGCACCTATGCCAAGCGTACCCATCATGGCCACGTGGAACTTGTATTTCAGGCTGTCCCGGCCTTTCTTGTGCGCCCATGCCGGTGTATCCGTCACCCAGCATGATGTATACACCGGTGCATAACACAGGGAAGAGCCCTCCTGGATCCTGAGCCGGTCATAGGGATCTGTGTTATCTGAGACCCAGAACTGATCCGTGCGTGAAATCATGCCCATATCCGCACGTCCTCCGCCCCCGCTGCATGCTTCAATATCCAGATCCGGATATTCGCTGCGCAGCTTTTCCAGGATTCTGTAGACTGCCAGCACCTGCTTTTCCCGTGCCATAGGCGCAATCTCTTCACTTGCATCCGTCAGCGGACGGTTCATATCCCACTTAAAATAATCAATCCGGTAACGGCTCATGAGGTCTCTGAGCATGTTCAGAGCAAAGGCTTCCACCTCCGGCTTTCCCATATCCAGAAGATACTGATTCCGCATGGTAACCGGTTCCCTGCCCGGCAGGCGGAAAATCCAGTCCGGATGTGCGCGGTACAGGTCCGAGTCAGGGTTCACAGATTCCGGTTCCACCCAGATTCCAAACTTCATGCCCAGCGCATGCACCCGTTCAATCAGCACTTCCAGCCCGTCCGGGAACTTCTCCGGATTCACATACCAGTCGCCCAGCCCTGCCCGATCGCTGTTGCGCTGGCCGAACCATCCGTCATCAATCACGAACAGTTCCACGCCCAGCTGCGCCGCACGCTCCGCAAGGGCCATCTGCTCCTCACACCGGACCTGAAACTCTGTGGCCTCCCATGAATTGTACAATACCCTGCGCGCATGTCTCGGGCGTGCAATCTCACAGCGTTCCAGATCATGCATCGTACGGCTCAGGCCCCCGATACCGCAGGGCGACGCCGAAAGATACATTGCCGGTGACTTCAGGCCCTCTCCCGGCTGAAGGTCGATATTCAGATCCCGCGCATTCCAGCCGCCGGCGAGCCTTCCTCCGCCCAGAATCTCACGTTTCACCTGCATGGTCCATGGTCCGCTCCACTCAAGCATTGCGGCATATGCGTTCCCGCTTTCCTCCATATCGGACTCCGTGAGCATCAGGAACGGGCTGCTGTCCGGACCGGACATGCCTTTTGCATTTTCAAGCGTCAGCATCCCGGGACCTATCGGCTGACGAAAACGCCGGAATTCCCCTGCCCAGCATCCACTTACATACTGCGCCGTCACTGCGCCTTCCGGCAGCGGCACGGATGCCGTAAAAAACTTCCGTACCCTGACAGGCTCATTCACCGCAGAAATACTGACACTCCTGCGTATTGTGTCAAACTCCGGGTATACCCGGTATTCCAGGGTGACCCGAATCCCCGCCCGGGCATCCTCCAGGTGGATCCGCACCTCCTCTCCGTCTGCTTCCACACCGGCTGTTGTCAGAAACAGCGGACACTCCGCCTGAAGCGCAACCGTGCCGAACGTTCTTCCGTCAAAAGCCGGATACTCAAGGGAAGCACGCCACATTTCCTGTTCAAAGGATGACCTGTCATTGAGCGGATGCAGACATTCAGCGTCCCGGGCATCGATCTTCGGTCCCCAGTAGATGCCCAGAGGCGCCGGTGCATTCAGGGAAATCACATAGGAATAGTGGTTTGTCTGCAGTACAAGGAACCTGCTGTCCTGATAAATCATCGTATTTCCTCCCCGCTTATCTGCCGCTCACCCGGTCCATGACCTGGTTGCGGTCAAATTTCCCCGATCCGGATCCGGATTTCAAACTCCGCTGCTTCCCCTGCCCGCATGACCCGCAGGGTTCCGGAAGCGTCGCTTCGTGCAAGGCTGTCATAAAAGGAGAGACAGGGTTCAAAGGCAAAATTCCGGTCTCCGCGCCACCCTCCATTGGTGATCCAGAAGCCCAGATACGGAAGCTTTTCCGCATCCCATTCCATCGTCATCTTCAGTGTGCGCCGCGGCCACATGCAGCCGCACCGCCCCTCACGAATGCGCCCGGCAGTGTAGGTTTTTGCCATACCGCCATCCACAACAGGCTGAAGAATTGCATCGCACTTTTTTTCTTCCGGGTCCATCACATCCACCATGTCCGCGTCCGGATAGAAAAACCGCATGTCATCATCCAGCTGCCAGAGACAGTGGCACACCCAGGTATACGGCATTGCCCTGTCTGATACATTCCGGATTGTCCACGAAAGGATCAGCGAGCTGCCGTCCAGCCGCACCGTCTTCCGGTAATCCCAGCCCTCGACGCAGAACTGAAGGCTCAGATTTTTCCCTTCCCCGCAGCATTGCATGGGCATGGTCCATACCATGCCGTGGTCCGGTACTTCCTCCCAGCGTCCCATGCATGCTTTTTCGCCCATGGACGGAAACACATCATCAAATCCGGACGCATCCCCTTCTTCAAAAGGCATGCCCGGCCTGAGTGCCGGAAAACCGCAGGGCGGCTGGGCAAGCAGTTCGGTTCCGGTGGGAACATACTGCAGGGATGCCAGTTTGCCGCCCCTTTCCGGAAGAACAGTCACGCTCAGAAACCGGTTTTTCAGAATCCTGGATTCCATGATCCCACATCCTCTCACACTGTCAGCAGCTCTGGCTTTATTCATTTCACTGCCGCATGGATTGCCACACCGGCACACCCGATCATGCCTGCATCGTTTCCCAGGGATGCCAGACGGATATCGGAAAAAGTGTCTGCCAGCTGTGCATTCTCATGGTAAATCTTTTCCACAATATCAATCATATACTGTCCCGCATTGGATACGCCGCCGCCGAGAATGAACACTTCAGGATCCACTATGTAGCTGGCATACGCAATGGACTTTCCAAGATAGGAAAGACAGTATGTGACAGCCTCTTCCGCCACCGCATCCCCCGCCTTTGCCGCACCAAAGACATCTGCACAGCTGAAGTCCGCCTGCTCCCTGAGCAGAGAAGGCCTGCTGTCCTTTTCCAGAAAACGGTGTGCATTCCTGACAATGCCCGTCGCAGACGCCAGCTGGTCCAGACATCCGTAATGGCCGCAGGTACACTGCAGTGTTTCTTCCGGGCAGATCACGGTATGTCCGATCTCCCCGCCCAGGCCCTTCGCGCCATACAGCATCTGTCCGCCTTCCAGGATAATGCCGGCACCCACACCGGTGCCCAGTGTAATAAACATCAGGCTTGCATAATCCCTGCCGCCGCCCTTCCAGTACTCGCCGTAGGCTGCCATATTGGCATCGTTTCCGGCAGTCACCGGAATACCCAGGAGTCCTGTCATTTCCACCTGCGGATTGAACCGTGTCCAGTGCAGGTCCACGCAGCGTTCCACGAAGCCACTCTTCTGCACCGGCCCTGGAATTCCTATGCCTGCGCCGGCCATGCGCGACCATTCCCAGCCCTTATCCGCGGCAATACGTCGTATTTCACTGTCAATGGAAGGCATGATATGCTTCCCATTATCGCTCAGGTCTGTGCGCATTTCCTGCTTCACAAGCATCTGTCCGTCTTCCAGAAAGGCACCCAGCTTGATGTTTGTACCGCCCACATCAATGCCCCAGTAAATCTTTTCCATATTCATTTCCTCCTTGTCCGCATCTATCAGTGTTTTACCGTCATTGCCATGCCTTTTGCGAGCATGTACGGCCGCAGATAGCCGACTCCGCTGCTCAGGGGAAGCACATGCTCCGGAAGCCGTATGCCAAGCTCACGGCCTATCCATTCACGTCTCCTCTGCATCCGGGCAAACTCTTCCGGCGCTTCCTCTCTGAGTGCCGAACGGAGGCTCTCATCCGCAAGCACAATGCCGTTTTCACATCCCGTACCGCCATATCCCTGCACCGAAGGAATAATATCCAGCTGCAGCATCATGCCGCTCTGCAGTATTTCCTCTGAGTGTTCGTACACTGGGCTGGACAGCCATTCTTCGTCTGCAGTCAGATGCCCCGGACAGAGTTTCCAGTGATACCTTTCCCTTGGAAGCACCGTATCCACCAGCTCAAACAGCTGCCCGCCCGTCATACCGATCCGGATCTGCTCCAGCCAGATGACCACCGTCCGGAAATAGGGCTCCACCAGTTCTTTTATATACCCCCGGCACTGAGGCGGGAGCTCCTCCGCACTGACTACCGCATACCCGGAGCGGCTCGCAAGCCCGCCCTTATAGCCGCAGGTCAGCGATACGGTGTCTCCTTTTTCCAGTATCCGCGATCTTGGATACAGGTTCGCATGCTCATACCTTGGTCCGGCAGCACAGATCGTCACCACCGTCGGGTCCTGTCCCATGGCCTGCATATGCCCGGCCAGTTCCAGCTCATTCATGCCGCACTCCATGATATCCATGGTACGGATCACACAGTCGGACGCCAGCGCCGAGCCAAAGGCATAGTGCGCGATCTCATTTGCATTGTTCACCGTGCGCGCGCCTCCGGGGCCGATCATGAGCGCTGCCGCATTCACGATCTCGCCGCCGTCTGCGGCTTCCCTCAGCGCGCACATCACGTATTCCGGCAGATCAAACATGTACCGGCTGTCCATTTTGGATGCGCGGAACAGTTTCCAGCCCACAACCCCGATCTTCTGCTTCCTGCCGATCCCGGCTTCCCGGAAAATTTCCGCAAGGCTGCGCTCTCCGTCCATCGGCTGATTGGGAAGGGAAAAGTACGGGCAATGAATCACTCTGGCTTTCAGCCGGCTGTGTACGCCGAGTTTCAGGTTTTCATTGCCCAGGATCAGACATGCGTCCCCGTCCGATTTCAAAACCAGCAGGCCTTCCTCGAATCGCGTCAGGAATCCGGTCAGGTATTCAAAGTTCGAGCCATGCTCCAGGTCGCACCAGAACACAAGGCTGTCCAGCTGCGCCGCCTGCATCCGGGCAAGAATGCGCTGCAGACGGTCCTGCATGGTCTTATCCGTAAGCATGACCGGAATTCCCGCATCCGTTTCCGGCGAACCGACCTGTCTCAGCTCCACTTCCGGCAAGTTCAATGTTTCAGGCATGCCAGCTCACCTCCCTGTCCAGCGGCCATATCGGCCTTGTCAGATGCTGATACTGCCCGGCCGTCATCTTAAGCGGAGTATTTCCCGGTGTCAGGGCCATGATGTTTTCCCGGCAGGGCCCTGCAATCTCTGCATACATGTATCCCATTTTCAGAACCACCACGGCGTAGTCCGTGATGCTGACGCCTGCTGATTCGAAGCACTCCATTCCAGTCATGGCCATGCTCCGGTTCACCAGGATCACATCCAGATGGTGCCATCTCAGCAGACAGAAATCCGCAGCCTTTGAGAGCGTGCTTCCATGCCAGGAAAGCACTTCTCCCTTCCTGAGCAGCTTAAACCGGTCCGCCGCAGGCGCACAATCACGGTTTCGTCCGGTTCCGATTTCCAGAGAGCATTCTGTTCCTTCCGCAAGCTCTGAAATTCCGCTGAAATGTACATCATCCGTCAGAGGGGCGAACAGCACCCTTTTGTCAGGATCCAGCCGCATCATCTCCCGCAGCACACATGTGGTATCCCCTTCACCGCCCGCCGTTGGGTTGTCCCCGGAATCAGACAGATAAAGCGGTGCATTCCGGCTGTCAAGCGCACGCCTGACGGCTTCCTCCATCTCAAAAGTCGGATGTGCATAGGGGCATTCATCACGATGTGCAAACAGAACCGCGGCCATGTCAAGGGCTTCCTTCCTGGCCATAAGCGCCGAATCCATGGAAGACGGGGTAACCAGCACGGAGCATCTTGAATGCGGCGTATCGCTCCAGGCCATGCCCACAAACAGGGTGGCCGCCAGAAAGCGCGGATCCTTTTCCAGCTCCCCGCAGCGCGCATATATGCCGCGCAGCGGTTCATCCCTGGAAAGTGCCCTTTCTCCTGCCAGCAGCATGGGCAGGGTGACCATCTCCGGGTGCACTTCCTCCCCGCTCTCCAGTATGCGCAGAAGTGCGCGCACCGCCTTGCGCTGGGTTTCCTCTGCGTCCGTGTGCGGTGCGGTGTGATACCCCGTGATCACATTGGCCAGCTTCTCTATGCCCTCGGGCAGATTGGCATGCATGTCCATGGAAACAGCAATCGGAATAGCTTCGCCCAGCAGCTCACGGATTCTGGTCAGAAGATGGAATTCGCCGGATCCGACGTTCTCCACTGTCATAGCCCCGTGAAGCGAGAGATAGATCCCGTCCAGCGCGCCGTCTTCTGCTGCAAGCCGGTTCAGGATCCGGTTTTCAAATTCCATAAACGCCGTTTCTTCCACCATGCCCGAAGACCATTTCTGCGCATAGAGCGTGGGAACTACCTGCGCCCCTGCCGCCTGCAGAATCTCCACGCCCGGCAGGGCAGAGAGCATGGCCTCTCCCTGAAGCAGTTCAAAGTCCTGAAAGCAGGTCTTCTCCCTGCAGAAAGTATTGGACTCATGATACAGATGCGCCACAGCTATACGCATGATGCGTTTTCCTCCACTCTGTCATTTCCTCATGCTCTTCCCCGCTCTCAGCGGCGATCCCAGTGCAGAAGCGTACAGGCACGCGCACCAAGAGGAATACGCAGTACCGGTCCTGTCAGATCCATCCCATCGGCTTCAGATACAAACCGGGCATTGCCCGGTACCTTTCCAAGCCGTGCCAGCGGCAGCTCAAGCACCGTGTCTTCTTCCCCGTAATGAAACGCAGCAAGATACACCCTGTCGCCATCATCCCGACAGAAAAAGCGGCTCGCTGCAGTCCCCTGACTGCACTCTACAGGCAGGAAGACCCTTCCGCAGCGTGCCACATCGAGGTACTCCCGGGTCAGGAGTGCTTCTGTCCGGCTTACTGCGTCCGAATTCCGATAATCATCGCTGAGCAGAAGAACCGTCCCGCTGATGACCGACGCAAGCAGGCGGCTGCGCGCCTCGGCCAGGGCAGATACCGGCCGTCCGACGCTCCTGTACAGACACGTGTGATCCGGATCCGTATATGCATAGACAGTTCCGCACTGCCAGAACGCGTATGTCATGGAATTGAGCATATATTCCGTATCATAGATCTGCCCGAAACTGTCACAGGATACCCGGCGGGCATGGGCATATCCATGCGGGAACAGGGGTGCAATGGAAAAATCCACGAAGAAGCTCTTTCCGGATCCCAGCTCCTGCAGCGGCTCCCACATCTTCTTCAGCCCATAGTGGTAAGCCTCCACACCTGTGGTGCACGAGCGGAGATAATGCACGCCCTCACAGGCACCGTGGGACATGAAGTCCACCTTGAGGTAATCAAAACCCATATCCAGAAACCACCGGATCCGCCGGTTCACGCGCATGACATTGCCCGGGTGCGTGGGGTCCACAGGGTATCCGCCGGCAATGGGGGGTATCGGATTGTCATGTTCATCCCGGAGGATCAGATCACGCCATGTGTACTGTCCGTCCGTATCCTCCACCACACGGTCAAGCTCCCGCGTCCAGCATGTGAACGGGGTGTAATAAATGCCTGCTTTCTGTCCGCGCGCATGTACGGTTCTCACGGCCTCTTCAAGCTCTTCCTGAGTCAGCCTGTCCCAGAAAGAGTCAAAGTTCACATAGACCTGTCCGCGGTTCTCAAAACCGTTTTCCTTCCACTTTTCAAAGGTCTCGCTGACTTTCAGGTATGCCGGAAGATCAATGGAAGTTGTCAGGCACGCCCAGCTGTTCCAGCCGAAAATCACGCCATCCTTCCAGGGCGGTGGCGGCGCAAGCCTGGCGTTGACCTCACCATAGGAAATCAGACCCCGGCGGAAATCATCGGCACAGGCGATCATGATCACAGGCGAGGCAATGGTCTTTCCCCGGACCGCACCATGCCTCTGCCAGGGATCCCGGGTATTGGCATCCGCCGCACCGCCATAGGCCCGCAGCATACTCAGTTCTCCGTATCCGCCGTGGGTAATGATGCCGGTTTTCCACTGATCATGGGTAACGGATCCGATAATATACCCCTGGCGCGATGCATCATCATAAACTGCAGTAACTTCATAGCTCGTACCGCAGGTCTGCAGTTCCTGCGCCTGATAGCGTATCCACTTGTCATTGTCATAGGGCACATACAGAAGCCGCGGACGTTCCGCTCCGGGCAGAGGAAACGCGCGCCCCTGCACATATACCGGACACAGATAATTTGAGGAAATGATGTCATTCCCTTCCAGGTACAGCCGGATAAACAGCATGCTGCCCTCGTCCGGCAGACTCAGAACCCAGCGCACCTTTACCACGCCCATCTGGATCTGAAGCTCGGCCTCCGTCCGGTCCTGCTCCCTCCGGCTCAGAACCGATCTCGGACAACCGGCCAGCATACTGCCTTCAATCATCTGTTCCCGGTAACGGAATTCAAACGAACAAAACCGGGTGGAAGGCATGCCTGAGCGCGGAAAGAGGATTTCGCACTGCGGCGGATCCGCTGTAAGTATTATCTCAACTTCATCATTTTTCAGAACATACCGCTCACTTTCATCGGTAAAAACAGCTTTTCCCATAAAACTGCACCCCCTGCGGTTTTATTTTTTATTTTCCCGATCCCATGGCAGATAAGTCAAGTCCCTCATTCAGAAATGTGAGTTTTTGTCCTTTTTGTGAAAAATTGTTATATGTTTGTCCATGCT
>CAMNDE010000099.1:0-9854 GCA_946534895.1 uncultured Clostridia bacterium
AAAATCTTGGAGATTCTCAATGAATTGTGTATTCCTGCGCATTCCTTGTGGTATAATTCTTCTTGGATTTTTCCATTGAAAGGAGATATATTCCCATGAAACAGTTCAGGAAAGTGTTTGCTCTGGCGCTGGCCCTTATGATGGTCCTGGCCGCTCTGCCCGCAGTGGCAGAGGAGGGAAATGCCACTCAGGTGATTTCCGGGATTTTCGGCAATCCTCCCCGCACGGAAGACGGCTATGTGGACGTGGAAGCAGCCATGACCACGCTCACGGAGCAGCTGCCCAAGGATGAAGCGGGCAATGTGGATGCGGGAATTGTGGCTGATTCCGTGACCGAGCTTCTGCCTGCCGATGAGAACGGCGGCGTTGACATAGGTTCCGTGGTCAGCACCCTCACCGGACTTCTGCCTACCGACGAAAGCGGAAACGTCAACACGGACGCGCTTGTGCAGCAGATGGACGGCATGACCCGCGGTCTTGTCAGTGAAAGCGGCCTGGGCTCCATGGTGTCCCAGATCTTCTCTGCTGTGGGCAATGGAGAGGGCCTGTCTTCTCTGCTGTCCTCCCTGGTGAGCAGTTTCACGGAGAAGGGCAACCTGACTTCCCTGATTTCCTCCATGTTCAGCGGCTTCGGTGAAGGCGGCCTGAGCTCCATGCTCACTTCCGTCATGTCCAGCTTCACCGGTGAGGGCGCCCTCAGTTCCGTCCTGTCCTCTGTGCTGAGCGGATCAGGCCTGTCTTCTCTGCTTTCCGGTTTCACCGGCGGTGACGGAAGCGGTCTTGGCGGCCTTCTGAATGGTCTTGGCGGACTGCTCGGAGGAGACTAAGCTTTTCTTTGGCATCAGTATGCAGGCGGCATGGCAGGGAAACCTCCTGTGCCGCTTTTTTGCGCAAAAAAAGAACCGGCATCGGCCGGTTCTTCGGAATGCTGCTTTCAGTTCAAGCGGTTATATTCCTTTTCCCTGATCCTGTCGGATTAGAAACGGGATTCCTTCTGAGCTGCGAAGCACTCGCGGCAGTATACAGGACGATCTCCACGGGGCTGGAAGGGGACCTGGGTCTCCCGGCCGCAGCCGTCACAGATCACGGTGAACATCTGGCGAGGAGCACTGCCATTCTGGGAAGCACGCTTTGCGGCACGGCACTCAGGGCAGCGGCTGGGCTTGTTCTGGAAGCCCTTCTCGGCGAAGAAAGCCTGTTCGGAGGCAGAGAATACGAATTCCCGGCCACAGTCACGACAAGTCAAGGTTTCATCCTGGTACATGGTTAAGAACCCTCCTAAAGTATCATTGCCCATCCTGTGCCAATTTCATTCCATAGGTCCCGGCGTCGGATGCGCGATCCCAGAGGAAACAACCAGGCATTGCTGGTGGGCTACAGAAAAAATCATAGCACAAACATCCCAAAAAGTATATGAGATATAAGGGTCCTTGCATGAAATATGCGCAGTAGCGATCATGAATGAAAACATATTTTCTGTAAGAAAAAAATCTATGGATAAAAGGGAGAATATGTCATAATTTGGACACGAAAAAGAGTGTCTGTGGGAAAAACCATTGGATAAACTTGGCCAGATACAGGATTTTTTCGGCCTTCTGTGCAGAAAAACTGCCTGGAGATTATGTAATTTATTGTGCATATGGAGTACAATGACCAGAGTAAGCGAGTGCTTCAGGGGGGAGATGGTTCCAATGGATTACAGGGATCTGGGATCCCGCGTCCGGGATGCAAGGCGGAAAAGTGGGCTGACGCAGGAGAAGCTGGCAGAAAAGGTCGGGATATCTCCATCGTTTCTCGGGCATATAGAGCGGGGAACCCGGGTGGCCAGTCTGGAAACGCTTGTGGCCCTGTGCAATGAACTGAGTGTGTCCCCGGACTATCTGCTGTCTGCAAGCCTGCATCAGTTTGATCGGTCCATGCCTTCCGGCCTTACTGAGGCGGAGAAGATCAGGCTGAGTGAATTCCTGAGGCTCGCCCAGGATACGGTGCGGAACTGGAAATAGGTCGTCAGAATGAGGAGCGGAAAGCTCCTTTTTCTTTTGCGGCGGAACTTGCAAAGGAAGTGCAAATGTACTATCTTTCGTTCAGAATGTGACAGGAGGCAGCTATGCAGCAGACGGAAAGGACGGCCATTGTGCTCCGGGCGGTGAATTACCGCGACAGCGACCGGATGCTGACTTTGTTCAGTCCGGTTTTTGGCAGAATTGAAGCCAAGGCAAGGGGCTGCCGGAAACCCAAAGCCCGCCTGCTTGCGGCTTCGGAACCTTTTGCGCTGGGGGAGTATACGCTCTATGAGAAGAACGGCCGGCTCACCGTAACCGGGGCAACGCTGACGGAAAGCTTCTACGGCCTGAGAGAGGATTATGAGAAGCTGACAGCGGGTTCCTACCTGCTTTCCCTGTGTGAGAGCTGCATCATGCCGGGGCAGGGGAACCAGGCACTGTTCATGCTGCTTCTGCATGCCCTGGCCAATCTCGCGTATCGGGATCAGCCGATCCGTCCCCTGATGACCGGTTTTTTCCTTCGCTACAGCCAGATTCTGGGATTTGGGCCGGAACTGGAAACGTGTCATCAGTGCGGGCGCCTGATCGGGGAAGAGGAGCCCCTGTTCTTTGAAAATGGCGGCGGTCTGTGCTGCCGTGACTGCCGGACGCCCCTGAGCCACGGACTGGCCCGGGAGCAGCTGGCCTTCCTGAGGAGCGTGCCGCGGAGAAAAAGCAGCGAATGGCTGGATACGCCGGATTGCTACAGTCCTTACGGGCTGATGCGGCGGTACGTGGAAGCGGAACTGGAAAAACGTCCCAAGGCCGGCAGGAACATGCCGCAGGACTGAAAAGAGGAGGAACATGGCATGACACAGGATGAACGCATGCAGAAGGGATATCTCTGGTATGATACCGGCGCCTATTTTGAGGAGCAGGCCCGTGCAAAGGATCTGATGTACGATTTCAACCATTCCAGGCCCTCGGAGGAAGGAAAGCGCCGGGAACTGCAGAAGCAGATTTTCGGGGAGATCGGGGATCACTGCATTATTCAGCAGCCGATCACCGTCATGCGCGGCAAAACCGTGCATATCGGGGATTTCTGCTATTTCAATTCCAATACCTTTTTTGTGGATGACTGCGAGATCTATATCGGAGACGGCGTGCTGTTCGGGCCGAATGTGACCATCAGCACCACCGGACATCCCATTGATCCGGAGCTCAGGATGACGGGCGCCATGTACAGCTTTCCGGTCCATATTGGGAATGGCGTCTGGGTGGGATCCAATGTGGTCATCATGCCCGGTGTGACCATCGGAGACAATGCTGTGATCGGGGCAGGGAGTGTGGTGACGCATGACATCCCGGCAGGCGTGGTGGCCTATGGGAATCCCTGCCGTGTCCGCAGGGAGATCGGCGAAAGGGACAAGGAGTACTATTATCATGACCGGAGCATCCATGAGATTCCGGATATGGTAATGCGGACGGAAATCTTTGACGATCAGGAATAGTTTTGTATACTCGCATATGTCTGCAGATGATGGACAGGAAAAGCCCGGATCGGTGTGATCCGGGCTTTTCCAATAGGAAGAAAACCGCAGGTTTTATCGTAACAGGCACATGGATTACTGCTCTGCAGGCAGATAGGGCTGCAGGGCGTAGCCGAGCTCGGGGTTGAAGGGCTCCAGATCAAATTTCGTATCCTGCTGAATCAGTTTCATGACAGCTTCTGCTTCTTCGCCGGAGACCAGGACAGGCTGGAAGTTGTTGTCCGGATTGGTGCCGGATATATGTGCCGGGTAAATGCGGAGCTGCTGACCGAGATAGGTGCCGTCATCGGCAAAGGTCAGATCCACCTGCAGCAGGGCCGTTTCAATGGCGCGCACGGCGGTGTTGCCGCCGAAGCAGAAGTTGCCCAGAGAGTATGCGATGCTCCGGTTCTTGTAAATGTCCATGCCCTGAAGCACATGCGGATGGTGCATGATGACCAGGTCCGCACCGGCGTCGATGGCCTTGCGGGCATAGTTCTGCTGCATGCTGTTGCGGTAGCGTCCATATTCGGCACCGGCATGAAAGGTGAACACCACAAAGTTGACACCTTCCTCTGCCTTGAGCCGGCGGATTTCCTCCCTGCATCCCGGGAAATGGGACATGAACTTCGGTGAGACCAGGCCGAAGAAGGCAATGCGGATACCGTCCTTTTCCAGGATGTCATAGGCGGAATATCCAAAATAGTGCACGCCGTGAGATGTGAGGGCGTTCTTGGTATCCTCAAAGCCCTGGGCGGAATAGTCCTGGGAATGGTTGTTGGAGACGTTCACGGACTCAATGGAGGAGCGCACGAGAATGTCCGCAAAGTCCACAGGCCCGCGGAAACGGTACTGCTTGCTGGTCTTTTCACCGGCAGGCGAATCACTGAGCACACCCTCCAGATTGACCACGGTGTAGTCATCCGCGGAGAAGAGGGGCGTGAAGTTCCTGAAGAAATAGTCATAGCCTTCCCGGGCAGCCACGCTGTCAAAGGAGTTTTCCTTCAGGCGCACCCATTCTTCACTGCCCAGGGTGACATCCCCGGTAAAGGAAAGGGTCAGGGTGGTATCCGCAAGGCTGATAACAGGCAGGGAAACGAGCAGGAGCAGGATCAGAAATCGGCGCATAATAAACCTCCAGACATGGGCAGATGTGCAGAGACTGTGGATAAGTTTTTCACGAAACGGAGCGGCTGGAAGACCGGCCCCGGCCGAGCAGAAGACGCAGCATGCCGGGCTGGAAACGCTTCCAGATGAGAAGCAGGGCGAGTCCGAAGAAAAGGGCACCGCAGAACATCCGAAGGATGAGATTGGGCCAGGAATGTGTATCCGGGATCAGCCGTACCAGGGCGTACATGGCAAGGGAAGGACAGAGATAGAGTCCAAGCGTTTTCATGTAGGCGCGGTAGTTGAGATCATGCCGCACATGCAGCCACTGGACAATGGGGACCGTGAGCTCGGCGGCCAGCGTCCCGATCACGGCACCCATGGCCTGCATGCGGGGAATCAGGGTCAGGTTCATGACCAGATTGACGCAGGCGCCGGCGAGCACGGACCGGATCAGTACATGATCCCTGCCGGAGGGAAGGATCCACTGGGTGCGGATGACATTGGCAAACCCGATCATGACAAGGCTCAGCCCCAGGGGCGCCATCAGGGGACCGGAGGCGGTGAATTTCTCGCCGTAGAACAGGGGACAGAGTTCTTCACTGACGCCGGCCAGTCCGAACGCCATGGCCAGGGTCATGGGCAGAATCAGGTGCATGGACAGGCGGATGCCGCGCAGCACGTCCTCCTTTTTCCCTGTTTCCAGCAGATGGGATGCCCGGGGCAGCATGACTGTGCCGAAGGCGGAGATGAAGCCGGAAAGGCAGTAGACAATCTTTTCCGCGTTTTCATACAGTCCGTTCTGGGACATGCCTGAAATGGCACCTACCATGACCTTGTCCATGGTGCGGTACACGGAAACGGCAAGGACCGAAAGGAACAGGGCGGCGCAGGGCGGAAAGTGCCCGAAGGCATCGCGTAGCGGTGCCATACGGAAATGCACGGTGCTGCGGAGACTGACAAAGCAGGAAATACAGCCGATGCAGGTGGATACGGACCAGACCAGACCATAGATCCACAGATCCTCCGGTGAGCGCACCAGCAGAAATACCGCAGCTGCCGCGAGAAGCTTGACGCATGTGTTACGCAGGGCAATGGGACGGAACCGGTCAAGGCCCATGAGCGCCCAGTCCACATTGATGAGGCAGGAAACACTCATGAAGGTCAGGCTCAGGGAGATCACCCGTTCTTCACCGGCCACCAGGAAAACATACCCGAGATAGACAAGGAGCACGGCTCCGGCCCAGAGAAGCTGCATGGTATAGATCGAGGAAAAGGTCTGATCCAGCCTGTCCGGATCGTCCCGGACACGGCTCAGGGCACGGACGCCGTAGTTTTCAAGGCCGAGGGTGCCGATAAGGACAAAGACATAGGAGATGTTCCAGCTGTAGCTGTACAGCCCGACGCCGTGCTGTCCCACGGTTCGTGACAGGAACGGTGCGGTGATCAGGGGGAGAAGCAGGGAAAAAACCCGATAGGAAACATTGTAAAGTGTATTTTTCCGGGTATTGATTGCGTGTCCCTCCTTTCCGGAAGAAAATCATAGCAGAAGCTGTAAGGCATGTCAAAAGAAAGAAAACCGCTGACAATGCATATCAGCGGCCTTCCATGATTCACATGACCTCCTCGGACGGTATGGACAGAACATCCTCTAGGCATGGGCTGAAGCATCGGAATGCCAGGGCTCAATGATGCAGGTATATTTACGATGTCCGGCTGGGGCACTTTTATCATAATTTATTCCGACAAGCAGTATTTCGTGGCTGTAATCATGCAGTGATTCCGGATAATTTCCATTTTTGATCTGCTGAATTGCTGCTTCTGCTGAATGGTTCCATTTGAGTTCTACGACCAGCGCGGGAACCTGCATTCCCTGCCTGGGCAGATAAACGATGTCTGCATAGCCATGCCCATCCGGTAATTCTTCCATTTTGAGATAGTAATCCTTGTAACTGAAGTATGCGAGCTGGATAACGGCGCGCAGAGAATTCTCATGATTTGCATTGAGAGGGTTCGTGGCTTCCATATGCACTTTTTCAATCTGGGAGGCTACAGCTTCTGAATCCCTGTGGATGGTATTCCAGATAAGCTGATCGCTTTCCTGCACGCGCTTCAATGTTTCCGGGTTTTTATCTTCACGGATGGTTCGGACAAATTCCAGGCGGACTTCTTCGTTGGGAATCCGCGCTTTTTTGGTTGATTCATTGTACGCCAGATATCCCAGATGAATGAGCAAAGTCAGAATGTCGTCACGGTTTTTGAGGGTTGTGAGGTCATTGGAGAATCCTTTGGTATCCACATCTACCTCTACGCCTCCGATCAGTTCAGCCACTGTTTTCCGCAGGTCTCCCAGGTCTCGGCTGATATACTGCATAAGGCTGCTGGCAGCGGAAGTTTCAGACCAGTAGGAATCAAAATCCCTGAATCGAATGGCTTTCATGACAGAGTTGGGGTTGTAGATGGATTCAACATTACCCAGAGAATAGCCGTCATACCATTTTTTCATCTCAGAAAAATCGGAGTGATTCTGAAGACAAAGCTGCTTGACTTCTTGCTCAGTAAAACCGACATAGCTGGCAAAATCAGCAGGCTTCAGCATGGTGAATTCCTGAAAATCGGATATGGCTGACTGGGAACCGTCTTTCTTGATCGGCAGAATACCTGTCATGTACACAGCAGCGAAAGCCTGAGAGGTAACACCACTGTTTTTGAACATGGAGCGCAGAAATCTGAGATATTCTTTTTCGACTTCCGGCGCTTCCCTGATTGGCGCATCCCATTCATCGATAATCATGATGAACTTGTGAGCTGTATGAACCGCTGCCCGCGCAAGCGTGGCGGGAAGATCTTCACCGGGTGAAAGCAGCGGATAGGCGCTTTGCAGTTCTTCAGTGATTCTTCTGCTGAGAAATGGAACGAGGGAATGATAATGGTCTGTGAATGGATAGGTGCCTGACATATCGATATAGATTACGTCGTATTGATTCAAGTGCTGCCGGTAAGAAGGGAATCTGGAGATTTCTCTGCTGTCAAACAGAACGCTTGAATCACAGGATTTATCATAATAGGCGCAAAGCATCTGGGCTGCGAATGATTTCCCAAATCTGCGGGGGCGGCTGATACAGGTGAGTTTTTCTGAGGTGCCGATTGTATCGTTGATGAGTGAGATCAACCCGGTTTTATCAATATAATTCTTTCTGCAGATATCCTGGAAGCCGCTGTTGCCCGGATTTACATAGATTCCCATTTCTCTGCCCTCCGATTTCAGCTCATTTAGGATAGAATACCATGCCATGACGACTTGTACAAGAAATGAAATCAAAGTTTGTCAGTACTGCCTGCCCGGCATTTGTATACCCGGCGCGTCGATCTGCTCTTTCATGCATGCACCCTGGATACAGATTTCAGGAACGGCTGTTTCAGATCGGCGCAGTACGCACTGCCGGGAAAAGAACACAAGAGCCTGTCCTGAGAAGCAGTTTCCTTTGTAGCCGGTGTACACAATGAAATGATATTCCCTTTTTTGAGATCAGTCTGTATAATTCTCATAGTGGTTCCAGTTACAGCGAGCTTTGGGGAAAGGAAAGACAGTACATGCATGTATATGAGATGAAATCCTGGACGTTTGAGGGCAAAGCGCCTGAGGGCTCCTGGGCACAGGTGACCATGAAGGCACATGTCCGGTTTCCTGACGGCAGTGAAACGATCATTCCGGGCTTTTATGCGGGCGGCGATACGTATCAGCTGCGTTTCCTGCCGCTGCAGGCCGGTGTCTATCACATATGCGTGGACGGTGAGGTGAAGGCTGAGTTTGAGGAAGAAGCCCTTCCCGCCAGAGGAGCGCATGGTCCGGTCCGCGCCAGAGGCACGCATCTGTATTATGATGACGGCACGCGCTTTGATTCCTTTGGCACCACGGTCTACGCACTGATGCATCAGTCGGATGCGCTGACAGATGAAACCATGGAAAGCCTGCGGCGGAGTCCGTTCAACAAGGTGCGTCTGTGCGTGTTCCCGAAGCATTATCTCTACAATCACAATGAACCGCAGTACTATGCTTTTGAAAAGCGCGAAGACGGTTCCTGGGATCCCCACAGGCCCTGCATGGCATTCTGGGATGCCTTTGAGCGCAAGCTGGAGCGGATCTTTGCCATGGGCATTCAGGTGGACCTGATCCTCTTCCATCCCTATGACCGCTGGGGTTTTGAATCCATGCCCCAGGCGGATCATCTGGTCTATCTGGACTATCTGCTGCGCCGCTTTGCCGCCTACCCCATGCTCTGGTGGAGTCTTGCCAATGAGTATGATCTGTGCCGCGACATGAGCGTGAAGGACTATGAGGAGATCGAGGAGTTTGTGGCCTCCCATGATCCGTATCATCACATGCTGGGCTGTCATAACTGTCTGGCGGTCTGGGATTACAGCCGGAAGAATATCACCCATGCATCCATTCAGACCAAGTGTCTGACACGCACGGCTGAGCGCATCAAGAAGGCCGGGAAGCCGGTTCTGATCGATGAGTGCTGCTATGAAGGAAACCTGCCCGAGTTCTGGGGGTCCATTTCCGGCAGGGAGATGGCGGCGAGATTCTGGCGTGTGCACGCGGTGGGCGGATACTGCACTCATGGCGAGACATACCTGCCGGGCACGGAAATGTCACGCGGGAACACGGCTACCGGAGAGGAAGAAGTGGTCTGGTGGGCAAGGGGCGGCATTCTGCACGGCGAAAGCGTGTCCCGGATTGCTTTCCTCCGCCGGCTCATGGAGCGGCTTCCCGGACCCCTGGAGCCCCTGGACTGGGGCTGGAACGGCGGTATCGGCGTGACAGATGAGGAGATGCGCGAAAAAGCGGCCCAGGGCCCCGAGAGCCGCAGATTCTTTATGGATCTGCTGGCGGACATGGGTAAGGAAGCGCGGGATGATTTCTGCATGAGTGAACTGGAAGCCGCCGGTCACTGCGGGGAGCAGGTGTTCCTGTGGTACAAGGACCTTCAGTGCAGTGCTCTTTCCCATATCCGTCTTCCGGAAAACGCGGCATATGATATCTATGTCATTGATACCTGGAATATGACATGCAGCCGTACCATGGAAGACGTATCCGGACAGGTGGATGTGCAGCTTCCGGGCAGGGAAGCCATGGCGATTCTCGCTCTTGACACTTCTTTGAGAGGCCTGTTCTGATACGGAGCATGTGCAGACGATCCGCAGGGATAGGAACGGAAAGACAGGAATGCTG
>CAMNDE010000100.1:0-9682 GCA_946534895.1 uncultured Clostridia bacterium
CTTCTTCCATGCACTGAGTCCCGCCCGGTGTTAATGCGTATGTTCCTCTGCGGTACCCAAAAGGACTCCGGCGATTTGCCGGAGTCCTTTGTCGTATTCGGTTTTCTCTGCGGAAGCCATGCCTGCCTTCTGTTTATTCCATGGCAGGAAGCGCACCGTCTTCCGCCGCGCCGGCAGTTTCCGCGGACCGCGAGGGCCCCAGAGTGAGCATCAGCAGCGCGGTATAGAAAAGGAACATGTAGACCGCATGGATGATGGGATCCTCCAGCAGCGTACCGTACAGGCCCAGCAGCAGGTCGGAGATCAGAAACAGCATGGCGCTGGCGCGGATCCGGAGGGGCTGCCTTCCGCTGCTGAACGCCATGAGTAGCAGCACCGGCGCGTACACTGCCACAGCCCAGCCCGCAGCCCCCTGCCGGGGCACATAGAACAGAATGATCAGCGCATCCAGCATTACGGACACCACCGCCCACTGGATCCACCTTCCCCGGCGCATGGGCGAAAAGTGCAGGAACTGCCAGCTCAGCAGCGCGTGGCACATAAGGAACAGGGCGGCGCCTGCCACAAAGTGAAGGGATATGACCACATCCGCCGTCACTGCCAGCAGAATGGACGGGAAGAAGGTATGCATAAGGCTTTCCTTCCTGCGCGGAAGCAGGAAGAACAAAAGCACATAACAGATCGCCGCCGTGCCTTTCCACGCAAGACGCACCCATGCCTGATCCGCGAAGAACCAGTAGGCGGCCTCCGTTTCGCTGGCGGCAACACCGAGCACACAGAGCACGGCCCAGACAGGGAAGGAATACCGCTTCCGCCTCGACGGCTTGAAGGCGGCAATCAGGCACAGGCTCACGCACACGATCAGGGCCAGCAGTGCAAACAGCACCGTCAGGGCCAAACGCCAGTTAAAGCCCAGGGACGCGATGCCCAGAAACTCCGCCAGCGTGCGCGCGTCAAGGCTTGTCTCCTGAAATCCTTCCAGGGGCACGCTTTCCAGGTTCCGGCTCTGAAAGGCCGTTCCCGTATCCCCCGCCCTGACCCGGACCTTTTCCGAGCGCATGCCGGGATAACTGCCCGCGGCCCGCACACCGGCCATGGCCTGCACGCATTCCACCGTGCCGTCCTTTTCCGCCGTCCATACGACCTGGTAATCATAGTCCATGGGCACACAGAGCACCGTGGTGCTGCCGTTGCGCTCCGTATAGAACATCTTGGACATCCATTCAGGTTCCATGTATCCATCCGGCACAGACGCCCTGCCGTCGGAGTCCACCCGGATCACCTCCAGGCCGGTGTCCGCCTCCCGCATGCTCAGGCTCACCGGACCGCGCACCATCAGGTAGCAGCAGCGTTCGTTTTCCAGAAACTCCGCATTCCGGATATTGTACAGAGCGGAGACATAGGAATTCATCGTGTGCTCAACCACGAAGCGCATGAATATATCGCCGGTATTCCGGTCCGCTTCCTCATAGCCGGAGCGCATCGCGATCCCGCTGAACACCTGCAGAAAAAAGTCCACCATTTCATCCAGCTGCGCCTTGTCCGCCCTGTTCACCAACCTGATGTTTAGCATCAGATCCCGCAGGATGGAGAGTGTGTTGTTCACCGTCCTGTTGTGCAGAAGGCTCACCAGCGCGGGCTGGAAGCGTTCGTTGTAGCCTTCCGGATTCTCCGTCAGGTCCAGAAGCAGGGAGAAGAGCAGCCTCGTCCGCAGCGTCAGCGCAGGGCTGTACTTGTATTCCACATTGTAGCTGTCCCGGTTGGCCTCGCTGCGTACTTCATTGTCCAGAAATCCCAGATAGGAGGAATATTCCTGCACGCCCAGGTACAGGTCCGTGCCGTAACGCCCATATCCCCATTCCATGGGCACCACCTGCGGAACCACGTCAGCCGGATCAATGATGTTGAAAATGTTTTCATACCCTTCCCGGGACGCACTGCGCACCGCGGACGGGGTGGCAAAAGTGTACGCGTATACGTCCTCTTTGGGCAGATATCCGGTATTCACCAGGGTACCCGCCACCACATTGGAAACCGCGGCGGCCCGGCTGTAGCCGGAGATCCACACCTTCACGCGGCCCTCAATCCCCCGGGTGGCAATATATCCCGCCAGCCGGTCAATCACCAGCTGCGCCGCATTCTGGAACCCCTCATGAATCTCTCCCGTGCCGACGGTCATATTGGATTCCCACTCATTCTTGTAACCGCCGCCGCATACGCCCACCGCGATCAGGGTGAAGGGCTCCTCGCCCTCATGGATCATTTTCCGGCAGCCCATGGCCGTGGACACGGTGAACATGGTGGGCACCCTGGAATAGTCATCCTTGCGGATATCCGAAAAGCCCGCATCGGTCAGAAAATGCTCCAGGTGCAGGGACGGATCGAAATCCGCTTCCGGAATATCCTGAAAGCCGGTGGCGCGGACAGCGCTGCCCGCCATCATCAGCGACATGACCGCCAGGTTCCCGTCATACCGGGTAGCCGGCCGCCAGAAGGGATACTCCATAAAGTCCACGGTCATCTGGAAGAATGCCTCCTGCCCCAGACTGCTGAACCCCGCGCGCACGCTCCTGACCGGAAAGCCGTTCACGGAAACGGGCTCACCGTCTTCCCCCGTCTCGACCACGGCATCCTGTCCGAACCGGTATTCCCGCTGGAACTGTTCTTCCATCTCAGCGTATTCTTCAGCCGTAAGGGTGCCTGACACTTCCGCTTCCTCCGCCCGGGAGGAGAAACTGCCGGGCAGCAGAAACAGGCAGAGCAGCTAAGCGGACAGCCGCCGGAAACACTTCATGATACATCCATCCTTGTTCACTTCGATACCTGGTCACCGGAATCCCGTTATTCTGACTGTCCCTGCGCAGCTTACGCGGCGGGATGCCGGAATCCGGTCTGACCATGTCAATGTATCACTTTTTTCACGCTTTTTGAACCATTTCCGAAGCTTTTACCTCCGCGCGGGGCCCCCATTGCATCTGCAGGACTCCGGCATTATGATATGCATGAAAGATGACGGAGGTGTTCAGATGGACAGCTGGCTTGAATCCGGACAGTTCCCGGTACATTCTGTATCAGCGGCGGGACTGGTATTCAGAGAGGGCAGAGTGCTGCTCATACGCACGGCGCGGCGGGGCTGGGAGTACCCGGGCGGCGTCATCGAACAGGGCGAATCCGTGCTGGACGCGCTGAAACGGGAGATTCTGGAGGAAAGCGGCATCTGCGCCGAACCCGAGTGCCTGACCGGCGTCTATCAGAACCTGGAAACGCGCAGCGGCTTCGGACCGCTTGAGGGCATGACCCTGCCGCCCACCGTCAACCTGGTGTTCCGATGCAGGTATGTCAGCGGCATCGCATCCATTTCGGATGAGAGCCTGGACACGGGATGGTTTGCGCCGGATGAGGCGCTTGACATGATTTCGCATCCCTACTTCAGGAAAGCCTTCAAGGATGCGCTTGGGTACTGCGGCCAGCTGCACTTTGCCGCATTCCGCAGGAAAGACCAGGCCGTCATCTTTGAAAGCGACGTGGAACTGTAGCCGCCCCCGATTCCATCCCTGTCACCGCTCTGCAAAGGGCGGTTTTTTTCTGTTCTCCGCAGGCCGTTTCCCGAAAAAGCGCAAAAAAAGAAACCCCTGGTTCACAGGGGCTTCGGAAAAGCCATGCCGGATCCTGTTCAGTTTTTCAGCGCGTCATACATGGCGTCAAAGGACGTCTTGATCTCGCCCTTCTCCGTCAGGATGCCGCCCAGCGTGCCGTTCAGCTTCCAGGTGTACTGGTTCCAGGCATTGGGCGTCACGTCATTGACGCCCCAGATGGTGACGCAGGTCAGCACATCCCTGCCCAGTTCCTCATTGACTCTGGCCAGCATGTCAAACATTCTGCCATAGAAGACCGCGTGCTCCGCGATATGCTCTTCCTCATAGTTGCGCAGAGCCATTTCCGTGATATGCACTTCCATGCCGAGGCCGGCGAAGGCTTCAATGCTCTGCCGGGTATTGGTGATCAGGTCATCCGCGAGGCATCCGCCCTGGCTGCCGTATCCGCCCATGTACCCCTGCATGCCGATGCCGTCGATCAATTGCCGGTTATTCCCGTTTTCATCCTGGGCGAAGGTATTGATCCACTCCACCAGGTATTTGGCCGCTCCGCGCTTGTCCGCGTAGAGCATGTTGTAGTCATTGTAGAACAGGCGGATATCCGCGCCCAGCTGCTCCACGGCATTGCGCGCGTAGAGGAAGGAATAGGCCACATAGTCCCGTCCCACATACTCATAGAAGGGATTAGGCGCGCCGTTGCGCACCGTGCGGATATGACAGCTGTCCCCCGCCTCGTACTCAGACGCGTTGTCGCCCATGGCCTCGTTCACCACGTCCCAGCAGTAGACCGTGCCGGGGAACTCCGTCTCAAAGTGCGTGACCGTCTGGGTGATGTAGCTCTCCATGCGCGCAAGAAGAACTTCACGGGAAGCCACCGGCTTCTTCTCGTCATAGTCCTCATGGAAGAACCAGGGCGTCATGTACGCGTCCCATGTCAGCACATGCCCGCGCACGCCGACCCCGTGCTCCCTTGCCCAGGACACCATGCGGTCCGCCGTGGAAAAGTTCATGCGCGGCATGCCGTCCTCGCTCTTCTGGGAAGCCTTCTGGTCCAGAAGCGAGTAGGCCTTCATCTCATTGGTGCAGGTGGTGGTGTTGAACTGTCCGCTCAGAAGATCAAGGTACCGGCTGTCACCCAGCTGGTTCGGGGACAGACAGATGCCGATTCTGAACCCGTGTTCCCTGGCCAGCTCATGCAGCGGCGGCACATACGCGTCCGCTCCGCGCGTGCTCACATCCGCCATGCCCGGAATGACGGGCATCATGAGGCACAGACTCAGCAGAAGAAACAAAGCCCTTTTCATGGAAAGACCTCCCAGATTCTGTTTGATATATTCCCGCACAGGCGCGGGCAGCTTAACAGCATCATACCAGACTGTCCGCTTTCTGATAAGCTTTCCGCCCCAAAAACCCCGGGCAGTGCAACATATGACATATAGCCGCAACAGATGCGCATTCCCTGTCCTGTCCTTATCCGGCAATGATTTCCTTCATTTCCTCAAAGACGGCCGCCTTCTGCGCCTCAAGCTCCCTGGCAATGGCCTTCATCTGCAGGCGCGGATGCTCCTGGGTGCGGATCCAGTCCAGCTCACTGTCCAGGTGCATCATCTCCAGGAACCCGATCTCCATTCTCATGAACAGCTCAATGTCGATTTCCAGCTTTTTTACCGTATACCGCACAAGCCTCCGCTCCCTGGGATCATAGTACCCGTCACTGTAGGCGATGATCAGCAGATCCCAGACAAGCACCTTCGGCGCAATGGAAGCGGTTTCCTGATTGATGCCCTCCAGCACTGCGGCGCGGATCCCGTCCATCAGCGAATGCATGTACGCTTCCGGTTCCAGGGAGCTGTCCGGCTCCGGATCGCAGGACGCAATAATTTCATCCCGCACAGCATCAAAGCCGGGATCCAGTCCCCTGCCGATCTCCTCATACTTTTCCTGCTCGTTGTGAAAAATCCGGCCGTCCGCGGCCATCAGATAGTAAATAATCTTCATGGAACTCCGGACGGAGATCGTCCGGATGACGCAGTTGTCTCCAGGCTTCAGAATTCTCTCTTCCCCGGGCAGTCTGCCTTTTCCGGCGTTTGCCGGCGCCACGGCCGTATCCCGCGCTTCCGCCTGACGCTTTCCGGACTGCCCTCTGGTATCGGTCACTGCAATCCTCCTTTCTCCTGCGGATATGCCGGAGCCGCAGGAGCATCCATGTTCCTGCACAGCAGAAACCCGTGTTCTCCTTCTGCAGACAGGGCAGGCGCGTTTTCGGAAACAGCGATATTCCCGGAAAAGACATGCGTGAAACTTGCATGATCTCTCCGGGCGCTCCGCACTCTATTCAGCTTTTTTCGGTCTCTCAACGCTGTCCTGTCAAAGGCATTCTATGCAATGAACGGAAAAATTGCAAGCTTTGTGCCATGATTTTCCGGAAAATGGCCCTTTGGGTGCACGGAAAGCACAGATTCTGTCCCTCAGCCGCGTTTTCCGCGAAAGCGGACACAAAAAGCGGAGGCGGTCCGGTCATCCCGGATCTCCTCCGCTCATTTTGCCTATTCGTCTGCCCGGTCCTATCTGGATATCATGATCCGCAGGATTTCCTCATCCGTGGACCGCATCCCGTCCCGCGCAAGCCGGCCGATACTGGCTATGGTGGGCTCCACACCCTTCCTGACGATCCCTTCCCCGCCCCGGAATCCCCGGCCGGGGAAGGCCATCTCGCAGGACAGTATGGCCGCGTCCACCGCCGACGCGATCTTGGCGGCGCAGCTGGGCTTGGCGCCGTCACAGATGGTGCCCGAAGGAATGACCAGGCTGTTGACCACCGTCTTTTCGATCACGCCAAGGTCCGCGCCGTAGAGGAAGGCAATCCCTGCCCCGCTGGCACACCCGGCGGATATGGCGCCGCAGCAGGCGGACAGGCATCCGATGGAGCTCTTCTCATGGATCGCGATGAGATTGGACAGTACCAGCGCCCGGATCATCACTTCCTGCGGTACCCCCAGATGCTCCGCGTAGACCACCACCGGCACCGACACCGTGATCCCCTGGTTTCCGCTGCCCGAGTTGATGATCACGGGCATCTCGCAGCCCGCCATGCGCGCGTCGGAAAGCCCTACGGCGTCACGATCGGGGACACGCAGACCGGCTGTCTCATTTCCATCCTGGTGCCCTGGATCACCGGGGACGCCTGATATACGCAGAAAAAGATGCAGAAAAAGCGGGAGTCCTGAAGACCGGCATCTCTCCGGTTTCAGGGCTCCCGCTTTTTTTATCTGGCCATCAGGCTCATGATCACTTCCGGCGTCAGCTCAAGGATATTGTCCCATTCCGAAATCCGGTCCGGGATTCCGTCCGTCGGCTCGCATACAAACTGCACGCTGAGCTCTTCCTGACCGTCCGGGTTCGTAACTGAGCCCGTCACGGCAAAGTTTCCTTCCTCACCCGAATATTCAAGCCTTGCGTGCGCGTCCCGGCTGTCCTGCAGATTCTCCGGATGCACAGTGATCACATAGGCGTGATCCGATTCCATTTCCCCTGTCGCCGTGGCGTGAAGCCCCGGCGTCACAATATTCAGCTTTTCCCCGTCATACACGAACCGGGTCACTTCTCCGTACTGTACAGATTCCAGGCTGCCCCATGCCAGAGCGTCGTGATCCCGGAGCAGCTTCAGCGCGAATCCCGCGCGTCCGGTCATGTCCGAAATCTTCAGGTCCAGAATGCTCTCGCCGGCCGTAAAGGATGCTGTCCAGCTCACCTGGTTTCTCCGGTCCGTCACATGTGCCATGCAGGATATGGTTTCATCCTCCAGGTAATAGGTGCCCTGCAGCTGGAAGTCCGGCACAGGATTGCGCGTGCTTTCCCTTGTGACGGAGAAGCGCCCGATTTCATCCTCGTGGCTGCCCTCCGCCTTCAGATGCAGGAGCCTGGAGGGATATGTGATGTCAAGCGACCACACGCCGCGGTTGTATTCCCCCTGAATATCAATGTCAAAGTCCCGGGTTTCCTCTCCCAGCTTTCTGCGCTCGGTCAGCTTTCCGGTCAGGCTGACCCTGTCCCGGTCCGAGAGAATCTCCCAGTTCATCATGAGCAGGTCCGCCTCCGGTCCCATTTCCCCGGTAATGCGGATCTCGCTCATTCTCCGGTCCGCGTCCAGAGTGAAGGCGATGTGGAAGTCCGCTTCCTGGCTGACCAGCTCCTCCCGCAGCTGCGGCCAGCTTTCCTTCAGCTGCTCCCGGTTCGGAAGCTTCTGTCCGGATGCCTGTTCCAGGAACCCCAGCACCTGGTCCACCAGGGACGCGTACCGGTCGTCCGTCACCACCTTGTCCAGAATTTCCGCCCCATTTGCCAGCAGGTCCCTGCCTTCCGCGCGGTACTTGACGTGTACGCCGTCATTCCCGCTGATTTCGGCAAAGGGCATGAGCAGCTTCATGACCACCATCTGGAACAGTTCGCTCAGCGCTTCCTCGTCCACTTCCGGCATTCTGGGCACGAAGGCCGCCAGGTCCGCAAAGCGCAGGTGCAGGGCCTGTTCCCCCACCGCAAGGTAGGCTTCCTCACCGCTGGCCTGAAGCCGGACCTTCTGTCCCGCAGCCTCCAGGCTGATATCCCCCACCTCATCCACCGCGCGGATCCGCAGCGTGAATTCCTCATCTGCCCGGACACGCAGGGTAACCATGTCCCTGTCCAGGCGGATACTCTGCATCAGCTCCTCCAGTCCGTCCACAAACGCGTTTTCCGCTGACGCCGCGGACAGAAGCATCATGCACGCAAGCAGTACAGCAAACAGTTTCTTCATGACTCATTCAGCCTCCTTCATATACAGACTCGTATGTCCTTTTAGCGCACCGTCCGGAACGCGGAAAACAGATAAAGCTTTTCCTTCCCCGGTCATTCCTTTTCCGCTGTCCCATCCTCATCTAGCTCCATGATACACAATCCCGGAAAAAATGTAAATATACAGCTGTTCCCCGGCGTACATATGCCTGTTGCAATCCCATTTTCCCGGGGCTATAATGCAGAAAATTTCCGTTGCCTATTTCTCACCGGCCGCACTGTCATCTCCTTCCGGCGCAGGCGGTCTGTCCGATTCCGTCAAGGGAGATGCTTTGGATTGATCGAAGTACGCACCATGGAGCTTTCCCAGCTCTGTGACAGGGAAGCCCGCCTTTACAGCGATGCTGATGCGCAGCGCAGGGAAAGGGCGTCGCGGTATGTGCATGCCGATGACCGCCTCCGCTGTCTGGCCGCCGGGTATCTCATGAAGCACTGCCTGCCCGGCTATTCGGTCTCCCGTCTCCGTACAGGCCCGGACGGCAAGCCATTTCTCGCAGGCGGTGTTCCCTTCAGTCTTTCCCACGGCGGGAACTACATTGTTCTGGCCTGGTGCGAAGACGCTCCGGACATTGCCGGTGTGGGCGTCGATGTGGAGCCCGTCCGGGACATGGCATATTACCAGGCGATCCTCCCCTGCTTCATGACGGCTGAGGAGCGAAGCACCGCCGGTGGGGACGCAGCACAGGCTGTCCGCATCTGGACACGCAAGGAAAGCCTCTACAAATGCTCGGGAGAAGGTATTTCCGATTTCCTGCAGCTCCCCCCGGTGCTTCATGACCGGGTGCTGTTTCAGGGAAAGCCCGCCCGTCTCACAAGCTGGGAAGCATGCGGACATTCCTTCTCCGCGGCCCTGTGGGGCTCAGACGCTCCCTTCCTTCTGAATATCCGCGGCGAAGCACTGTGAGCGCCCGTGCCCGTTTTCCAGCCCACTCTGCAGGCATCCTCCCGGAAAACGCACCTGCTGCCTGACTCTGTACCCGGTGACTGATCTGCATATGGGGTTTTCTACTGACCGATCCGTCGGAAGTCCCTTTTCACATTCTCTTCTTCGTCCACATGAACAGCCCGTAGAACATGAGCTGTCCATTGTATCGGATTGGCTCAGCCGCCGGAATGTCTCAGCGGCTCTTTGGCTGAATTGCACAGCACCGCTGTCTGCCTGCGTCGCGAAAATGAGTGTCAAATACCATTTGGATGAATGAAGAGCTTCCTGTATAATCCAAACTGGCCGGTGAGGGAGGCGGTCAATTGAAAAG
>CAMNDE010000101.1:0-9600 GCA_946534895.1 uncultured Clostridia bacterium
TTACTCAAGGTTCTGTATGCTCTTCGGTTTTCCCGCTTGCCTGTGCGCGCAGGTTCCTCTATACTTTTCCCTGCACAAAACGATTCGGAGGCGATCCCATGCGCTTTGCCGGCATGCAGAAGCTCACGCTTCTCGATGTACCCGGACACACCGCCTGCACGCTCTTCACTGCGGGCTGCAATCTCCGCTGTCCTTTCTGTCATAACAGCATACTTGTACCCTCGGACACTGACCAGCCCCTGGATGACGCAGATGTCCTGGTCTTTCTCACAAAACGCCGCGGCCTTCTCGACGGGGTCTGCATCACCGGAGGGGAGCCGCTGATGCACCCGGAACTGGAGACATTTCTGGAAAAGGTCCGTGCACTTTCTTCTTATTATATAAAACTGGACACCAACGGCACGTTTCCGCGCCAGCTCCGTCACCTCATTGACCGGAATCTTCTGGACATGGTGGCCATGGACATCAAGAACACGCCGGAAAAGTACGCCATGACCTGCGGGCTTCCGGATATGCGCCTTGATCCGGTGAAGGAAAGCATCGAACTGCTCCGGGATGCCCCCATTGAGGTGGAATTCCGGACCACCGTGATGCGGGAGATGCATACAGAAGAAGATCTGCGCAGGATCTGCACCTGGACCGGCGGCCGGCGGAACTATTTTCTCCAACCTTTTCTTTCCTCACCTCAGGTGCCGGATTCCAGTCTGTCCGCCTATCCAGTGCAGGAAATGGAGGAACTTGTCCGGAATCTGCAGCGGGATTATCCCTGGGTGCATCTGCGCGGCGGGGACTGAATACCACATCTTGTGCCAAATTTGTATTTCTTTTTCTAGATATTGACATTTCGCATTTTGCTCCGTACAATGAGCCAGCAGCCGGTTTCGGAATAACCGGTTTAACGACAACATCATCACCTGAAGGAGCGCATCCATGTACAGTGTAGTAAAGCGCGATGGGCAGATCGCGCCTTTTGATCTGACCAAGATCAGCAAAGCCCTTGAAAAGGCATTCATAGCCACCGGTCAGCCCTATCACCCCAATGTCATCGACATGCTGGCCCTGAAGGTCACCAGCGACTTCAGCAGCCGGATCCGGGACGGGCTCGTCCATGTGGAGGAAATCCAGGACAGCGCCGAACGCATTCTGTCCGACGCCGGATATGCCAATGTGGCCAAGGCCTATATTCTGTACCGCAAGAGCCGTGAAAACGTCCGGAACGTGAGCGAAACCGTGCTGGACTACAAGAAGCTGGTTGACAGCTACCTCAAGGCTTCCGACTGGCGCGTCAAGGAAAACGCCACGGTTTCCTATTCCGTGGGCGGTCTGATTCTCTCCAACTCCGGCGCCATCACTGCGAATTACTGGCTCAGCGAGGTGTATGACCAGGAAATCGCTGATGCTCACCGCAACGCGGACATTCATCTCCATGACCTGAGCATGCTCACCGGCTACTGTGCCGGCTGGTCCCTGCGCCAGCTGATCCAGGAAGGCCTGGGCGGCGTCATGGGCAAGATCACATCCAAGCCCGCCAAGCATCTTGCCTCCCTGTGCAATCAGATGGTCAACTTCCTGGGCATCATGCAGAACGAATGGGCCGGCGCACAGGCTTTCTCTTCCTTTGACACCTATCTGGCCCCCTTTGTCCGCACCGATCATCTCTCCTATGACGAAGTGCGCAAGTGCATTGAGTCCTTCGTCTACGGCGTCAACACGCCCAGCCGCTGGGGCACCCAGGCACCCTTCTCCAATATCACGCTGGACTGGAGATGCCCGCCGGACCTGAAGAACATGCCCGCCATTGTGGGCGGTGAAGCCATGGACTTCACCTACGGCGACTGCCAGGCGGAAATGGACATGATCAACAAGGCCTTCATCGAGGTCATGATCGATGGCGACGCGGAAGGCCGCGGATTCCAGTATCCCATTCCCACCTACTCCATCACCCGGGATTTCGACTGGTCCGATACCGAGAACAACCGTCTGCTCTTCACCATGACGGCCAAGTACGGCACCCCCTACTTCTCCAACTATATCAACAGTGAAATGGAGCCCTCCGATGTGCGCTCCATGTGCTGCCGTCTGCGTCTGGACCTGAGAGAACTGCGCCGCAAGTCCGGCGGGTTCTTCGGAAGCGGCGAGAGCACCGGCTCCATCGGCGTGGTCACCCTGAACATGCCGCGTCTGGCGTATCTGTCCCAGAGCGAGGTGGAATTCTATCAGAGACTGGACCATCTCATGGACCTGTCCGCCCGTTCCCTGAAGACCAAGCGCGAAGTCATCACCCGGCTCCTGGACCAGGGCCTGTATCCCTACACCAAGCGCTATCTGGGCTCCTTTGATCACCACTTCTCCACCATCGGCCTGGTGGGCATGAACGAAGCCTGCCTCAACGCCAAATGGCTGCGGAAGGATCTGACGGATCCGGAAAGTCAGCAGTTCACCCGGGATGTGCTCAATCATATGCGCAGCCGGCTGTCGGACTATCAGGAGAAGTACGGGGATCTGTACAACCTGGAGGCAACCCCTGCCGAGTCCACCGCCTATCGTCTGGCACGGCATGACAAGGAGCGCTTCCCGGACATCATCACAGCCAATGAGAACGGCAGCCCCTACTACACCAACTCCTCGCACCTGCCCGTTGGCTATTCCGAGGATATCTTCTCCGCGCTGGACATTCAGGACAGCCTGCAGACCCTCTATACTTCCGGCACCGTGTTCCACGCCTTCCTGGGCGAGAAGCTGCCGGACTGGAAGGCCGCCGCTTCCCTGGTCCGCAAGATTGCGGAAAACTACCGTCTGCCCTACTACACCATGTCCCCCACCTACAGCGTCTGCCCGACCCACGGCTATCTGACCGGCGAGCAGTACGTATGTCCCAAGTGCGGCGGGGCCACGGAAGTGTACAGCCGCATCACCGGCTACTATCGTCCGGTACAGAACTGGAACCAGGGCAAGGCCCAGGAGTTCAAGGACCGCAGGCTCTACCAGATCGGTGCTTCCCATCTGACGCACCAGGGCCCGCTGGGCGTGGTGGAGGAAAAGCCTCAGAAACCCGTTGCCTGCGCCATCTCTTCGGATCCCCTGCTCATCACCAGCCGCAACTGCCCCAACTGCGTTATGGCCAAGCGGCTTCTGGAGCAGGCCGGAATCACGTTCACGGAAATGCCGGCCGAGGAAAATCTGGACTTCGTGGAACGCTATTCCATCCGCCAGGCGCCTACCCTGCTGATTCCCACGTCTGCCGGTGCTGACATCTACTCCGGCGCCGGGGAAATCAATGGCTATATCCAGATGCGCAAGCGTCAGCTCGCCTGATCACCCTGATCCGCCGGGACATCCCGGCGGATTTTTCATAGGCAAGGAGAATTCCCATGAAAGCCATATCTGCCATGCTGTCCATGCAGCGCAAGAGCTGGGAACAGGGCGTCTGTGCCCAGGCCCTGCTGGAAGCCGGTCTGGACGATGCGCTGGTGCCCGTCTGTCTCGGCGCTCTGCACTACCAGCTGCCGGACGGACGTTCCGGCATGCTCGGCGACCTGAACGGCGTTACGGACCCGGTGTCCCTTGGACCGGCATTTCTGCACTGCCATGAACTGACCGGGGATTCCGTCTTCCTGAAAGCGGCGGAAGCCCTGGAACACTGGTGTCTCGAGACCGCGCCGAGGTCCGCGCAGGGCCTGGTCTACCATGTCATGCAGGGAGAGGAATACTGGTCCGACAGCCTTTACATGCTTCCGCCTTTCCTGGCGATCCATTATCCGCAGGAAAGCATGCGCCAGTTCTTTGGATGGTATGACAGCCTCTATCTCCCGCAGCTGCACCTGCTGGGCCACCGGTTCCACGCACCGTCCGGACAGTTTACGGACCCTCTGCCCTGGGGCGGCGGAAACGGCTGGGCACTGGCCGCGTGCCCGCGTCTCCTCTCCTCCGACCTCACGCCGGGCGATCACGACGAACTGCTGGACCGGTTCCATACCCTGCTCAGCGCCGTCATGCAGTTCCGCAAGCCCAACGGCACCTTCCCGGACGTGCTGGATCAGCCGGACGCCTTTGACGAAGTGAACCTGTGCCAGATGACCGCCTATGCCGTCTTTGAGGGCATACGCCGCGGGCATCTGTCCGATTCCTGGCTTCCGCAGGCGCTTTCCCTGCAGGAAACAGCCCACGCGCACACCGACCGCTTCGGGCTTGTACATGAGGTCTGCGGCGCCCCGCGTTTTGACCGCAGCGGCATATCATCGGAAGCCCAGGCATTTTCCGTGCTCATGGATCATGCCGCTTCCCTCCTCTGATCCTCCGGAAAAGAAACAGGCCATGACACGGCAAATGCCGCACCATGGCCTGTTTCTTTTCGGTTTATTCCGCCGTTTCGACGCCAAGGATCCATTCCCGCGTCACGTCCAGTGCCTCCGACAGCGCATCCAGCGTTTTCCGGGACGGCTTCACCATGCCGGACTCAATCCTGGACAGCGACGCCTGGGTCACATGCACCCGGTCCGCCAGCTGCTGCTGCGTAAATCCCATTTCCCTGCGGCGCGTCTGAATCCGGCTGCCCGGCTTCTGTTCGTTTTCATGCTTCGCATTCCTGGCTTCCATCCGCTCCCAGATCTGTCTGCGCAGCCTGTCATCCGAGCGCAGATACTCCAGCATTTCCCTGGTCAGCGGGTACTCCTTCTGCGTGCTGTCACCATAGAGAATCCAGAACCGGCCGATCCCGATGCGTCCTTCAATGCGCTCCGCAAAGCGCTCCGTCACCGGAATCCTTCCGGTTTCCAGATGGCTGATATAGGAACTGTTCACGCCCAGTTTCCTGGCAAGCGCAGCCTGGGTAAGCCCCAGTTCTTCCCGCATCTGCACCAGGCGTTCTCTCGGGGTGCCCTCTTCCGGCGGCCGCAGAAACACGATCTCATCCGAGCCCCCGCCAAGCATCCACTCCATGCTCACACCGCACAGAGCACAGAATGCCACCAGCTGTTCCCGCCGCGGAACACACTTTCCGCACTCATACTGGGACACCTTGACCGGCTTCACCTGCATGGCCTCCGCAATCTGCTGCTGGGTCACATTCAGCTTGCTGCGCACAAGACGGATGCGGCGTCCGATCTCAGCCGCCTCAGACCTGTTCCGCTCCTGCTCCACGCAGCCTCACCTCTTTCCTTTCAGCATCCCTGCTGTTCTGCTTCCAGTCGCTTTCTTTCCTTCTCCTGCTGCTTCCGGCGCTTTGCGCCAAGATATCTGTCTTCCTCCGAGAACACGCATCCGCAGTATTTCTGCATGTACAGTCCGAGATTTCTCGCTTCCTCCTGCCCCTGACGGAACAGAGGCCGGAAGTCCCGGTACAGAAACTCAATCCCATACATGGCGGCGGCTTCCTCCGCACTCTTTTTCAGCAGTTCATGCTTCTGATACGGGCTGATGAACAGTGTGGACGTGAAGCAGTCGTATCCCTGCTCGCTGGCAAACCGGGCCGCTTCCTGCATGCGCAGGTCATAGCAGACCCGGCAGCGGCCGTCTATATCGGATGCCACCTGCTGCACAAACATGCGCAGCCCGTATTCATCCTTCAGCGTCAGCGGCAGCTCTATGGATTTGGCATAGTCCACCAGGCAGTTTTTTCTTGCCCGGTACTCCGTGTACGGATGAATATTCGGATTGTACCAGTATCCCTGCAGGCTGATTCCTTCTTCTCTCAGGCTCCCGATGCATGCCACCGAACACGGGGCACAGCAGATATGCAGAAGACAGTTCATTAGACTCTACTCCATTTTCCGGCCCGTTTCTCACATACGGGCCCTTATTATCTCGGCATGATTCCTTCCGGCATCCCGCCCGTCAGTTCGCGGGCATGCCTTCCAGATCACATTCCTCAAACACGATGTCATGAATGGATTCCGGATGCCCGGAAAGCGGCTGGACCTTCACCGGCTTCCCGGCTCCGCAGGAAATACACCGCCGGAAAGTGATATTCCGGAATTCCGGCACATCCTCCGGGTCCTCACTCTCAAGCACCGGATCATCACAGTTGAGACGGTTGAGCACATAATCCATGGTCAGGATCACCGCTTCTCCCTTGATATGCGCCATCTGGATATCTTCCAGCTCAATGTTCTCCACCACGCCGCCCCGGCCCATGGCACTCTTGAAGCGCACGCCCACATCGGAATCAATGAACGTGCAGTCCTTCACGAGTACATTGCGCACGCCCCGGGACATTTCGCTTCCTATGACAAAGCCGCCGTGGCTCTGACCCACATGGCAGTCATGGATCAGCACATCCTCGCAGGGCCCATTAAGCTTCCGGGCTTCCCGGTCCTTGCCGGACTTCAGACAGATTCCGTCATCGCCGGTCTGGAATGTGCAGTGATGGATATGCACCCTCTTGCAGGATTCCACATCAATCCCGTCCCCGTTCTGCGCCCAGGCCGGGTTCTGAATGAACACGCCGCGCACCGTCAGATCCTCGCAGAACCAGGGATGCACACACCAGGCCGGGGAATCCTGCAGGCACACGTCCTCCAGGAGCACGCGCCTGCAGCGGCGCAGGCTCACCATCACAGGCCGGTAGAAATCATACTCCGGTGCCGCCTTTTCCAGCGCTTCCGCCTCAGTCCCGCAGCTGTCCGGAAACACCTCACCCGCAAGCTGCGCGTCCATGATGCTCTTTTCCGGAAACCAGATGCCGCCCTCCCGGCTGTCCAGCACATGCTCTGACCGCTTCAGCAGCGCATCCCACTGGCGCTGCGTCATCTTGAACTGCTTCACCGGCCGCCAGAGCTGTCCGTTCCCGTGCATCACGCCATGGCCCGTAATGGCGACATCCTCGGCATTCTCGGCCCATATGGGCGATACGGCGCGGATGCGCCGGATGCCTTCAAAGTCGGTCACAATCAGCGGGTATTCCTCGCGGTTCTTGGAAAACAGCATGACCGCATTGTCCAATAGATGCAGTTCCACCCCGGACCTGAGCTGCACCGGGCCGGTCAGCCAGATGCCGCCGGGCACCACCACCTTCCCGCCGCGCTCGGTAGCAGCTGCCACCGCCGCGGCAAACGCCGCGGTATTGGAAACACGCCCGCCGGGAACAGCGCCGAAATCACGGATATCAAACACGGTCTCCGACCGTCTGGGCAGGACAACCGAAAATGGCTTAAACATGCTGTACCTCTACTTCCTTCACTTCTTCATCCGCCTCAATCAGAACCCGGACAGTCGTTCCTTCCCCGCACCTGACACCTTCCGGCAGCAGAATCTCATACCGGGTCCGGACCGGGAGCACAGCCGGTCTTCCCACCCGGAGGCGGTTTCCGGAAATCTCCAGCACACTGCACTCCGCGCCCATGGCATAGTGCCCGTCGGAAGCGACAATGATCGGCTGCCCGTCCATTTTCTCCACCTTGATCACATACGCGGAATGCGGCGGAATGGCGCTAAACTCCACGGTTTCCCCGGCACGCACGCCGATCCGGTACTCGCCGGTGGCAAAGCAGCACACCGCGTACATGCCGTCTTCCATGACCAGGCCTTTCAGGTCCACCCTTGCCGGACGCGCCTCTGTATCCGACCAGTTGATCATGCACAGGCAGTGCACGCCCGTCTTTTCCACAAAGACGTCCATGTCCCCGGGAAAGCGCTCTCCGGCCATGAAGTCCAGGGGCTGCACCCGGGTGGACACGACCGGCAGGATATGTCGGATCTCCATCAACCGGTCATCCCCGATCCGGTCCAGCGGCTCAGTCTGGCACATGATCCCACCGCCGGCGAACTGATTGATGACACTGGTCTGGACCTCGTCATCATTCAGCAGCCCGTAGGTCAGGCGCAGTCCGCGCTCCATCTCCGGGTTCCTGCGGATCATGAGCGCGTCCGGATCATTGGCCCACCACGCGTTCATATACCAGCGCATCATACTCTGGCGGATGGTGTAGGGTGCCGTCTTGCCGCCGCCCTGCACATTGGAGCTCCACATGGACAGCACATCCGACCCGGTCCGCTGGGCGTCCACCAGCCCGATGATCGGATCATACAGCCCGCCGCACATCAGAAAGAACGCGTCCTCGCCCATGCCCTTACGGATTGCCTTCACCGCCTCATAATAGGCCCGGGCCAGGGTGATGCCCCGGTCCGCAAACGCCGCATGCTCATAGATCACGGCCGCTCTGGTGAAATCCAGCTTATGATACGTGAATCCCCAGTCAAAGGTGAAATGCCGGTACAGCTCCCGGAAATAGTCCCAGGTGGCCGGGCAGGTGATATCAAACACGCAGTATACCGTGTCATTCATGGGAAACAGGCAGGGCTTCCCTTCCCTGTCCCGGAGCATCCATTCCGGATGCTGCTTCCATACGGAAGCCGTCTCATGCGCCACAAAGGGGCTGGACCAGATGCCCGGCACAAGGCCTGCATTCCGGATCTGCGCGGCCACATCCTGCATGGGCACCGGGAACTTGGCGTTCGGCACGTATTCGCCCAGCGTCATCTCCCAGCCCTCATCCAGCTGGAACACGTCATAGGGCAGCTTCCGCTCACGTATGATGTCAAGGTTCCGCATGACATCATCATATGTCACGCTCAGCCCGTAATAGTACCAGGTGCAGAACACCGCGGGATGCCGCCCATTCCGCTTCCCGTACAGAAGCGCCCTGCGGCGGGCGAACTCATCCACTTCTGCCCGGATATCCTGCGTCAGCGCAATGCGCAGGCTTTCCGTCACCACGCTCTGCCCAGGGGCAAGCTCGATCTGGAAGATCACCTCAGCTGTCAGTCTTTCAAAGTGCAGCTCGTCATCCAGCATGACACGGCTTTCCAGCAGCTGATCCCGGCCGGTCAGGAATTCAAGTGCCAGGCACTGCCCCTGCGCTCCGCGGATCACCGTCAGATGGTCGCTGATCACGGTCTGCCCGGCTCCGTTTCCGTCCATGCCTTCCCCGCTCTCCGCCATCACGGAGGAGACATCGGAAAGCCTTTCATCTCTGCATCCTGTTTCAAACACGCCGGGCATGTCATTCTTATGCCGTCCGCTGCGGTAGACCAGGTAGGGCTCCCCGCCAAGTCCCAGTTCACGCAGTTCCCGGATCTCCGCAAGACGCACCCGGTTCAGCATAAGCGTCTGATCCGACACATTGGTCACAGATCCATGGAACTCCACAGACGTTCCGTCCCCGGATTCCGGAATCATTTCCAGCCTGAGCCTGTCCGCGCTTTCCTCAGCGGACATCCAGGTTCCATTGAAGCACACCTGCAGGCATGGCGTAAGCAGCATGCGTTCCCATCCTTCCCCGGACCCTGTCGGCAAACAATTTGCAAAACAGGTCCATCCGTTCCATGGACCCGGGGCATGCCACAGTTTGATTTTTTTCTGCGGGAAAGCCGCAGCCGGCGTTCCCGGACCCGAAAACAGGTTCTCCTGAAACAGGTTCTATCAGAAAGTCACGGATAAGTCAACTGCAACAGTGCACTTCCCCCGCATTTTCACAAAAAAGGCTGCATGCAGAGACGGTGTTCCGCGTCTGCATGCAGCCCTTTGTTCCTGTTCGGTTTTCCAGTTTTTTCGAGCTGTGCGGTTGAAAGGCACACGAAATATACGGGGTAGAAAAAGTGCCT
>CAMNDE010000102.1:0-9356 GCA_946534895.1 uncultured Clostridia bacterium
GTCATGCAGCAGCAGGACTTCCGAACGAAAGTTAATCTGCATGAGTGTATTCATGGTTCTGGATCACTCCCTTTGATATATTCAGTTTCACGATCAGACGGGAGCCTCTGTCAGAAAGGCTCTCCTGCTGGGTTCAGTATAAAACGGCCCGGGACAGCGTCAATACACAGGTTTTTGGATTGCCATGCTCTATTTTTACACGGCATTCCGGATGGGTTAAAAACGGACACTGACACCCGTAAAAAATGAACATCTGCACAAACGGCCCGGCTGAGAAAAAGGAGTCCGGTTGACAAGGGAATGTGGCGCGGCTAAAATGAAATAGCAAATACGGCACTCAGCTGATGCCGGAATTACAGGACGATATAAATGAAACACAATCTATGGAAATCCAGGACCTTTCGAATCTGGATCATCTGTTATCTTATTGTGCTGCTCATCCCGCTTGCTTTCAGCGGCATTCTGCAGGAGCATACCTCCGGAAGGCTGCACGAACGGGCGATGGAAGACGGCAGCCATTCACTGGAGCTGCTGGCGGGTATCACCGATGAAAGGCTGACCGGGGTGATCACTCAGGCAAACACCATCTGTACAGCCTCGGATATGATCAAACTGCGTTTTATTGAACTGCCTTTTGATGCCAGGAAATACTATGAAGTTCATCAGCGGGCTTCTTTTCTGACGAATTTCAGCGCACAGAATGACATGGTCAGCGGCTGCTATGTGTACTGCGACAACCTGAAAAGCATTGTGGATGCCCATCATATTTATACCCGGGACAATCAGTACAGCAGGATTGTGACACAGGTGTTCGGCCTGGAGGAGACAGTCTTTGAATCGCTGGTCAGCAGCCGTCATACGCTGGATTTTTACAGGGTCAGCGGAGGAGAAAAACTGCTGCTGGTGAAGAGCTTTTCATCTGGTATCCGGTATGATTCGCCGCGGCTGACGCTGATTATGGTGCTGGACACTTCAAAACTGAAGGATTTTTTCCATATGGCAGGTGAGAACTGGCAGGGAGAGGCTGTGCTGCTTCTTCCGGAGGCTGCGATCACAGGACAGAGCGCGGACTGGATCACATCCGAAAGCAGGATCACCCCCGGAAAAGACAGTGTCACGGTTTATCAGAAAAGTGAAATTGCGGATGAGATCGGGTATGCACTGTTGATTCCTCAGTCGCGTCTGATGGCCGATGCAAACAGCAGCCGCAGGCTGTTTCTGGGATTCTGCCTTGCAGTGCTGCTTCTGGGCAGTACGGTGGCATTTCTGTTTGCACGCCGGAATTATCAGCCGGTTCGGGAACTGAGCCGCGCAGTCGAGGCAGATGAAGCAGAGAATGACTTTTCTGCCATCTCACGGCGTGTCGGCGAGATGCAGGCCGAGATGGCGCGTCTTGGAATGATTGAAGATCAGCAGAATTTTGAAGCACTCCTGAACGGCAAATGGTCAAGAACAGGCAATGATCCGGTCCGGCTGGCCGATGCCAGCTTTGACGGGGACCTCTTTATTACTGCGCTTCTGGAACCGGAGAGGGAGGATGCGGAGACTGCGGATGAAGAGCTTTTCCTGCGCAGCCTGAATGATCAGCTTGCTGCGGAGGCAGGCGGCTCATGCAAGGCCATTGTGCGTCCTTACAAGGACGGATATGCTGCGGTTCTCGGATTTGCGGGGAATGTGAGCCGATACGATGCACAGCTCTATGCACAGAAACTGATGAAAAATGTGCTTTCAAAGGACACGGCCTTCCCTGCCCTGTCCGGCTATCTGGGTGACACCCATGAAGGCCTGGAAGGGATTGCGCAGTCCTGTAAAGAGGCTGTGACCGCACGTGAGTATGCAAACTTTGTGTCGAAAACAGGCCGTCAGATTGTGCTCTTCGATGAAACCATGGTTTCCAGCGGGATTTCCTGGCAGGACTATGATATCGTGGATGCAGAACGCCGTTTTGTATCGCTGATGCTGGCAGGAGACTATGATGCCAGCGAGAGCCTGCTGCATGAAATCCTTTCCTACTATACCGGACAGGAAGGCCTTTCACTGCGTGTGATGCAGACAAGGATGTACGGCGTGATCAATATGATGGTGAACGTCCTCCATGAGGTCGAGCCGGAAATGGGGACGAACCCGGATGATCTGAATGATCCGATGGAACTGCTGCTGCATGCACGGACCATGCAGGAGCTCGAAGATGTCATGAGCCGGATCCTGCAGCAGCTGCGCATGCAACATGAGGAGACGCAGGATCAGCTCGGAGCCAGGCTCGATGCTGTCACCCGCTTTATTCATGCGAATTATGCGGATGAGAATCTGAGCGTACAGATGCTGGCCGATCATTTTGAACTGTCCCTGCCCTATCTTTCCAGAGAATTCAAGAACAGCCGGGGAATCGGCGTGCTGAATTACATCAATCATTACCGGATTGAAAAGGCCAAGGAGATTCTGACCCAGGAGGAGGGCATTACGCTTTCTGAAACAGCCCGCCGGGTGGGATACAGCAGCAGTCAGACGCTGATCCGCATTTTCAAGCGGTACGAAGGCGTGACGCCGGGACAGTACAGGAGCGGAAAAACAGGTTCGGCCGGTGAAATGGAAGAATAGGCAAAAATGGAACGTGTCAGGTTAAAAAATGCCCATGTCCGTCGGGCAGAATCCGCCGTGGGATGCCGCGGACAAAAATCAGCACATGCAATCATCAAAAAGAAGCCGTTTACGGCTTCTTTTTTGTTGCATATGATAAAGACAGCGAAAAACAGAAACAGCTGCGCCGGCAGGCTCTGGCTGCAGACGCAGGAAAACGGGAGGCGGAAACAGGATGACATCCATCTCACCCGCGAAAAAAAGAAAACACGGAGGACGGCTGATTCTGAATTACCGGCAGAACAGACTGCTGTACTGGATGCTGCTGCCCTCAGTGGTGTATGTGCTGATTTTTAATTATCTGCCGATGGCAGGCCTTGCGATGGCGTTCCAGGATTATTCACTCACCCGCGGAATCTTCGGAAGCAAATGGGTCGGACTGAAGAATTTTCAGGATTTCTTCTCCGGAATCTATTTCGCGCGAACGCTGACCAACACGCTGATCCTGAGCCTTCTGGATCTTCTGATCTGTTTCCCTGCGCCGATCGTACTGGCCCTGATGCTCAATGAGGTGCAGCATGCGGGATACAAAAAGCTGGTCCAGACCGTCAGTTACATTCCGCACTTTATTTCCATGGTTGTGGTCGCGGGACTGATCAAGGAGTTCACCAACTCTACAGGCGTGATTGCGAGCATTGTGAAAGTTTTTGGAGGAACCCCCAGGAGCTATATCTCCCTTCCTCAGTATTTCCGATCCATTTTTACGATTTCCCAGGTCTGGCAGACCATTGGGTTCAACAGCATTGTGTTTCTTGCGGCGCTTTCCGGAATCGATCAGGAACTGTATGATGCGGCGAAGATTGACGGAGCCAATCATATCCAGCAGACCTGGCATGTGACTCTGCCGGGTATTGCCTCTACGATTATTATCATGCTGATCCTCCGCTGCGGAGCCATCATGAATGTGAACTTCGAAAAGGTCCTGCTTCTGTACTCGCCGTCAACCTATGAGACGGCGGATGTCATCAGCACCTATGTATACCGTGTGGGGATTGTCAAGCAGAAGATCGGCTACAGCACCGCTGTGGGCCTCTTCAACTCGGTGGTCAGTCTGGCGCTGGTGCTGACGGCAAACAAACTGAGTCGGACCTATACAGACAGCAGCATGTTCTGAGGAGGGAGTAAGGATGAAATACGGAACAAAAATCCGGGAAAGCCTGCCCCGAAGGATCTTTCTGGTTGTGAATGCGGTGGTGCTCGGACTGGTGGGCTTCTGCTGCCTTGCACCCATGTGGCATGTTTTCTGCTGCTCCATTTCCAATCCCAGTGTGCTGGCACGCACCGGCGGGTTCCATCTGATTCCGATTGCACCATTCTCCTTTGCGGGGTATGAGGCGGTTTTCGGCTACAGGAACATTCTGACCGGGTATCTGAACACGCTGTTCTATGTGGTGTTCGGGGTGGCGCTGAACCTGCTTCTGACAGTTCCCTGTGCCTATGTGCTCTCCAGAAAACGGTTTCTGCCTGCAGGCGCTGTCATGATGTTTATGGTGTTTACGATGCTCTTCAGCGGGGGCCTGATTCCGACGTATCTTGTCTTTGTCAAGCTGGGACTCATCAATACGCGGCTCTCAATCCTGCTGTGCACTGCTTTCAGCACCTTTAACATGGTCATTCTGAGGACATCGTTCATGGGGCTTCCGGATGCACTGGAGGAGTCTGCGCGGCTCGACGGCGCGAACGACCTGCAGATCATGGTCAGAATCATTCTCCCGCTGAGCAAGGCCAGTCTGGCTGTCATCACGCTGTTTGTCGCGGTCGGCATCTGGAACTCGTGGTTCACTTCTGCCATTTATCTGATGGATAGAAGCAAGTGGCCGATTCAGCTTTTCCTGCGCGAGGTTCTGATCAACAACTCCCAGAAAAGCCTCGAATCCGGGGTGAAGGCCTCGGCAGAATCCCTGCAGACGCTGGTCAAATATGCCATCACGGTTGTGGCCACGCTGCCGATTCTGTGTATCTATCCCTTTGCCCAGCGGCATTTTGTGAAAGGAGTTATGATCGGTTCGATCAAGGGATAAGCAGATATGAACGAAAATCAGAATCCAGTCAGACTGCTGAACGGACAGTATGTTCTGCTGACATTGATCAATTTTGTGGTGTCCGTCAGTTATTCCATGGTCTCCACGATTATGGCAAAGTATCTGGGAAGCATTGGGCTGAGCATAGCGGTTGCCGGTGCCATTACCGGAGCCTTTTCCATTGCCTCCATGGTTGCGCGGCCTTTTACAGGCATCATCAATGACCGGCTGAACAGGAAGCTTCTTCTGATCGGTGCCACCGGCGGAATGGCACTGTGTACGATGCTGTATGGCCTGACGGATGTGTATGGTGTGCTGCTGGCCGTACGTTTTCTGCACGGCATGTTCTTTGCCTTTTCCAGCACAGTGAACATGGCGGTGATCCCGGAACTGGTGCCTGAAAAGCGCGTGACCGAAGGCCTCAGCTATTACGGCGTGGTCCAGTCGATCGGTGTCGCAGCGGGTCCCTCAATCGGCCTGGCATTGATCAACATGGGCGGATACCGGATGAATTTCATCGCCTCGGGCGTCCTGGCTCTGCTTGGTGCAGGAGCAGCATGCATACTCCGTCCATTCAGCGGAGCACAGAGAGCGCCGAAAAACCGGAAGATTCACTGGAAGGACATCATTGCAGTCGAATGCCTTGCATTTGCTGCTGTCGATGTGGCCATCGCCATGGCCAACGGACTGGAAAACAGCATGATTGCGCTTTACGGAGCACAGCAGGGGATTGCGAACATTGGATGGTACTTCACCATCTCCGCGATCGTGCTGTGCGTGACGCGCGTCCTCTTCGGAAGACTGGCGGACCGCCGCGGCGTAGCTTTTTCGCTGTACCCCGGGCTTGGACTGATGATCCTCGGTTTTCTGATTCTGTGGCGCGCATCCTCCCCGTGGATGTTTGCGGCAGCTTCTGTCATCAAGACAACAGGCGTCGGTCTGGCACGCCCGGCCATTCAGGCGGCCTGTGTCCGGGCTGTTCCGCCTGAAAGACGCGGGAGTGCATCGAGCACGTATTACATCGGGTCTGATATCGGTCAGGGGACATCTCCCGCCATTGGCGGCAGAATTGTGGACATGACCGGAGACTATGGACTGGCATTTCTGCTGTTTACCCTGCCTCTGATGCTGGGTGCAGGAATCTTCGGATGGGCCTCTCGCAGGCGGAAAGGAAGGCAGATGTGATTAAAAAAACAGGTACAGCATGCGTCATGCGGGACGGATGCCGTCTGGCTACGGATGTTTATCTGCCCTCGGAAGAAGGAAAATGGCCGGCTGTCCTCTACCGGACACCGTACGGGAGGAACAGTCTGGAAACAGATCCTCTCTACAGCCGCTTCCCGGAACTGGTCGCGGATGGATATGCCGTGGTCACCCAGGACCTTCGGGGGACAGGAGAAAGTGAAGGGACACTCGGACTGAACGGACAGAATGAATTTGACGACGGGTATGATGCCGTGGAATGGCTTGCGCAGCAGCCGTTCTGTGACGGAAGTGTGGGCATGTTTGGGCTGTCGTACCCGGGCTTTGTTCAGAACGCGGCGGCCTCCCGCAGACCTCCGCATCTGAAGGCAGTCTGTCCCTTCATGTGTCCTTCACAGCAGCCCTTCGGAATCCGGAAAGGACACGTGCGTCATATGCAGCACCTCTTCTGGGCCTATGCGCAGACGCTGGCGCACCCTGACAACTATATTCCGGATGCATCCAGACGCGAAGATGTGCTCTTACAGATGCGGGAGAACTTTTCCAGGCTGGAAGAGATGATTGCGCAGAAGCCGCCGGCAGAATGCGAGGCGGCGCAGATCCCGGAGGTTCCGATTCTGAAGGATTATCTGGATGTGATGGATGGAGCGGAAGACCCGGAATACTGGAAAAAGATGCATATGCCCATTGACTTTGATCAGGTCCGGGTGCCTGCGCTGTTCGGTACAGGCTGGCTGGATGGAGCCAGAGAATGGACAATCGACAGCTATCTTGCTGCGCGCAGGAGCAGGGATCCTCTTACAAGAGAGCATGCCAGGCTGATTATTGGGATCTGGCCCCATGGCGGGGACATGCCGGATACAGTGGAGGGCACAGATTACACACCGGCGGCCTCGGGCAGAAATGCAGGCGTTTTTGAATCCATGCACAGATGGTTTGACCTCTGGCTGAAAGGAAAGGAAGAAGAGGAAGAGCCGCGGGTGCGCTACTTTGTGAGAGGAAGCAATCTCTGGCGCACGGCGGAGGACTGGCCGCCGGAGGGAAAAACCTGGAAGCTGTATCTGCATGCAGATGGGACACTGTCAGAGCATAGCGAGAGACAGGGCGGACAGGTATCCTATACAGTGGACCCGTCAGATCCGATGCCTTCCGCCATCACCGACCGGGCCGGCCGCCGTATGACGGCTGACTGGCAGGATCTGGGAGAGCGGAAGGATGCGGCACTGTTTGTGACATCTCCCCTTGAAAAAGAACGGACCCTGGCAGGCACGATGAAAATGCATCTGTATGCATCGGCGGATACACCGGATACAGACTATGCGTGCAGGCTGTTTGACATTGCGCCCGACGGACGCAGGACAGAGCTTCTGGCCGGGCTGATCCGTGCGCGGCATGAGCGGCGTCTGTTTGACCCAGAAATGATTGCACCCGGTGAGGTGCATGAATACTGTTTCGATGCAGGCAATGCAGCCAATACGTTTGCTGCGGGGCATCGGATCGGCCTGCAGGTCATGGGACAGCTGTATCCGGACTATGACCGGAACATGAACACCGGAGAATCCACGGCGCATGGCGTGCATATGCGCACATCACGGCATACCCTGTATACCGGCGCGGAGCAGGCCTCCTGCCTGGAGATGAATCTCATCGGGACGGAGGAGTGAGGAACAGGTGGCTTTTCTGAGAGTCTATTATTTTTCCAGCGTGCTGATGCAGCATACAACGCTCACAGCGGCATGGAGCGAAAGTGCGAAAAAGCCGATGCCGGTTCTGTACCTGCTGCACGGCGGAACAGATGACTCGACTCTCTGGTTCCGGGAGTCCGATGTGGAAAGCCTCTGTGAAAGGTACGGCCTCCTGGCGGTTTCGCTGGATGCGAGAAGCTCGAGCTATGCAGACATGCGGCACGGACAGAAGTTCTTCACCTATCTGACACAGGAGCTTCCGGAATTTCTGGCGCACAGGCTGCCGGTGTCTTCCAGACGTGAAGATACTTTTATTGCCGGCTTTTCCATGGGCGGACAGGGCGCAGTGAAAGCGGCGCTGAGATGCCCGGAGAAATACAGTGTATGCATGGGGCTTTCCGGAGCGAGGGATCCGGTGGCCATGTACAAAGTATGGCAGGGAATGGAAAACGGACCTGATCTGCGCGGCGTGGAAGACGCACTGGGACCGATTGATGAAATCTACGGCAGCGAGAACGATATCCTGTACCTGGCAAAGAAGGCTGCTGAGAGCGGAAAAGATCTTCCGCGGTTCTTCCTGTCCTGCGGAAAGGAAGATTATGCGGTTGAGTATTCCAGGGCATATCACCAGTACCTGAAGGATCTGGGAATTGCCCATGCGTACTATGAGACGGAGGGTGCTCATGGCTATGAGGCAGCCCGAAAAGCACTTGAGATCGCGCTTGAAGCCATGCAGAAGGAGGGAATCCTGAAATGAGCCTGTGGCGTTTGACGAAATATGAGCAGGTGCTGAATCGGGAGTGGACACTGATTGCGCTGCTGCCGGACTATGAGAAGGGAGAAAAGACGCCGTTTGAAGCATGCATTCTCGTTTCACAGGACGGCTGCGAGGCGGACGAGCTGATCCGTCATCATTCTCTGGAGAGAGCGTACTGCCGCGAAAAGGGCATGGCTGTCCTGTGTGTGCCGGGATGGATCCGGCAGCATCAGGAGGCGGAAAAGCTGCTGAAGGAAATCCTCCCTTCGTGGTTTGAAGCCATGTTTCCGGTTCGCGTGAACCGGGAAGAAACGGGCCCGGCTGCATGCGGGAAATAAATGATCTTTGGCACCCATATCCATATCGCAATGATTCAGGGGTCTGTCCGGTGAGACGGGCCCCTGATTTGTGTCTTCTTTTCATGAACAGCCTGTCCATTGGAAGACAAGCGGGTCCATGCATCGAGCACAAGACATTGCGGGCGCGTGTTTTGAGCCCGTTTGGGCTTGCAAGAACAGGCATTGGACGGTATACTTACCATGTGTTCCTGTGCTTATCTGCAGTCCGATGCACATTTGGAACTGTGCACAGCGGAAGTCTATAGGAACCCATAAAGGAGAAAACATGCTTGAATTTGTGAAGAACCTTCTGGGCGGAAGCAATGCCTCCGAGCTGAAAAAGCTGGAGAAAATCGTCAAAAAAGTGGACGACCTGGAAGAAGCATACAAGAAACTGACAGATGAACAGCTCAAGGCCAAAACGGCTGAGTTCAGACAGCGTCTGGCCAACGGCGAAACCGAGGACGACATTCTTCCGGAAGCGTTTGCAACCGTCCGTGAGGCGGATGCCCGCGTGCTGGGCATGCGTCCGTATCATGTCCAGGTGCTCGGCGGTGTGGTGCTGCACCAGGGCAACATTGCTGAAATGAAGACCGGCGAAGGAAAAACGCTGGTCGCTACTCTTCCCGCCTACCTGAACGCACTGAGCGGCAAGGGTGTCCATATCGTGACGGTCAACGATTACCTGGCCAAGCGCGACAGCGAGTGGATGGGC
>CAMNDE010000103.1:0-9058 GCA_946534895.1 uncultured Clostridia bacterium
CGCGAGCTGGGTTCAGAACGTCGTGAGACAGTTCGGTCCCTATCCATCGTGGGCGCAGGAGTCATGAGAGGAGCTGTTCCTAGTACGAGAGGACCGGAATGGACGCACCACTGGTGCAACTGTTGTCGTGCCAACGGCACAGCAGGGAAGCGAAGTGCGGATGGGATAAACGCTGAAGGCATCTAAGCGTGAAGCCCACCTCAAGAAGAAGACTCCCATCCGAAAGGAGTAAGACCCCTGGCAGACGACCAGGTAGATAGGTCATCGGTGAAAGCGCAGTAATGTGTGGAGCTTGATGATACTAATCGGTCGAGGGCTTGATTTCAGGCGCTTGACAGAGAAGCAATTCTCAGAAGAGATCAATTGGTAAAGGCAGAAAGAAATCACTCGATGTGCAGTTGTCAGGGTGCAGGAGGACGGAAGCCGTGAAGCGGAAAGTGCAGAGGCGAAAAGTCCTGAAAATCACATACGATTTCCGGTGGTCATAACGAAGGGGTCCCACCTGTTCCCATCCCGAACACAGAAGTTAAGCCCTTCAGTGCCGAAAGTACTTGGCTGGAGACGGCCCGGGAGGATAGGTCGCTGCCGGATTCCACATACAAGAAGCCTGAACGGCTTCTTTTTTTGCGCAAAGAGCCTGTTGTCATTATGTTTTTGTATTGACAAGGAAAAAGCGCAATGTTTATAATCATTGCTTGTAATCTATGAATCGGAGGATTTCCATGATTCCAGCGACTGATACCCAGGCATACCGGGATATGCTGCATGAACAGGTGGAAAAACGCAGAACGTTTGCCATCATTTCTCACCCTGATGCCGGAAAGACTACACTGACGGAAAAACTTCTGCTCTACGGAGGCGCCATCCGTTCCGCCGGATCCGTCAAAGCCCGCAGAAGTGACAAGCATGCGACCTCCGACTGGATGGATATCGAAAAGCAGAGAGGCATTTCCGTGACGTCCTCTGCCATGCAGTTTGACTTTGATGGATTCCGGATCAATATTCTGGATACACCTGGTCACCAGGACTTCTCGGAGGATACCTACCGGGTATTGGTTGCAGCGGACTCCGCGGTCATGCTCATTGACGCGGCCAAAGGCGTGGAAGCTCAGACCATCAAGCTCTTCAAGGTCTGCAGAATGCGGAATATTCCGATCTTCACCTTTGTCAATAAGATGGACCGTGCTGCCAAGGATCCTTTTTCCCTGATGGAGGAGATTGAACAGGTGCTCGGCATCCGTTCTGTTCCGATCAACTGGCCCATCGGTGTGGACGGTGATTTCCAGGGCGTGTATCACAGGGATACCCGCATGGTGGAACTGTATACCGGCGGGGATCACGGTGCGACCATGGTGGAAAAAACGGATATCTCCCTGGATGATCCGGAGCTGTCCAAGCATCTGAACAGCAGTTATATTGACCGTCTGAAGGATGAGATCGAGCTGCTGGATGTGGCAGGCGATGAATTCAATCTTGAAGCTGTGCGCAAGGGTGAGCTGACGCCCATGTTCTTTGGGTCTGCCATCACCAACTTTGGTGTGGAACCGTTCCTGGAAAGATTCCTGGATTACACCACGCCTCCCCTGGCTCGGCAGAGCGATGTGGGCCTGATTACCCCGGAAGAACCCTTCTTCTCCGGTTTCATCTTTAAAATCCAGGCCAACATGAATCCTGCCCATCGCGACAGGCTTGCCTTTATGCGCATTGTGAGCGGCGCCTATGAAAAGGGCAAGGAAGTCTGGCACAGCAGTTCCGGGAAAAACATCGTGCTCAAGCAGCCGCAGCAGTTCATGGCAGATGAACATGAAGCGGTCACAGAAGCCTGGGCCGGCGATATCATCGGACTGTTCGATCCCGGCATTTATCAGCTGGGCGATACCCTGTCCTCCGGACCGAAACTGCATTATGAGGATATCCCCGTATTCGCGTCTGAGCATTTCAACAGGATCCGGCCCAAGGACAGCATGAAGAGAAAGCAGTTCCTGAAGGGCATTATCCAGTTGGCAGAAGAGGGTGCCATTCAGACGTTTACGCGCACGGAAACCGGCAAGGAAGAATTTCTTGTGGGCGTGGTGGGTGTGCTTCAGTTTGAAGTGCTGGAACACCGGCTGCTGACGGAATACCAGACAGAGATTGTCATGGAGCCCCAGGACTTCCATTATGTCCGGTGGGTTGTGAAAACGCCCAGGCCTGTGGAAGAACTCAAGCTGACCTCCTCTTCCGGAAGAGCGAAGGACAGCCGGGACCGTGATGTGCTCCTGTTCGAGAACGAATGGAGCATCCGACTGGCATGTGAAAACAATGAGGGACTGGAACTGACTGATACAGCCAGCCGGTATTGAGACGACAAGTGGTGAAAGAAGGAAAATTATGATCCGTGAAGATATCCGCAATATTGCCATTATAGCCCATGTTGACCATGGCAAGACCACATTGGTGGACCAGATGCTGAAGCAGGGCGGCGTGTACCGTGAGAATCAGCAGACCGTGGACCGTGTCATGGACTCCAACGATATTGAAAGAGAACGCGGCATTACCATTCTCAGCAAGAATACCGCGGTTCATTATATGGGCCATAAGATCAATATTGTTGATACGCCCGGCCATGCCGATTTCGGCGGCGAGGTGGAGCGTGTTCTGAAAATGGTGGATGGCGTTCTTCTGCTGGTGGACAGTTTCGAAGGTCCCATGCCCCAGACCCGTTTCGTGCTGAAAAAGGCACTGGAGCTGAAGCTGAAGGTCCTGATTGTCATCAACAAGATCGACCGTCCGGATGCCCGCTGCGATGAAGTGGTCAGCGAAATCCTTGACCTGCTCATCGACCTGGAGGCGGACGAGAATACCCTGGACAATCCGATTCTCTACGTTTCCGCCCGCAGGGGCACGGCCACACTGGACATGAATACGCCCGGCACGGACCTGAAGCCGCTGTTTGATGCCATCCTGCATTACATTCCGGCGCCGGAAGGCGATCCGGACGGCCCTGCGCAGGTGCTGATTTCCACCATCGATTACAGTGAGTATGTGGGCCGTATCGGCGTGGGCCGCATTACCCGCGGCAAGTTCTCTGAAGGCATGATGGTGGTGCATACCAATGTGGAGACCGGTGCCACAAGCCAGCCCTGGCGTCTGGCCGGCCTGTTCCAGTATGACGGGCTCAAGCGCACCAATGCCAAGGAAGTGAGCATGGGCGATATCGTTGCACTGTGCGGCGATGATGACATCTCCATCGGCGATACCGTCTGTGATCCCCAGTGCGTGGAAGGCCTTCCCTTCGTCAAGATCAGCGAGCCCACGGTGACCATGACCTTCCAGGTCAATGACAGTCCCTTTGCCGGACGCGAAGGCGAGTATGTCACCAGCCGTCATCTCAGAGCCCGCCTGATGCGCGAGCTGCAGACGGACGTTTCCCTGCGCGTAAACGAGACCGACAGCACGGACGCGTTTGAAGTCTGCGGCCGCGGCGAGCTGCATCTGTCCATTCTCATTGAGAACATGCGCAGACAGGGCTATGAGTTCGCCGTGAGCAAGCCCCAGGTCATTTATCGCGAGATTGACGGCGTCAAGTGTGAGCCCATCGAGCGCCTGGTGGTGGATACCCCCCAGGCGACCGCCGGTGCGGTCATCGAAAAGATCGGACGCCGGCGCGGTGTGCTGGAGCATATGTCCGGGTATGACCGTGTGCGTCTGGAGTTCCTGGTGCCCTCCAGAGGCCTGTTCGGCTATCGCAGTGAGTTCATGACGGATACCCGCGGTGAGGGCATCATGTCTTCCGTGTTTGAGCGCTATGAGCCTGTGCGCGGCGATATTCCCCACAGAAGCGCCGGCGCTCTGGTGGCGCATGAGACCGGAACCAGCAATTCCTACGGTCTGTTCTATGCCCAGGAGCGCGGAACACTGTTCATCGGGGCCGGCATTGAAGTGTACGAGGGCATGATCGTGGGCCAGAACGCGCGTCCCGGCGACCTGGTGGTCAATGTCTGCAAGCAGAAGCACGTGACCAACATGCGCAACGCTTCCGCTTCGGAAGATGCGCTGCGCCTTGTTTCCGTGCATCCCCTGTCCCTGGAGGAATGCCTGGAGTTTATCGATGACGACGAGCTCCTGGAAATCACGCCCAAGACCCTGAGAATGCGCAAGAAGATTCTCAACGCAGGCGACCGTTCCCGTCAGTGGAGACATCAGAATTAAGCAGCCGATTCGGCAGAGGATTTCCTCTGCCTTTTTGTTTTCCAAAAGAACAGAAAATCGAAATGATTTTCATAGAATGTTCACACAAGTGTGATATGCTTCGCAGGATTAACCGGAAAGGACGTAATGTATGCTGGCAGAAATTATCTGTGTGGGAACGGAACTGCTGATGGGTCAGGTTCTGAACACGAATGCCCAGTTTCTCTCCAGGGAACTGAACCGGCTGGGCATTGACACACATCAGCAGCAGGTAGTGGGTGACAACGCGGACCGTCTGGCGGATGCATACCGCCTGGCACTGTCCCGGGCCAATATCATTATCACCAGCGGCGGTCTCGGGCCGACGGTGGACGATATCACCAAGCGGGTGGCCGCGAAGGTGATTGAACGCAACATGGTGTTTTATCCGGAAGCGGATGAAATGATCCGCGAACGCTTCAGGGCGCTGCGCAAAACCATGACGCAGAACAATGTCAGCCAGGCCATGTTTGCCGAAGGCACCATTCTGGTGCTCAATGACAACGGTACCGCTCCAGGCGCCATTGTGCCCGTGGATGAAGAGCATGTCATTATTCACCTGCCCGGGCCGCCGGAAGAGCTGGAGCCCATGTTCCGTGACAGGATTGCCCCGTACCTCATGGAAAAGTCGGAGCATGTGCTGAAGAGCCGGTATATCCGGATTTTCGGAATGGGCGAAGCGGAAGTGGACATGCGTCTTCAGGATCTGGAGAACAAGTCCAATCCGACCCTGAGCCCGTACTGCTCTCTGGGCGAGGTTCAGCTCAGGGCAACGGCCAGCGCGAAGACGGAAAAGGAAGCGGAAAAGATTCTTGAGCCGCTGATCGCGGAAGTCAGAAGACGGCTGGGCGATGTGATCTACGAGGTAAGGGACGACGACCAGGGCAGCCTGGCGGTGGCCTGCGTGGAAGCCCTGAAGCAGAAGGGCTGGACGATTGCCACGGCGGAAAGCCTGACCGGCGGTCTGATCAGCGCGACGCTGGTGGAGGTGCCCGGGGCTTCGGAAGTGGTCAAGGGCGGGTTTGTCACGTATCAGAGTGTGGCCAAGACCATGCTGCTGGACGTGCCTGCCGACGTGATTGAACAGTACAACGTGGTCAGCGAGCCGGTGGCCTATGCCATGGCGGAAGGCGCGAGAAAGCACCTGGGTACGGATATTGCCGTGAGCTGCACGGGCCTTGCCGGCCCCGGCGGCGGAACGGAGGAAATTCCGGTGGGTACCGTGTTTGTGGGGATCAGCACCGCGGAGCATACCTATGTGCTCCCGCTGCATCTGACAGGCAATCGGGCGCGCATCCGCACACTCACCATGAAGCACGCGCTGAACGCTGTACGGAGGGAAATCACAAAAGCCTGAAAAGGATGAGAATGGAGGTGGGCTATGAAACCATGGCGGCCGATCCTGTTTACGGGGCTGCTGTGTCTGTGGATGTTTCTTATGCCCGCCGGAGCCTGCGGCGAGGGAATCAGCAGAATGCTGCTGGTGGGATGTGATCATTTTCTGACTCAGGAGGACACAGCACCATCATCCCGGAACAATGTGGAACAGATGGAGGCGGTTCTGAGCGCGGGAAGCGTGCAGCCGGCCAGGGTAATATCCGCACCGGACGGAATCCCGGGCTCTGATGCACTGAAAAGCCTGATCCTGGAAGCCTTTCAGGATGCCCAGGAAGGCGATACTTCCTATTTCTATATCAGCACCCATGGACTTTGGGAGGAAGCGGAGCCGAACGTAAGCATGACGCTGCTTCTTTCCGACGGCCGGGAAGAGGGCGGCATCACGGCGCGGCAGCTGTTTGACTGCCTGGAAACGGTGCCGGGCAGAAAAATCCTGATCGTGGACGCCTGCCATTCGGGGGCCATGATCGGGAAGGGCGAGCTCACCTCGTTCCGTCATCTGTTTGAGGGCGGTGACTACAGGATCATCTGCTCTTCCGGCGCCTGTGAGGACAGCTGGTTCTGGTCCGGACAGAACGCGGGCGATGTCCGGATTTCCGGAGGCGGATATTTTTCCAGCGCCATGGCCCTGGGGCTTTCGGAAAGTACCGGGCATGCGGCGGACCGGAACCGTGACGGCAGCGTGACCCTGTCGGAGATCAAGCAGTATATGCTGGAGATGCACGGGGCGTCCACGGTCTATACCTATCCGGAAGAGGATGACGAACCGGTTTTCACCTATGTACCGGATCCCGGAAAGGACCTCACCGTGCCCGTGGGCAATATCGCGTTTGAGGAAAGCCTTCTGTCCGGTGATCATCCGGAGATTTCCTTTTCCTTCACCGTGTACCAGACCATCCGCCTGGCGTACCAGATTGTGGAGCAGCAGGGCGGACACTGGGACTTTGCCAATGCCCGGATCATGTATGACACCAGTGAAATGTACGGCGCCTTCGGCGATGCCGCGGGCTATCTGATGCCCGGCTTCAAGGAACGCAGCATACAGCTGTCGTCCGACAGTCCGGAGGGCGGATATGTACTGTTTCAGATGGTGGTGAGCCGGGAAAACCAGCTCAGCATTGCGGCGTCCAAGGTGATCTGTGTGCCGCCCGCGCAGGGAGACCCGCATATGCGCCTGCGGGTGGACGCGGATGTCCGCCTTGGCGAAGGCCAGGAAATCGGCATGGTGATCTTTCACGAATCCCCCATGGAGTATGACGTGGTCCTGGAGGACCTGGACGGAAATGTGCAGGGCCGAATCTGCTCACGGCGCATCTCGAGGCCGCAGCAGACCCCGGAAACGGCCAGCACGCTTTCCTGGAACGGCTGCTTTGCCGACGGGAGTCCGGCTGCGGAAGGCACGTACCGCTTCCGGGTCCGCGGCTATATCAATGGACAGATGTATCAGACGTATTCGGAACCCTTTGCGGTTCAGTGGTAAACCTGAAAGGACGGGAGCACAGGCATGTATCAGACTGGCGTATATTTCGGACGTTTCTGCCCCCCGCACCGCGGACATCTCTATCAGATCATCCGCGCGTCCACTCAGTGCGAAAAACTGGTGGTTATCATTTCCGACAACCGTATTCAGACGGAAAAGATCTGCCGTGAGGCGGGCCTGCCCGTCATTACCTATCAGCTGCGCAAGCAGTGGCTTGCCCAGCAGGTTCAGGATATGTCGCATATAGAAGTGCGGGTTCTGGACGAAACCGATATCCCGGAGTATCCGTACGGCTGGATTGCGTGGGCAAATCGCATGCGCGAAGTGGTGCCCGAGGGCATTGACGCCTTCTTTGTGGGCGATGAAGAGTATGACCAGCCGCTGCGCAGCTATTTCCCGGAGGCCGCCATTGAGCTGTTCGATCCCGCCAGAAGCCGGTATCCGATTTCCGCCACGGAGATCCGTACGGATATCCTGAACCAGTGGCATTATATTCTCGGTCCGGCGCGTCCCTTCTTTGCCAAGAAGGTGCTGATCGCGGGCACGGAATCCTGCGGAAAGACCACGCTGACCAAGTGCCTGGCAAAGCTCTACAACACGTCCTGGTCCGAGGAAGTGGGCCGGTATTACGCGAATCAGTTCCTCGGCGGGGATGAGACCATCTATACGGATGAGGACTTCAACCGCATGGCCTATCTGCAGGCGGAACAGGACTACCGTGCCCTGCGTACTGCCAACAAGGTCTGCTTCTTTGACACGGACGCGGTGGTCACCAATTATTACAGCGAGCTGTACATGCATCACCGCAATCACATGGTGGAGGCCTTCATCAACGCCAACCGCTATGATGTGCTGATCTACCTGACCCCGGACGTGAAATGGGTCAGCGACGGCATGCGCCTCAACGGGGACCAGGCGCGCCGGGAAAGCCTGAATCATCGTCTTCTGGACATGTACCAGGAGTTCGGGTTCGGGGAGAAGGTCCGCATTGTGGGCGGCGACTATACCCAGCGGCTGACCCAGTCCCTCGAGATTGTGGACGGTCTTCTGAACCTGCATCAGAAATAATGGATTTTCTGCCCAATGGGTGCTTGACAAGCCCTCCGGGCTGTGATAACATTCCACCGTTTGAAGAAGTGGCTTGCCCGCCCCTCACCTTGTGTGGCTCACGCCGCCGGGTTTATGGCACGATTCTTATCAAGGAATCTGTTGTTGCATGATATATGCGGCGGGTCGAGTCCCGCCGCATTTTTTTGCGGATTTGAATTTGGGAGGTGCATGGGTATCGCTTTCGATCTGATGATCAACGAGGAGATTCGCGACAGAGAAGTCCGTGTGATTGACGAGAACGGTGAGCAGCTGGGTGTCATGCTGACGCAGAAGGCACTGGAGCTGGCGGAAGAGCGCGGCTATGATCTGGCCAAGATCCAGCCGACAGCCAAGCCGCCGGTCTGCAAACTGCTGGACTATGACAAGTACCGTTATGAGCAGTCAAGACGGGAACGCGAAAATCGGAAAAATCAGCGGGTCGTGGACATCAAGGAAGTTCAGCTGTCTGCCACCATTGAGGAGAACGATATCCTGACCAAGGCAAAGCAGGCCATTCGTTTCCTGGAAGATGGCGACAAGGTGAAGGTGTCCATCCGGTTCCGTGGCCGCCAGATTACCCACAGCGAGATCGGCACCCAGGTCATGCAGAACTTTGCAGAGCGGTGCAAGGATGCCAGCGTTGTGGAACGCCGTCCGATCATGGATGGACGGCACATGATCATGATCCTGGCTCCCAAGGCTGCCAAGGCCTCCTTCGCGGAGAAAAAGGCTGCCCGGGAGAAGAACGCTTCGAAAGAAGCGCAGGAATAAACCGTAAGCAGCTCGTGCCTGTGCACGAGTGGTTGGAAAGGAAGGAGGACCACCCCTATGCCTAAGCAGAAATCGCATCGTGGTGCTGCCAAGCGCTTCTCTTTTACCAAG
>CAMNDE010000104.1:0-8959 GCA_946534895.1 uncultured Clostridia bacterium
CCCTGACAACCACTGGGCGCTTCTTCTGATTCTGTTTTCCTGCACTTCCCTGTCCATATACCTGGAGCAGAAATACAAATGGGCATCCAAAATCTCCGGCGCCGTCATCACACTGATCCTGGCCGTGGTGCTGGTGAATTTCGGCGTCATTCCCAGCAGTGCTCCCCTGTTTGATGACATTGTATGGGGGTATGCCGTGCCCCTGGCCATTCCGCTTCTGCTGCTCCGGACAAACATCCGGAAAATCCGGAAGGAAACCGGACGGTTTCTTCTGATCTTTCTGATCGGAGCGGCAGGCACCGTGGCAGGCACGCTTCTGGGCACTGTGCTTCTGAGCTCTGCTGTATCCGGGCTTCCCGGCGTGGCAGCCATCATCACCGGGTCCTATATCGGCGGCGGCGTCAATTTCACCGCGATCGCGGACGCGTTCCATGTGGACAGCACGCTGATCGCCTCCACCACGGTGGCGGACAATCTGAACATGGCCCTGTATTTCCTCGTTCTCCTCGGAATCGCGGGAAGCGCCTTCTTCCGCTCGCATTATACGCATCCGCATATTGACGCAGTGCTGGACGCGGGGAAACAGGAGGGGAACCAGACCCTCGCTGCTCAGTACTGGACGAAGAAGCCCGTTTCACTGCGCGACATTGCCTTCAACATGGCCTATGCGGCAGCTGTGGTGTTCTTCGCCCGGCTGACCGGTAACTTTTTCTCCGGCCTGATCCCGGAAGGAAACTGGTTCACACAGATGCTGAACACCTTCTTCGGAAGCCAGTATGTGTGGATCACCAACATTTCGGTGCTCTTCGCCACCTTCTTTGAGAAGCGGGCCTCGGAAATGCAGGGAGCCCAGGAGATCGGGACCTGGCTTATTTATCTTTTCTTCTTTGTGATCGGCGTGCCGGCATCCATTGCGGTACTGCTGCAGAGCGCGCCGATCCTGCTCGTCTTCTGCATGATCGTGGTGCTGATGAACATGGCCTTCTGCTTTATCGGCGGCAAACTGCTGAAGTTTGACCTGGAGGACATCATTCTTGCCTCCAATGCCAATATCGGCGGGCCCACCACCGCCGCCGGCATGGCCATTTCCCAGGGCTGGACGCGGCTGATCGGACCCTGCATGCTGGTGGGCACATTCGGATATGTGATCGGCACCTGGCTGGGTGTCCTGGTGGGATCCCTGCTCGGCGCTTAAAGGAGGTTTTGACAGAATGAAGTTTTCCGATGATGCTTCGCGCTTTGTGTCCATCGGGGATTTTCTGCCGGATGTGATCCTGGAAATCCGCTACGCTTCCACCTTCAATTTTATCGGGGACCGGATCGACGGATATGAACAGCCCGTTGCGCTTATGACCATGGATGCAGCGCAAGCGCTGAAAAGAGCAAGCGCAGCCGCAATGGACCTCGGCTGCCGCCTGAAAATCTATGATGCCTACCGCCCGCAGAAAGCCGTGGATCATTTCATGCGCTGGGCCGAGGACGTGGAGGACACCCGGATGAAGGCGTACTTCTATCCGGAGGTGGACAAGCATGTCCTGATCCCGGAGGGGTATATCGCAAGGCATTCCGGCCACAGCCGCGGAAGCACCGTGGACCTGACCCTGTTTGACATGCACGCGCACCGGGAACTGGACATGGGCGGATATTTTGACTATTTCGGCGAGCTGAGCCATCCGGACTATCCGGGCGTGACCGATGCCCAGCATGCAAACCGGATGCTGCTTCAGTCCCTCATGGTGCATGAGGGCTTCCGGCCGCTGGACAGCGAGTGGTGGCATTTCACGCTGAATAATGAGCCGTATCCTGACACCTATTTCACGTTCCCTGTAAGCCTTTCTTCCGTATCCCTGTAACCTTAAGCGGCGCGTACATGCGCCGTTTTTTCATGGCGCTTTTCACCGTGTCTCCACTGAAAAAACGAACTGAAAAAAGACAGGCCAATGCATGACCTGTCCTTGATCAGCGGACCTCGCCGGCCTTGGGATACACCCCAAGCAGACGGAGCTCACTGGTAAATGCTTCCGCTTCCCTGAGCGCCCGGCGCAGTTCCGCAAGATCCATGTTGCCTTCAAAATCCGATGAAAAGAAATACAGGAAGGGTTCATCCGGAATCGGTCTGGACTCGATCCTTGTCATGTTCAGTCCATGGGAGGCAAAGCAGGTGAGCAGCCTTGCCAGGGCCCCGACTTCATTGTTCACCCGGAAAACCACCGTGGCCTTCTCCGGATCCCCCAGCGGCGCGTCCTTCCTGGAAACCACAAAGAACCGCGTGGTGTTATGGTCCGAGGACTGGATGTTTTCAGCCAGCACTTTGAGGCCGAACACTTCTGCCGCCTCCGCGCTGGCAATGGCGGCCCGGGTGCGGTCGCCCGTCTGCTGCACTTCCCGTGCACATAATGCCGTGTTCAGCCCCGGCAGGATCTGCACATGCCTGAGACCCGCGAGAAACGTGTCACACTGGGCGATGGCCTGGGGATGGCTGGAAATGACGCGCACGTCCTCAAGACACGCGTCCGGCAGCCCCAGGAGCATATGCCGCACCTTTCTGCGGACCTCGCCCACAATGTGCAGCGGCTGCTTTTCCAGAATCCGGTAGGTGGCCAGTACCGCGCCGGCAAACGAGTTTTCAATGGGCAGAAGCGCATAGTCCGCTCTGCCGTCCACCACGGCCTGCGCGCATTCCTCAAAGGTTTCATGCCCGGCAAAGGTCTCCCAGGGAAACGCCTGCCGCGCCGCACTGTAGGAAAAGCTGCCCTCTGTACCGGGATAGGCTATGATCCGAGACAAGCCTTTCTCTCCTTCCACAAATCCATAAGGCCGAACCAGGCCATGGCTTCCATAACCGGGACAGCGCGCACCACAATGCAGGGATCATGCCTGCCATGGATTTCCAGTTCACACTCGCGGCCTTCCTTCAGGGAGACCGTTTCCTGCTTTCTTGCAATGGACGGCGTAGGCCGCATGGCACAGGTAAAGAGAATGGGCATGCCATTGCTGATCCCGCCGTTGATGCCGCCGGCATGATTGGTCCTTGTACGGATGTTTTTCCCGTCCAGGCAGAAACTGTCATTGGCCCGGGAGCCGCGCATACATGCCAGGGCAAACCCGTCGCCGAAGGATACGCCCTTGACGCCGGGCACCGAGAAAAACAGGTGCGCCAGCACGGATTCCATGCTGTCAAAGAACGGACTTCCGAGGCCCGCGGGCACGCCGAGAATCCGGCCTTCCACTTCCCCGCCCACGGAATCCCTGTCTGCGGACGCTTCCCCAATGATCCTGCGGAACGCCTCGCCGGCCTCCGGCTTCAGCACCGGCAGGGTCATCTGCCGCAGCATGTCCAGGTTCTCGTTCTCCGGCACATCCGCAAGGGAAATGTCCTCTTCCCCGCTGATCCGGCGGATGTGCGTCTGCACCTGAATGCCTTTCTTTTCCAGAAACATGGCGCACAGCGTGCCGGCGAGCACCACCGGAGCCGTGAGGCGTCCGGAAAAGCTGCCGCCGCCGCGGAAATCCTCATACCCATAGTACCGCACATGCCCGGTATAGTCCGCGTGGGACGGGCGCAGCCTGTCCACCTGCTCGCCGTAATCCTGGGAATGCTGGTCCCGTGACGGGATCAGGGCACAGATGGGCTGACCGGAGGTTTTCCCGCGGAAAACGCCGGACACAAAATGCGGAAGGTCATCCTCGCGCCTCGCAGTTGCCATGGGACTGCGGCCGGGGCGCCGGCGTTCCATTTCCCTGGCGATGCGTTCCATGTCCAGGTCCAGTCCGGCGGGAAATCCGTCCAGGACCATGCCCACGGCTTCCCCGTGACTCTGACCGAAAATGGTCAGACGGATATTGCTTCCAAAGGTGCTGCTCATGAGAGGCGGCCTCCGAGATCCGCAAACACGCGCAGGTATTCGGGCCAGGACTTGTTCAGGGCATCCGTGTCCTCCACTTCCACGCTCTGCTCACAGACCGTGGCGGCAATGGAGGCAAGCATGACCATGCGGTGGTCCGAGCGCACGTCCACCCTGCAGCCGCCCTTCAGGGACGCAACGCCCTGAATGACCATGTCATCCCCGTCCTCGCGCGCATTTCCGCCGAGCCGGTTCAGGATATCCACCGTGCCGGCCAGACGGTCGCATTCCTTGAGCCGGAGACGGCCGCAGCCTCTCAGACGGCTTTCACCCTCCGCCATCTGGCATACCAGCGCCAGCATGGGTGCGATGTCCGGTGTATCTCTCATGTCCAGGTCCACGCCATGCAAATTGCCGCCCTGAACACAGATGCCGTCATCCTCCAGAACCCGGGCACCCATCTGTTCAAGATCGGCAAGGATGGCCGCGTCGCCCTGGGTCGTGTTTCTGGAAAGGCCCTGTACCCGGATGTCACTGCCCAAAGCGCCTGCACAGAACAGGACAGCCGCCTGACTCCAGTCGCCCTGCAGCTTTCCGGACATGGCCTGATAATGCTGGGCGCCCGGGATCTCATAGACATTCTCCACTTCCCTGCGGATGGTGATGCCGCTCTGTTCCAGCGCCTGCAGCGTCATGCGGATGTATCCGGCGGATTCCACCGGCGGAAGCACCCGGAGACGGGAGGAACCGGAAAGCAGGGGCAGAGCAAGGAGCAGGCCGGAAACGAACTGGGAGGATACGGACCCCGGAAGCACATACTCCCCGGGCTTCATCTGTCCGGCCACCATCAGTTCCGCGGCGCCGTCAGCGCCCTCGCCCATATGCCACTGCACGCCCCGGGGCACAAACAGCTCCCGGTACACGTCCATGGGACGCTGGCCGAGACGGCCGTGCATGCGGAAAATGCCGCCGCCGCACAGAATCAGCGCCAGAGGCACAAAAAAGCGCAGCGTGGAGCCGCTCTCACCGCAGTCAAACACGGGAAGCATTTCCTTGCGGTGATGCGCACCGTCCACGGTGAGCACGCTGCCGTTTTCCTCAATGTGCGCGCCGAGCGCTTCAAGACACCGGGCCGTGGCCCGGGTGTCCGCGGAGGGCGTAAAATTTTCAAGCCGGGTCACGCCTCTGGTGAGACCCGCACAGATCATGCTGCGATGTGCTTCCGACTTGGACGCCGGAGCTGTGACTGAACCTTTGAGAATACCGGGGCCGAAAAACGTACTCACTGGCCTTACCATCCTTTCAAAAAGCAGTCCACTTGGAATCATGATAGCACGCCGGATGAGACTTGTGTTGTTTTCTTCATGTTTTTCCCGGCCGCATACAAAAAGAAAACCGCCCGCGGGCGGTTTTCGCATAATCATCCTGCCGTCACCTACGGCACGGAAATCCGATACATGCCGTCAGGGCGCATCAGAAGGCCTTCATACATGGAAAAGCTGAAGAGCGTATTTCCCTGCGCGTCCGTTACCCGGTAGTCCCGGATGCCCCCTGTCACATCCATGGCATTGGCCTTGCCAAGGACCATGCCTTTTTCATACAGCGTTCTGACCCACTCCTGTTCCTCCTCTGTCATCTCAACCGGCCACCATCCTGACTCGCAGTCCGTATATCCGCCCGAGACAAGGAGATTTTCCGCGTGGCATGCGGGCCAGGCGCAGAAAGTACGCACCGGCAATGGCTGAAAGCCCGCCGGGCCCATGCCATCTCCATAGCTGATCACGCCCGGGAACAGCTGCCTGAGGCTGAGGTACAGGGCCTGGGCGTCCGACGATGTGTTCTCATACAGATCGTCCCCGGACATGCCGAGCACAATCACCTGTACTTTGCCGGAGCGGTCCCGGCGCACCGCACAGCTCTTTTCCGTGCCGGCATCGTCGGCCGCGGGCAGGATTTCCAGAGGCTGCTCTTCCACGGATTCGATCAGCGTTTTCAGGGCAAACCGTCTGTCATAATCCAGGCGTCCGCCCCACTGTGCATCCCTCCGTGCCTCGAGAAAAGCCACCTGTTCCTGCGCATCATAGGGCCAGTGCAGTTCACTGTCATACCCGCTCAGCGTCCACAGGTTTCCATCATCGTCCATCCAGCCCAGCTGAATCCGGTCTCCCCAGCCCATCTGGCGGTACGCGGTATAAAGCATCACCTTGCCCATGTCCGGCGCATGTTCCGCCCATCCGGCAGAACACACCGTGAGCAGGACAAGCAACAGCATATACAGAACGGTTCTCTTCATTCCCGGACGCCTCCTTCCATTTTCATGTATCTGGACGCGGCTGAACACGGAAAGTTCCCGCTTTTCGAAAAAAAAGCCCAGTCCTTTCGGGCTGAGCCGGTAAATATTATCCTCTTGCTGCGAATCCGATCTTCTTCTGGACCTTTCTCAGGGTCTTGGTGGCCAGATAGGAGGCGCGCTGCGCGTTCTCGTCCAGCACGGACTGGAGATAGGCCTTGTCGGCAATGAGCTTTTTGAACTCCGCCTGCAGCGGTTCCAGAGCCGCGATGACGCAGTCCGTGGTGCGGTTTTTCAGTTCACCGTAGCCCATGCCCTGCATGTCGGCCGCAATCGCTTCCACGTCCCCGGCGCCCAGAGCGCTCATGATGGACAGGAGATTGCTGACACCGGGCTTGTTTTCGGGATCAAAGCGGATTTCTCCGTCCGAGTCCGTCACGGCGCGGCGGATCTTGCGGCGGATGGTGTCGGGATCATCCAGAAGCGCGATATAGGTTTCTTCCGGATCGGACTTGGACATTTTCTTGGTGGGCTCCTGGAGACTCATGATCTTGGCGCCGACCTTGGGAATATAGCCGTCGGGAATGGTGAACACATTACCATAGACGCTGTTGAAGCGCTGCGCGATATCCCGGCACAGTTCCAGATGCTGCTTCTGGTCCACGCCCACGGGCACCAGGTCCGTCTGATACAGGAGAATATCCGCGGCCATGAGCACGGGATAGGTGAACAGGCCGGCGTTGATATTGTCCTCATGGGCGGCGGACTTGGCCTTGAACTGGGTCATGCGGCTCAGTTCGCCCATATAGGTATAGCAGTTCAGGATCCACGCCAGTTCCGCGTGCGCGCTGACATGGCTCTGGCAGAAGATGATGTTTTCCTTCGGGTCAAGACCGGAGGCGATATAGATGGCAGCCAGTTCCAGGCAGCGGCGGCGCAGGTCCGCGGGATTCTGACGCACCGTGATGGCGTGCTCGTCCACCACGCAGTAAATGCAGTCATAGTCATTCTGCAGCTTGACAAAGTTCCGCAGGGCGCCGATATAGTTGCCCAGCGTCAGCGTGCCCGAAGGCTGAATGCCTGAAAATATAACCTTTTTCTTTTCCGGAGCCGTATTCTGTTCCATCCTGACATTCCTCCTGATCTTTCAAAAAAATAAACACGCCTTCCCCTCCAAGGGGACGGTGTGCCCGTGGTGCCACCCCAGTTGACTTCCTTGCAGGAAGCCCGCTCTATGCCGGATCACGGCGGTGCCGTCACCGGATACTTGCTTCGCGTTCCCCGGTGCCCTCCGGGCTCCAGCCATGCATTTCCCCCCGCCGCCTTTCACCGCCGCGGCTCGCTTTCGGGATTCCGTGCACTTTCTGCCCGTCATCAGTTTCCGAAATTTTACCATGACTGTGTCTGAAATGCAATATATACAGAGGATTTCAGAGCCCGATTCCAGTGCAGTCTCTGCCTGGACGCGGCGTCACGCACATCCCCGCACGGTAAATTATTCTTCTTTCCGGAAGAGCAGTCCCTGCTCGCCGTATCCGTCTTCTTTTTCCTGATTTACCTTGTGTTTCCGGCCCATATCTCTTTCTGAAAAAAATAGTTTGTTTACCCTATTGCATCCAGACATTTTTTATGTATAATGTTTGGCGTTTAATAATTCTTCCCTTTTTGTTTAGTAATTCTAAACGGGTGAAAGGAGGGGAAACATGATGGATATCGGCAGGAGAATCCGTCAGCTGCGGGTCAGAAACGGATTGACGCAGCAGGAGCTTGCCAGCCGGTGCGAGCTGACAAAAGGCTTTGTGAGTCAGCTGGAGAACAACCTGACGACGCCTTCTCTCCCTGCCCTGATGGATCTGGTGGAAGCGCTTGGCAGCGATATGGCCACCTTTTTTTCCGAGGAGCAGGAACAGCAGATCGTCTTCGGCAAGGATGATTTCTTTGAGGACGCCCGGGAAAACTGCACGGTTCTCTGGATCGTGCCCAATGCCCAGAAAAACGCCATGGAACCCATTCTGGTCACCCTCCTTCCGCACCAGGCCACCCGGAGCATGATGCCCCACGAGGGCGAAGAGTTCGGGTACGTACTCTCCGGAAGCATTGTTCTGGAAAACGGCGGACGGAAGCACCGGGTGAAGAAAGGCGAAACCTTCTACATCCGGGGCGAACAGGAACACTGTCTGCGAAACACCGGCAATACCCCCGCCCAGGTTCTCTGGATCACCACCCCGCCATCATTCTAAGGAGGAATTCCCATGCGCAAACTGATCGAATTCAGGAACATCGTGAAGTCCTTTGACGGTCAGGTCGTCCTCAAGGGCGTGAACCTGAACATCTATGAAAATGAATTTGTCACCCTGCTGGGCCCTTCCGGCTGCGGAAAGACCACCCTCCTGCGGATCCTCGGCGGATTCCTGGAGCAGGACGACGGCACCGTTATCTTTGACGGACAGTGCATTGACAATGTGCCGCCCTACCGCAGGGAGATCAACACGGTTTTCCAGCGCTATGCGCTTTTCCCCCACCTGAACGTCTATGAGAACATCGCCTTCGGCCTGCGCATCAAGAAGACAGGCGAAGACATCATCCGTCAGAAGGTTACCCGCATGCTCTCCCTGGTGAACCTGGAGGGCTATGAAAAGCGCAAGGTCACCAAGCTCTCCGGCGGTCAGCAGCAGCGCGTGGCCATTGCCCGCGCTCTGGTGAATGAACCCAACGTGCTGCTCCTGGACGAGCCGCTGGGCGCCCTGGACCTGAAGCTGCGCAAGGAAATGCAGCGCGAGCTCAAGCGCATCCAGCAGGAGGTCGGCATTACCTTCATCTATGT
>CAMNDE010000105.1:0-8788 GCA_946534895.1 uncultured Clostridia bacterium
GCCAAAGACGCTGTCCTGCGTTTATTCTGTCTGACCGGGAAGAATGCAGCGGATCGGATGCGTCCGCGGAACCTCGATCATCTCATGACTGCTCAGTGTAGAGAGAATCAGTTCCGACACCTCCGTCATGATCTCCTTTTCTCTGGGTGCTTCCTTCCACATGGGAAAATCTCCCGCTCCAGTCGCCCGGTAATCGCACATCACCAGTGAGAAGGAATCCGTATCCCGCATTTCCTGTCCCCTATACACCATATGCCGGACTCTGTGGCCAACTGGCTGATTCAGGTCCAGAACATAGTCAAAGCCCCAGAAGAAATCATAATTGAAATGGGCTTCCTTGGGGTACAGGAAATGATCTGATATGCTCAGACCGCCATTTTCATCCACATGGAAATAGGTGGCGCACTGTTCCAGTGCCTCCCTCACCTGCCGGCCTGTGACTCTGAGCACTTTCAGCGTATTGGCATACACATAGCTTGCCACAACATCCCGGACCGTCACGTCCTTCCGGAACCCGCGCACTTCATTGGGCAGTGCCGCGCAGGACAGGTCCGCGCCGCTTTCCTCCGCCTGCACCATATTGAAAAAGTCCGCGATTCCGCTGCCATGCAGTGCCATTTCCATCCTGTCTCCGGGCAGCAGATCCCGGGAAAGATGCCCGATGGGTGAATCCAGCCAGACTTCCAGGTCATTCCGTACCGCGCTCTCCGCTTCCGTCAGTGTCTGATCTTCCGGCGGGATACAGAGCTGCGAATGAATCGAGCCGTCATCCTCCACCACCAGGTGCACATAGTTTTTTGCGTTGCAGTCGGTCTGCACAATGTGGGTTCCGCAGTAGGTCATATCCGCCATGCCCACATGCTGATGTCCTGTGAGCAGGATATCCACCGGAAGCTCCTCACAGATACGGCAGGCCAGGTTTTCGTCGGTGTCCGAGAGTACTTTCCCGGTTTTTACGTCCTTCTCAAGGCCGCCGTGATAGATGCCCACCAGAAGGTCACAGCCCTCCTGCTGCAGTGCCTTCACGGCTTCCCGTGCCGCTTCCAGCGGGGATGTAAGCGAAAAATCCGTCAGGTTTTCAGGCTTTTCCCATACCCGGATCCAGTCCGTGACAATCCCGAAAAGCCCGACCCGCAGACCGTTTTCCATCACCCGTACAGTCCACGGCCGGATGGGCAGCTCGCCCTTCCTGTCCTGCACATTGGCACAGAGGCACTGCGCGTTCAGGGTTTCCAGATGCCCGCTCAGCCATGCCCTGCCCCGGTTGAAGTCATGATTGCCGAGCGTCACATAGTCATACTCCCGGTCATTCATGGCTTCAGCCACAAACGCAGGCTTGCCCTGGCCGTACAGATAAAAGGTCAGGGGCGAACCCTGAATGGTGTCGCCCCCGTCAATCACCAGCGTATTCCCGTCTTTGGGAAAGCGCATCCCCAGAAGGCCCATGGGGGTCTTCCGGGTGGATGCGAAATTGGTGTTAAACAGATACCCATGGGTATCAGAAGTGAAATAGATGGTCAGTCTGCTCATCCGCGTGCCAGCTTTCTGCGAACATTGGTGGAGAAGATTTCGATCACGATCATCAGCAGAATCATGCCGGTCAGATACGAACCCACCATGCTCCAGCGGCTGCTGGTGATGCACTGGATCAGGGCCGCACCGATGCCGCCAGCGCCGACAATACCCAGCGTGGTCGCATCCTTGACATTGATGTCAAAGCGGTAGATCACAGTGGAGATGAAGTTCGGGATGATCTGAGGCAGTATGCCGTAGCGCACCTTCTGGAAACCGCTGCATCCGGCCGCGTCCAGGCTCTCCAGAATCTTGGTGTCAATATCTTCAATGGCCGTGATATACATCTTGCAGATCATGCCGATGGAGCATATGGACTGGGTCACCACGCCGCAGAAGGCGTTGGGACCGGTCACTCTTATCCACACCAGAGCCCATACCAGGGAAGGAATGGTACGGATCAGAAGAATGAAGATATTGAAGATGGCGGCCACCCACTTCGGCACAACCTTGTCACAGGCAAGAAAGCTGAAGGGAACGGCCAGCACGCCGCCGATCAGCGTGCCCAGAATGGCGATGGCCACGGTCTGCAGCAGCTGATACGGTACGCCTTCCGGCGTGATATTGATGTACGGCGCGACAATCCTGCCGGCCTCATCAAACGTGAAGAGAAGGGATGTATCCGGATGGGTCAGACCGTTCCAGATGCCGATGGCCACCTCGGAGCCCTTGGCGGTGATGCCCTTGTATGCCACCGTGCTTCCGCTCCAGTTGATGAGCAGCACCACGATCAGTGTGATGAATGTGTAGAGCGGCCACAGCTTCGGCCGGGTCAGGTAGGTGGTCAGAATATCATAGCGCGAGTCCCTCGGGAGGGCATCCTGCTTCACAAAGGATTGATCATTTTTCTGCATACTGCCCCTCCTTAACTCAGTTTCTTGCGCAGGTACTGGCTGAGCTGTTCAATGACGACAACCACCACAAACAGCGCAAGCAGCACCATGCCCAGTCCACGATAATCGCGCCAGCCGATGCGCTCGTCCATCAGCAGGCCGAGACCGCCGGCACCCACGTATCCCAGAATGGCTGCAGCACGGATATTCATTTCCAGGGCATACAGACAGTAGCTCAGATAGGTGGGCAGAATCTGGGGCATGCAGGCGGACCAGAATGACTGGAACTTGTTGGAGCCGAAGGATTCCATGGCCTCAAACGCGCCCATGTCAATGGTCTCAATGCTCTCATACATCATCTTGGACACAACGCCGAAGGTGAACACCGTAATGGCCACTGTACCGGCAAAGGTGCCCAGACCGAAGATCAGGGCGGCAAACTTGGCGATGACCAGGGTCGGCAGCGTACGGATCACCATCAGGAGAATGCGCTGCGCCCAGACCACCACGCCGCTGTGATTGATGTTGGTGGATGCAATGACGGATACCGGAAGCGCCAGGGTGGCACCGATGATGGAACCCAGGATCGACATCTTGATCGTATCCCACAGCGGACTCCAGACTTTGGGCAGATATGCGGGATCCGGCTGGAAAATCTGAGCCAGAATGACGAAGAACTGGTGTCCGCGCCGCATGATGATCCCGAAGTCAAAGCCGGTCATGACCGCGCTTGCCGCGATCACGTCCACCACCACCATGACAATCAGGAACAGTCGGGAACCGGGCTGCACAATGGTTTTCCCGTTGGTAAGCTTAATGGTTTTCCTGCGCAGTCCCCACACGGCGGCCAATACCGTCAGCGCACAGAGCACGATGGTCAGAACCCCGCTGGTGGCAAGCACGGCGCAGAGAACGCCCACCGCCGTGAGGGCAGCCAGGAAAACAATGGTTTTCCCTATGCTTTGTTCTTTCATGGTCCACCTCCGTCAGGTTCCGGCCGTGGGAACGGTGGCGCCATTATAAATCTCGTCCAGGATTTCCTGGGTCACATCCGTGGTGGGTCCGTCATAGACGATCTTGCCGGCCCGGATGCCGATCACCCGGGAGCAGTAGGCAAGGGCCAGGTCCACATGGTGGATGTTGATCAGTACCGTGATGTTCATTTCCTGATTGATGCGCTTGAAGTCCGCCATCACCTGATGCGCGGTGACCGGGTCCAGTGCGGCCACGGGCTCATCCGCCAGAATGATGCTCGGATTCTGGTTCAGGGTTCTGGCCAGGGACACGCGCTGCTGCTGACCGCCGGAAAGCTGGTCGCAGCGATTGTATGCCTTGTCCAGAATGCCCACCTTGTCCAGGGCTTCCAGTGCCTGAATCTTCTGCTTTTCCGAGAACAGGCCCAGGAGCACACGCCAGAAGGGCATATCCGGCACCATGGAGGTCAGCACGTTCCGGATGGCCGTCGCCCTGGTGACAAGATTGTAGGACTGGAAAATCATGCCGATCTTGCGGCGGTAGCGGCGCATGGCTTTTCCCGAGAGGCTCATGACATCCGTGCCGTCCACAATCAGTTTTCCGCTGGTCACATCGATCATCCGGTTGATGGTCCGGATCAGTGTGGACTTGCCGGCGCCGGAAAGTCCGATAATGGCCACAAACTCACCCTGATCAATGGTCAGGTTGACGTCATCCAGGCCTTTGGTACCACTGGGATACAGCTTATCCACATGCTGAAACTCGATCAAGATACCTTCCCCTTCCCTATTTGGCTTCTCCTCTTTCCTGAAGGCTGCCGGCGGCATCCTTAAGGAAAGAAGAGCCTGGACCGGATCCGGTCCAGGCTCTGGACACTGACGGATTACTGCACAGCAGCCAGGGCGGCGCGAGCGCCGTCATAATCACTGTCACTGGCAATGGCATATCCGGTATGGCTGTACACGGAGAAAATGGCCTTGCCTTCGTCGGTGTTGATGATGTTGATCAGAGCGGTCTGCAGAGCCTTGATGAACTCAGGATTGTACACAGCGGGATTGGCGGTGGTCACGGCAACGGTATCATTGTAGATGCCCTGGGTGACGCCGATGACGTTCATCTCGTTCCAGATGCTGTCTTCGCGGCCCATGCCCTGCTTGCCGGTCTCGTCCTTCTGGTCCACAGGCAGGTTCCAGGCGATCTCATAGTCGCGGCGGCCGTCGGCATAGCACAGCACGATGTCCACCTGCTCGGCAGCAGCCTGTGCGAAAGCATCGCCGTAACCCAGCTGGATTACCTGGCCGCCGTCATTCTGAATGTCAGTGATCTTTTTGCCGTCATAGTGCTCCATCAGCCACATGGTGGGATAGATGTAGCCGGCAGAAGAAGAGGTGGCAGCCACAGCCCAGGTCGCCTTGCTCAAGTCTTCCCAGGTCAGCTCTTCGCCGTTGTTCACTTTCTCAGCCAGCTTCTTGCCGTACTCGGAAGGAGTGGCATAGATCAGGGAACGATAGAAGGTCACCTGTTTGTCGGTGGGCAGGGTCTTGTTGGCGTCGCCGTTCCAGGTGCGGGGATCTTCGCTGTCATTGCTCAGACCTGCACGGGTGGCGGTCAGGATCACGTCCACTTCCTTCTGGGCGCTGTAGATGGCGTAGGTGCCGCCGGGCAGCCAACCCACATCGATCGCGCCGGCAGCCATGGCTTCGCCGGTGGCATTGTAGTTGGTGCCGACAGTGATATCCACTTCGCCGATGTCATAACCCAGTTTGGCCATTTCAGCCTTCACCAGTTCAGGCAGGTTCGCGGTGCCGGTGATGATAACGTCAGCATCCTTGCTGGGAACAAATTCGAAGGTCAGCTTGTCCATTTTGATGTTGTCCGCCATGGCGCTTACGCAGCCCAGAACCATGACAGCAGCAAGAAGAAGAGCAGCCAGTTTCTTCATGAAAAATAGCCTCCCAAAAAAGATTTCGGATCAGTGATCCATCGGGAAGTATACATGAAGTATGCAGGGATTTCAAGAAAAAACCGAACGAAAGTTTGTCTTCTGTTTCATTCCTTCGTTGTTATGCTTCTTCGGCGAAATACCCCAGGACACCGGCAAGCCCGGAAGACCGCAGACTGCTGGAAAGGGTATAGGCCATCTCCATATCCGCCGTCAGTCCGTGCTCCATCCACCAGTACACCACCGCCCTCACGCATCCGCCGTAAATGGCCGAAAACAGCCCCATGGCATCTTTCTGCTTGCCATCCGACACGTGCACAGTGCTCTTCAGCAGATCGCCGAGCATATCGCTCAACACCTCTTCCGCCCCAAAACCGGCCTGAATCACAGCCCGGATCAGGGACTTTCTGCCGGTCATTCTCTGCATGCCCCGCCTGTATTCCTCCAGGGAGCACGGATAAAGAAGATAACGCACGAGCATGGGCAGCGCCTTTCCCAGCTGGGTCCGCCAGGTTTCCTGCAGCAGCTCGTCCAGGGAGCCATAGAAATAGTAGAAGGTCGTCCTGCGGATCTTTGCCTTCCCCGCGATCTCCGTCACGGTGATCTGGTCATACGTTTTTTCCTCCAGGCAGTCCAGGAGCGTTTCCTGCAGTCTTGCCACCGTTTTTTCCGAGTCATGAAGCCGTCTGTCCATATGCGCCTCCCCGCCTGTGCCGGAAGCCGACACAGGCACATCGAAATAGGGTACGTGCATTATATCAGGCTCTCAGAAATTAGTCGACACTACTCTCAGGTTTGTCCTTATGAGTGCACTCCCTTCCTGATATACTCTCCATGCCTATCTACAGGCAACTATAAAGGAGGTAATGTCATATGAAAAAGTTTGCTGCTCTTTTGCTTGCCCTGGTCATGACCCTGTGCGCTTCCGCGGTGCTGGCTGAAGGCGAGATCAAAATCGGTCAGGTCGACTATGCCGCTCATGGCACCGGCTGCTTTGCCGTGATCACCGCTGTCCTGCAGGACGACGTGATCGTCGCCGCCAAGATCGACGAGTTCCAGTTCATCGGCGACCGTGAAGACATCGCTGCCGTGGGCGTGCCCAACAGTGACCAGTCCTTCGGCGAGAACTATCCCGAAGGCAAGGTGCTGGGCTCCAAGCGCGCCAACAGTGTGCTCTACAGCCTGAACATGCAGCGCTCCGGCTCCACCGTGCAGATCGCTGCCAACTATAACGCCATTGAAGCCTATGTGGTCGGCAAGACCGTTGCCGAACTCGAGGCCGCCACTGCCGATGCCGATCCCGCCGCTTTCGTGGACACCGTGTCCGGCGCCACCCTGGCTGACAGCCTGGGCTATGTGAAGGGCATCATCGCCGCTGCCAAGGCCGCCAATGCCCAGGTCGGCACCTACACCATCTACAACAAGACCGGCGAAACCGTCACCGAGCTGTACATCACTGACAACGTGACCGGTGAAAAGAGCGTCAACTATGCCGTGAACGGCTTTGCAGCCGACGCTGTGAACACCATCACCTGCTCCCTGCCCGAAGGCGAAGACGGAAATCGCCGCCTGACCCTGAGCTTCAAGACCGAGGGCGGCTATGAAGGCACTTTCGAGACCCTGTCCATCGAAGTGGCCCCCATCACACTGCTGGCCGAGGATGCCAAGACCGGCGCCACCGCCATCTCCTTCTTCGCTCCCGCAGAATAATCCAGTCTTCCTTTGGGACCGCCCTCCGGGCGGTCCTTTTTTTGATCCGGAAAAACCGCTGCATCCATTGTCACAACCGTCTTTTCCCGGTATACTTTTCTGTGTCCCGTTCTGATCGCGCAGTCACAAGGAAAGGAAGCAGACAGATGAGCAAGGGCATTCTGGTCATCGGATCCGTTTTCGTGGATATCAAGGGATATCCCGTCACCCAGTATATCCCCGGCGGCCGCAATGTGGGCCGGGTGGTACAGACCCATGGCGGCGTCAGCCGGAATGTGGCCGAGGATATTGCCAATGTGGAAATGCGGCCCACGTTCCTCAGTGTGGTGGATGACAGCGGTACCAGTACGGACGTGCTGGCCAAGCTCCGCCGGCACAAGGTCAATACGGAATACATTATCCGCGCCACGGGCGGACTGGGCACCTGGCTGGCTGTCTTCGACAATTCCGGTGATGTGGTGGCCTCCATTTCCAGCCGGCCGGATCTCACGCCCATTGGCCAGGTCCTTGAGGAAAAAGGCGACGAAATCTTCTCCGACTGCGACAGCGTCGTGGTGGAAATCGACATGGAAGTGCCGCTCCTCAAGCAGATCTTTGCGCTGGCTGAAAAGCATGGAAAGCAGATCTATGCCGTGGTCTCCAACATGTCCATTGCCATGGAACGCCGGGATCTTCTGCAGCGCACGGGCTGCATTGTCTGCAACCAGCAGGAAGCCGGTCTCCTCTTTTCGGAGGACTACAGCCGCATGACGCCGCAGGAGCTGCTGGAAGTCATTTCCTGCCGCGCGGAGCTTGCCTCCATTCCCCGTATGATTGTCACCATGGGTGACCAGGGCGCCGTGTTCACCTCTCAGGACGGACAGAACGGCATCTGCCCCGCCTGGAAGGTGGATGTCATCGACACCACAGGCGCCGGGGACGCCTTCTTTGCTGGCGTGGCCATTGGGCTCACCTACGGCAAAACCATGGCGGAAAGCGCCGCTATCGGTTCCCGCCTGGCCGCTTCCGTCATCGCCACCAAGGAAAGCGTATGTCCACGCTTCCGGCCCGAAGAGTTCGGACTCCCTGCGCGTTCCTGAATTCTGCAGATGGCAGATCCGCGCTTTACGCGCATCACCGGCCGGTGAGTTTCACGCGCTGATGTGAGCATCATACTGAATATTCCCCGCAACAGACGAAGGCTCCCGGAAACAGCTGGTTTCCGGGAGCCTTCGTCATACTGTAAAACTGAAACGCCGCATCTGTCAAATCTGTCTGGCAGTCTCCACAACCCAGCGGATGCGTTCTTCGGGCAGGGTTATGGCCGGAACCATATCCGCGCGAAATGCATTCTGTCAGCTGATGCATGCTATGTCTCCTGTCTGCCTGTTTCCACCTGTTCCGGCCATAACCCTGCCCTGTGCCCGATCCGTTCCTGCCGCACGGACAGGAAGGGCATTCCAGCAGATGCATGCGCCGGCCATGATCTGAGTATACAGCATCCTGCGCTCCATGCAAAACCCGTCAGCAGGTGGACAGCGCAAAAACATCTCTGTTCAGCTCCACCCGCGGAGACGGGCTTTCCTTTATTCGCCGGCAGACGGAAATACCCGATACGCGGTCCATTCCAGCTGCGTCTGTCCACCCGGAAGCTGCCGGGCCGGCCTTCTTCTTTCTCGGACATATGCACTTCGGGCCTGTTCCATATCTGTCTCGATTTTCTTTACAGATGCCACGGCCGTCCCCTTTTATGATATGATCTGTTCTGTTCAAGTAC
>CAMNDE010000106.1:0-8730 GCA_946534895.1 uncultured Clostridia bacterium
CCTGGGATGCTTCAGCCGTCAGTACGCGCCAGCCATCCGCTTTGCCACACTTGGGACAAGCCTTGGGCGGATCCTTTTTGAACAGTGCCATGAATGTGCGCGCTCCTTATTTTCCGAAGTAGCGATCCAGCAGGCCCTGGAAGCCTTTGCCGTGCCGGGCTTCATCGCGTCCGATTTCATGGACAATATCGTGAATGGCATCGAGATTCAGAGCCTTGGCCTTCTTTGCCAGATCAGCGCGTCCCTGGGTGGCGCCGTATTCAGCGTCGGCTCTCAGCTGCAGATTCTTCTTGGTGCTGTCGGTTACCACTTCGCCGAGCAGTTCTGCAAAATGTGCAGCATGCCAGGCTTCTTCAAATGCGGCTTTTTCAAAGAAAGCGCCGACTTCAGGATACCCTTCGCGGATGGCAACGCGGCTCATGGCAAGATACATGCCAACTTCGCTGCACTCGCCGCTGAACATTTCACGCAGACCGTTCTTGATTTCTTCCGGCGCATCGCTGGCCACGCCTACCACATGCTCGGCGGCCCAGACTTTATCGCCTTCCTGCTTGTTGAACTTGGATGCGGGAGCCTTGCATACAGGGCATTTCTCCGGGGGCTGTTCACCTTCATACACATAGCCGCAAACACTGCAAACCCATTTCATATTCTCTTTACCTCCGTTCAAAATTGAAGGAACTCTTCAAGGGCATTGTATCATAGATTCACCGCATTGCAATGGGCGCTTTCAGAATCCGGAATACAAGAATTAGTCTTGTATAACACTGAATAATGTAACGAAAAGATACCAATGGAAAATAACTGAAATGTGGAGTATAAATATTGATATAATCAATTCAGAATAAGATAATAAAGGACGAATATAATAGAAAATCATCTGCTTGACAGACATGAGAATTATCCCTAAAATTAGAATAATTCTAAGTCTGAGGGCTGCATATGACACAGTACAGAGAAGCCATTCTGGAACAGATCCAGAAACCGAATACCCATTATTCTGCGGATCAGCTGTATATGAAGCTGAAAAAGCGTTATCCGGGTATTTCCATGGCTACTGTCTACAATCATCTTCATCAGCTTTGCGAGGCCGGCCAGATCCGCCGGATCTGCGTGGATGGGCAGCCGGACCGGTATGACAGGATGGTACGCCATGATCATCTTGTCTGCAGGAAGTGCGGCAGACTGACGGACATCACGCTGGAGAATCTGACGCCGTCCATTCAGAGTCAGATTCATGAAGCGTTTGAATCTTATGATCTGCAGATCTATTATGTGTGCGAAAAGTGCAAAGACCGGGAAAAGGAAGAATCCGGACACGAAAATGGGCAGCCGTCCTAAGAGATGGCTGCCCTGATGCGTTCCTGGGGTTCCGGAAGATCAATGGGAACCCGGACGGTCATGATTTCATTCTGCCGGGCAAGGGCCAGAAGCAGGTCCGGGGTCTTTTCTTCACCGGACGCCACCATGAGATCCGCATTGTCTGCCAGATAGCGGAACAGATAGAAGTTGGAAAAACGGTGATAGACATGACCGGTAACGGTGACAATATCGGCTTCCTCGAAAAGCATTTCGCGCCTGCGCTGGTGGATCCGGGGCCAGTTTCTGCCCACTGTGTCGGAGGATGAAACCATCTCCAGCAGAATGCCGGGATCTTCCTCACGGAGCTGTACCACGCATTCTGCGGCGAGCATGTCAATTCCGGGGAGGCCGGCACAGAGAAAATGCCGGTAGCCCTGGCATGCCAGTTCCGAGATGGTGGATGAGAGCCGCTCCCTGTATTCCTCCAGGAACGGGGAGGAGGAACACAGCCGGCGGTTGTCCCTGGGAGGACAGGTGAAAGCCACCCGGAAATAGCCGGGGTTCACAGGACGTCGAATCAGGTTTTCATACACAGGCATCATAATCCTCCCCTGAATACGGTTCTGACTGCGGAATGGAGACGAGTACGGGCCGGACGGCTGCAGAGCGGTGTGTCAGACGCTTTGCAATGGTCTCTCCTTTCCGGGAGAGCACGATGCGGGACGGTCCGGCAAGACAGGCATAACGGTGCCGGAGCAGAAACAGGAGCAGAGGGAATCCCCTGCGGAAGGTGAGAAAACGGACCGGGGAGATTCCCTGCGGATGTCTGGAAAGAACAAGAATCATCTTTTCCACGGGATTCGTTTCCGGTTTCATGAGGAGACCCTCCTTATTCATCGGACGCCAGGGATGCGAGGATGGTATGCTCGGCATCACTCGGCCAGTCTTCAGCTGTCACCTTTCCCAGTACGCGCCCCACCAGACGGACATCGTCTGAATCGAGCAGATGAATATCCTCCCGGGCCGGGTTGAGGGAATGGAGACAGCTTCCGAGCCACTGCTTGATGAAGCCCTCGCCGTTGACAATGAACAGACCGATTTCCCCGTGGGACAGGGAAGCGGTGTGCTGAATATAGACTTCATCGCCGCTGTGGTATACCGGTTCCATGGAATCACCGTTGATGGGGACGATTTCATCGGCTTCCTGGGACAGGGCGGTTTTGCGGACATATACCTGATCCACATGAGCCTCATCAAGAGGAACGGATACGCCGGCGGCTGCGGACTGCTGATTCCGGACGCAGCGGATAAAGCGGCGCTGACAGGACTGGACCAGTTCTTCCTGCTCCTGATCGGCGAGCTGGCAGATCAGGGCATCCACGCATCTGCGGTCATGGCCGTTCAGATGACGGTAGGTATCCAGGAGACGCGCCTCACGTGCGGAGAGCACGGGCGTCGGCTCGGGAAGTGAGAAAAAACGCTCAAAGGACAGATGCAGCATCCGGCAGAGTTCCGGGACCAGGGTCAGGTCGGGCCGGGACCATCCGCGCTCCCAGTTGCTTACATTGCTTTTCGGAATGTGCAGGGCGCGGGCAAGGTCCTCCTGGGTCATGCCGAGATTCCGGCGGCAGGTCCGGATCTGATCCCCGAAGTGCTCCAGATTGAACCGGATGACCTGCGCATCGCGCTGAACGCGGTCGGATGAGGACATATGCTTTCACCTCTCTCTGGGGAGAGAATAGCACATCCAGGCAGGGAAGTAAAGAGAAAAATCATAAAAATGATGATTATAAAGAATGAAAAAGGAAATAGAAGCCGATATAAACATAAAAATGGTGACATTATGCAGGCGGGCGGGAGAACTCCTGAAGGAAGCGGATCATGGACACAGCCTGCATGAGTGCCTGAAAAGCGCCGGGAACCGGTTCAAAGAGAATGACGAACAATGCCGCAAACATTTCGTAATAAGCTTGACAGAAAGTGTTAGGAAAGTTAAAATTTCATTTGATCGGCCGGAAAACTACTTTGTTTTTCCGCTGTTTAGGATATATTCCTCCTGATATTGCTTCCCGATGCAGGTCTGATCTGCATGGTTTTCAGCGGCAGATATCTTATGCTGCCGGCTCTTATAGAAATTGCGTAGGGACTTTGTCCCCGGCGCGTGCATCTTTATTGTGCGCAGAAGTAGTTTTTGTGGGGTGCAGTCTGCCTTGCGGCGGTCCTGACATGATGATGGAAAAAATGGATGGTGGAATTACCAAAACAGACTAGGCCGTGCTTTGCACGGTTTTTTGTATGATCAGGATAAGAATTGCAATTTGAAAATTTTAGAGAAGAGGAGGGAGAAAATGACCTGGTTATGGTGTATCTTGATTGCTCTGGTTTTCGGGGCAGCCGGTGCTTTCGGCGGGTATACGTACCGCAAGCAGGCGACCGAGACCAAGATCGGGAGAACCGAGGATTACGCGAAACACCTGTACGATGACGCTGTCCGCAAGGCAGATGAGTACAAAAAGGAAAAGATACTGGAAGCCAAGGAAGAAATTCTTCGCGCAAAAGCGGAAAACGACCGTGAAAAAGCCGAGAACGAGCGTGAAATGCGTGAACGCCGTGCGGAAGTGCAGCGGAGCGAAAACCGTATTCTTCAGCGTGAAGAAACTCTGGATAAAAAGAGCGATAACCTGGATGCCCGCGAACAGGGACTGAACAGGCGCCAGGAAGAAATTGTCAAAATGCAGGAAGCCGCTGAAGCTCTGACCGCCAAGCAGGAAGAAGAGCTGGAGCGCATTGCAGGACTTTCCCAGGAAGAAGCCAAGCAGATCATTGTGGACCGCGTCCAGAAAGAAGCGTTCCATGATGCCGCTGCCACTGTTCGCGAGATCGAAGCCAAAGCCAAGGAAGAGGGCGAAAAGAAAGCCCGGGACATTATTGCCCTGGCCATTCAGCGCTGCGCTTCGGACCATGTGGCTGAGAGCACGGTGACAGTGATTCCGCTGCCCAATGATGACATGAAGGGCCGGATCATCGGCCGTGAGGGCCGCAATATCCGTGCCCTGGAAACCGCCACCGGTGTGGACTTCATTATTGATGACACCCCTGAGGCCGTGATTGTATCCGCTTTCGACCCTGTGCGCCGTGAGGTGGCACATCTGGCCGTGGAGCATCTGATTATGGACGGGCGCATCCATCCTGCCCGCATTGAGGAAATGGTGGAAAAAGCCCGCCGCGAGGTGGACGCCCAGATCCGTGAAGCCGGCGAGAGCGCGGTCTTTGAGACCCGTCAGCACGGCATCCATCACGAACTGGTGAAGATTCTGGGCCGTCTCAAGTACAGGACCAGCTATGGTCAGAACGTACTGAAGCATTCCATTGAGGTCAGCCATCTGGCGGGACTCATGGCTGCGGAGATCGGCGCGGATGTGCAGCTTGCCAAGCGCGCAGGCCTTCTCCATGATATCGGCAAGGCCGTGGACCACGAGAGCGAGGGCACGCATGTGACCCTCGGCGCGGAACTGGCCCGGAAGTATCATGAGAGTCCGGAAGTCATTCACTGCATTATGGCACACCACAATGATGTGGAACCCCAGACGGTGGAAGCTGTGCTGGTGCAGGCGGCGGACGCCATTTCCGCAGCCCGGCCCGGTGCACGCCGTGAGAGCCTGGAGAACTACATCAAGCGTCTGGAAAAGCTGGAAGCCATTGCCACCAGCTTCGACGGCGTGGAGAAGTGCTACGCGATCCAGTCCGGCCGCGAGGTCCGGATTATGGTCAAGCCGGATGACGTCTCTGATGACGGCATGAAGGTGCTGGCACGCGAGGTTGCCAAGAAGATTGAGAAGGAAATGGAATATCCGGGTCAGATCCGGGTCAATGTGATCCGCGAGACGAGGGCCACGGACTACGCCAAATAAAGCACGGCAGGACGGCTTCATGGAGCTGTCCTGCTTTTTCATGCGGTTTTTATGCAAGAACCGGCGGCCCAGCCGGCTGCGGCCGGCGGTCAGCGGGACAGGCGCTAATTTGTGCGGCTGCCCGGGGAGTGCTCAAGGCGGTCTCCGGACGGCCCTTTTTTTCGCCCCGAGAGCCGGAAAATTTAGTGTGCACAACAGATTCTGCTTGCGTGGGATGAAAAACTATGTTATACTGCCCGCGTTGACCCGGAGGGTGTCTTTTCTGTACGCTTTCCGGACCCGGCCGCCCAAGGCGGCATGTGTAATGAAAGAAGGGCTTAACGGTTAAAAGAGTGGGCATGGCCTTGAAATGGGCACAGGCGGAAATTCCCTGCGGGGGATTGCTGTACCCATTTGAAGTATAAGGCCGTGGCATGCCACTCTTTTGTTTTGCAAAAGGAAAGGAGACTGCGGGAGCATGGCCAAGGCGGAACTGACCGCGGTGGTCCGGCCGAAATGCCAGAAGATAGCCGATCAGCTCGGGTTTGAACTGGTGGATGTCTGTCTGGACCGTGAGAACACGGGGAAATATCTGAGGATCTACATTGACCGGCCGGAAGGTATGGATCTGGACGGGTGCGAACGGTATCACAGAGCCGTGCAGCCGCTTCTGGAAGCCTATGATTATGATTTTCTGGAAGTCTCCTCTCCCGGTGTGGACCGGCCTCTGAAGACAGAAAGGGACTTTGAGAAGGCGCTCGGAAGCGAAGTGGAAGTGCGCTTTTTCGGGTCCGTGGACGGGCGCAAGGAAGTAACGGGTGTGCTGGCGGATTTTGATGAGAAGGTCATCCGTCTGGAAGTGCCCGGCGGAAACCTGGAGATTGAGCGCAGGCAGTGCGCGACCATCCGGGTGGCCGTGGATATGAGCGGTGTGGAAGAAGTAGACCTGTCAGATACGTCAGATCTGAAGGAAGGAGAAACGCTGGAATGAAGTCAAGAAAAGCTCAGGAAACAACAAAAGCCAGGCCGGAAGTCATTGAAGCCATTGAGATGCTGGCCAAGGAAAAGGATATCAGTGAGGAAATGCTCTACTCCTCCATTGAGGAAGCGGTGAAGACAGCCTACAAGAAGAATCTTCCGAAAAACTCGGTGGAGCCGACGAACCTGGTGGCACACCTGAGCCGGGAAGACGGCAGCATCAAGGTCTATACCCGGATGATTGTCGTTGAGGAAGTGGAGAATCCTGCTGTTCAGATCACCCTGCAGGAAGCACGCATGATCCGCCCGGACGCGGAGCTGAACGACATTGTCGAGAAGGATGTAACGCCCAAGGGCTTCCTGAGAGTGGCAGCCATGAGCGCGAAGCAGGTGCTGACCCAGCGCATCCGTGATGCCGAGCGCGGCAAGATCTATGACGAATATGTGGAAAAGACCGATGAGATTCTCACGGCTGTGGTTCAGCGTTTTGAGCCCAGAGGCGCCATTGTGGAGCTGGGAAGAACGCTGGGCATCCTGGAAAACAGCGAAATGATTCCCGGAGAGCAGCTCCAGGAAGGCGACCATGTGAAGGTGTATGTGCTGGAAGTCCAGCGCAACCAGACTAGCGGCATGCATTCGCCCCAGGTCCGGGTTTCCAGAATCCATCCCAACCTGGTCAAGCGCCTGTTTGAGATGGAAGTGCCGGAAATCGCAGGCGGCATTGTGACGATCAAGTCCCTGGCCCGCGAGGCGGGCAGCCGCTCCAAGATGGCCGTATACTCCAGCGAGCCCATGATCGATCCTGTGGGTTCCTGCGTGGGCCAGGCCGGCGCGCGCGTGGACCGCGTGGTCAGCGAGCTTCGGGGCGAAAAGATCGATATCATCAAGTGGAGCGAGGATCCCGCGGAGTTTATCGCCAATGCGCTGAACCCCGCACACGTCATGAGCGTGTATACCGCGGAGGAAGGCAAGATGTGCCGCGTTGTGGTGCCGGACAAGCAGCTGTCCCTGGCCATCGGCAAGGAAGGACAGAACGCGCGTCTGGCGGCCAAGCTCACCGGATGGAAGATCGACATCAAGTCCCAGAGTCAGGCTGCGGCCATGACGGACATGGTGGACGAAACGGGCAATCCGCTGTCCATGCCCGGCGAGGAATATTCCATGCACACCTATGAGCTGGACCAGTCGGATGACTTTGACTACGGCGTGGATGACGACGATACTCTGTAATAGATGAGCAACCGGCATCTTGTCGGTTGGGGAAGGATCCGGAATCGGATGAAGCAGAAGAAAATACCCATGCGCATGTGCGTGGGCTGCCGGGAAATGAAGCCGAAAAAGGAACTGATCCGGGTGGTCCGAAGCCCGGAGGGCGTGGTGACCATGGATCCCACGGGGAAGAAGCCTGGACGCGGGGCATATGTATGCCAGGCAGGCGACTGTCTCTCCCGCGCGATCCGGCAGCGGCAGCTGGAACGGCAGCTCGAGGCGCATCTCAGCCCGGAAACGGCGGAAGCGCTCCAGAAGGCACTGGAGGAGATACGGGCGCGGGAGGAGGCAACTGTTCAACGTGAATGAACAGAAGGTCCGCGGGCTCATGGGCCTGAGCGTGAAAGCGGGTCAGGCAGTGTTCGGCCAGGACGGATGCCTCAAGAACATCCGGGGCGGAACATGCAGTCTGCTTCTTGTGGAAGAGACGGCATCCGAAAACACGAAGGACATGTATGAGCGCGCGTGCCGGGTCAATGGGACCAGGCTGTGCTATCTTCCCGGGGGAATGCTGCTTGCGGCAACCGGGCGGCCCGGTGTGGCCATAGCCCTGAAAGAGGGGGGCCTGGCTGAGCAGCTGTGGAAGCTGCTGTCTTCGAATCATACGAACGAATCTAGGATCCAGGACAGGATGACGGGGGTGCAAAACGTCGAATGACGAAACTCAATCTGAAGGATGCGACCAGGGAGCTGGCAGAAGATGCCGGACTTGCCCTGAACGATGCCGTACGGATGCATAAAACCGCAGATGCGCTCATGAGCCGGCTGCGTGAAGTGGAAAGTGGTCTCAGGCGCAGACGTGACGAGGCGGCTGCCCAGCAGAAGCGGGAAGAGCAGCAGCGCATGATTTCCGCTCAGTCCAAGGCCTATACCTCGGAGAGCGGATATGTCATGGAAGAGGACGTGGCAGTGGATCTGACCAATACCGTGTTCTCGCCTGACGACGAAGCCGTACCGGCAGCGCACAAGGCAGAAAAGCGCGCTGAAAAGCCCGCAGAGGAAAAGAAGGCTCAGGAAGCATCCCGCAAGGATGGAGAAGAGCGGAAGGCGCACAGCGAAGACAGGCCCGCAAAGCCTGAAAAGGCGGAAAAGCCTGCACCTGCGGAAGCGGCTGAAAAGCCCGCTGAGAAGCCGGAGGAGAAGGCGGCCGAAAAGCCTGCCCAGAAACCGGCCGAGAAGCCGGCAGAGAAGACAGCGGAAAAGCCTGCCGAGAAGCCGGTGGAGAAGGCAGCGGAAAAGCCTGCCGAGAAGCCGGTGGAGAAGGCAGCGGAAAAGCCCGCCGAGAAGCCGG
>CAMNDE010000107.1:0-8657 GCA_946534895.1 uncultured Clostridia bacterium
GAGCAGATCATGAACGAAGTCCTGTTCGGATAAAGTTTTCTGCCGGAAGCGTGCCCGGCGCACGCTTCCGGCCTTTCCGGTTCCCGGCCTATTTTTTTCAAAGGAGGATGTCTGCTGACATGAATACGGTGCTCGGCGTTCTGATTCCCTTTTTCGGCACAAGCCTCGGTGCCGCCATGGTCTTTGTGCTCAGGAAAAACATATCCGGTCAGCTGCAGAAAATCCTGACCGGCTTTGCCGCAGGCGTCATGGTCGCGGCTTCCTTCTGGAGCCTTCTGCAGCCGGCCCTGGAAAGCAGCGAGTCCATGGGCACCCTGTCCTTCCTGCCCGCCGCCGTCGGCTTTCTCATCGGCGTGGGCTTCCTGCTGCTTCTGGACGAGGTCACGCCGCACATGCACTTCAACAACCAGGATGAAGGCCCGAAGACCGGCCTCAGACGCACCACCAAGCTCATCCTGGCCGTCACGCTGCACAATATCCCGGAGGGCATGGCCGTAGGCGTCGTCTACGCGGGCTTTCTCTCCGGCAATGCCGGCATCACCGGTGCCGGCGCGCTGGCCCTTGCCCTGGGTATTGCCATTCAGAACTTCCCGGAGGGCGCCATTGTGTCCATGCCGCTGCTGGGCGAGGGCATGAGCAAGGGCCGCACCTTCCTCTTCGGCGTTCTTTCCGGCATTGTGGAGCCCATTGCCGCTGCCGTGACCATTCTGGCCGCCAGCAAGGTGGTCCCGGTCATGCCCTACCTGCTTTCCTTTGCCGCGGGCGCCATGATGTACGTGGTGGTGGAGGAACTCATTCCCGAAATGTCCGAGGGAAAGCATTCCAACTGGGGTACCATTGCCTTTTCGCTGGGCTTTGTCCTGATGATGATTCTTGATGTCACGCTAGGGTAAAACCCATTGACAAAACAAACAGAGGTTATGTGTATGCTTCGGGACTATGAGTTCTGGTTTGTGGTCGGCAGTCAGTTCCTGTACGGGCCGGAGGTCCTTTTGACATGGACGGCACCATCCTCTGCGAAAAGGCCCCCATCTATGTGGACAGCTGTCTGACCATGTACCGCGTGCTGGACGATCCCACGTATGCGGCCACCGAGGAGGAGCGCGCGTCCATGCAGGAAATGCGGGACCACGCCTATGCCACCGGCGAACACTATGATCCGGCGGGCCTCACCAAGAACGACCTGATCGCTTCCGCTTTCAGCGGAATGACCCCCGAGGAGTTCCGCGCCTATGTGGCCAGTTTCGCCGACACGGTGGACGCGGTGGGCTTCTCGGGCATGACCTACGGTCAGTCCTTCTACAGGCCCATGCTGGAAGTGATCGATTTCCTGCGCTCCTGCGGCTATGACATCTGGATGGTCTCCGCCTGCGAGCGCGAGGTCGTGCGCGGGCTTGTTGAGCGCCTGGGCATCCCCATGGATCACGTGGTGGCTACCGACGTGGTGTATGCCGCCTCCGGAAGCAACGGCACAGTGGCCGACGAGTACAATATGGGCAGGGATGAGTCCATCGTGCTCACCGGCCCGCTGAATGAGATCGAATGCGGCAAGTCCGGCAAGCCCGCCGCCATTGCCCGCGAGATCGGAAGCGCCCGGTCCTGGCCTTCGGCAACAGCTCCGGCGATTTCTCCATGCTCAACTATGCCGAGGGCAATCCGGATCACCCGGGCATGGGCGTACTGGTCGTGTGCGATGACACAGTCCGCGAATACGGCAGCGAAACCAAGGCCGCCGGTTTCTATGCCGAGGTGGAGAAAGAGGGCTGGACGCCCTTCTCCATGGCCAATGACTGGCTCACCATCTACGGCGAAGGCGTGGAAAAGACCGACCTGCCCGGCTCCAGCGCCGAAGAAGCACCGGCGGACGCCGCCTGATCCCCGAAAAAAAGCAGGGCCCGTATGCATCGCGCATACGGGTCCTTTTCTGTCCGAATATGCAGGGCATCAGGGAATGCCGAGCTCATCCAGAGCTCTGTTCCAGTATGTTTCCGGAATATTCCGCCATTCCCTCCGGCCGCTTTCCTTAAGGTACAGGTCACTGGCCCTTGTGAGCACCTTCACATGGGTCGTGTTCCCGCCCCTCAGGATCTGTTTCGTGATCCTGTACCATCCCGGTGCCTGCTCATACAGACGCTCCCTGTCCATCTCCCGGACGGCCGCGTCCACGTCATAGGGCAGTGTCACAAAGGTCTCCTGCCATACGCCGTCCCGGCCCTCAAGCATCATGAACTGCGCGCGCCCGCCGCTTTTCAGGGGAATGCCCACCGCGCCGGGATTGATCACGGTCCTGCCATGCCTCTGGTATTTCACCTGGGTATGAAAATGCCCGCAGACGGTGATCTCCGTTTCCAGCTTCCGCGTCAGTGCATCGATATAGTCATGCTCTTCCCGCATGCTTTCATTCGCCTTCCAGGGCGAGCCATGGCAGACGGTCAGCTCCGGAAGACCCGGGCATGCCACACGGGCGCTTATGGGCATTTCCTCAAACCAGTCGATCTCATCCGCCGTGACATGCGCGTAATTGTAGCTGAGCATTCCGGTGCTGGTGCTTCCGTCCGTCCATGTTTCCTCCGGATGCCGCCTGTGCTCAATCCAGTAATTCTCCTTGTTTCCCCGGATAAACAGGCACGGATACGCCTTCCGTATTTCCTCAAGCCGCTTCAGCGTTTTCTCCGGACACGCCATATCCCCCAGATAATCGCCCAGGAAGATGAAGCCATCGGCATTCCGTCTGCCCGCTTCCTGAAGGCAGGCTTCCAGCGCGGTATGATTCCCGTGAATGTCCGCCATAACGGCAAAACGCACCGGCATTCTGCCGAAAGACCAGCTTTCCATGTTCTTCCCTGCCCCCTTCTTTCGTTTCAGGGGAAAGTCTATCACAAAGCCCGCATAAGTCCATCGGCGCGTGTACAAAAAGAATCCAGCGCGAATGGGTGACAATTTCCCCGGACTGCAGGATAATGACCCGGACGCCGGCATGCCCGGCATTCCCATCCGTCCTGCCTGTGGAGGGCCTCTTCATGCATCATAATTTCCTGTTCGATCTTGACCAGACGCTTCTGGACTTTCACGCCTCCGAATACAGATCCCTTGGCATCGTCATGCGCGCCCGCGCGCTTCCCTTTACCGATGAAATCTACCGTTTCTTCAGCGACTGCAACAAATCCCTCTGGCTGGAGCTTGAAAAGGGCAATCTCACCAAGCAGGAGCTGTTTGCGCGAAGATTCCGGGCACTGCTCAATTCCTGCGGGGAAGCCGCAGCCGGTCTGGACCCGATGGAAGTCAACCGCGAGTTCACCCGGGCCATGTCCGTAAACGGCGTGGTCATTGACGGCGCGCCGGAGCTGCTTGAAAACATCCGGAAGCATATTCCCCGCGCGCGCATCTATATCCTCACCAACGGCTCCCCGACAAGCGCTTCGGCCCGGATGCATTCCACCGGGATTGACCGGTATGTGAACGGCATCTTCGGCAGTGACGCCCTGGGCGTCGCCAAGCCTTCCCCGGAGTTTTTCCGTATCTGCCTGGCTGAGATCGGAGAGCCCCGGGATACCTGTATCATGATCGGAGACTCCCTGTCCTCGGACATGCTGGGCGCCAAAAACGCCTGCCTGGATTCTGTCTGGTTCCGGCCCTCGGGCGACATTCCCAAAGCCATGCGCGACTATGACATCCAATACTGCGCCGCATCCTTTGATGAGCTTTACACCGTGCTGGAGCGCTGGGCTTCGGAAAGAGACACATAACCAGTCCTCAGCGGAAAGCCCGGAAGCATTCGATTCCGAAAATACCAGCATTTTTCTTTGTTCTGCACGCATTATTCTGTTTTAGTGGACTAAAATTGTGCATAACGTTCTCTGTTCCGCCGCGGAAGGCCTTGCGTCTTCCGGCATTCTTCCCTTCCGGCCGCTGCCGGAGAGGGCTCATGGACAGGGTTATTTCACAGGGGGTATTATGGAAGCAGCAGGGAAACAGCCGGCGCGTACAAACCGGGTTTCTGAAATCGAGCTCATGAAGGCCGTGGCCGTCATCAGCATGGTGTTCGTGCATGTCCTGGAAATGCGCGATGCACTGAATGTGATGTCCGTCAGACCGAAGACCCCATCCGGTTCTCATGACTCTGAGCGCCAGCGTATCCCCGATCTGTCTCATGCAGTGGCTGGTCATCGGGCTTCTCAGCCCTGTGCCGGCAGGCATTTCCAGCGTCCGGGCCAATATCCTCGTCGGCATGTCTGTCCCGGCGGCTTCCTGCATCCGCGGAAACCTGCTGAATAAGACAGGCCTGATCCGGGTCTGACATTCCCCGCATCTGCTGTTATACTAAAAAACCAGTCCTTTCACAGGCGCGGCCGCGTCCATGGAGGGACTGGTTTTCTGTTGTCCGATCTTACTTGATTGTGCTCCTGGTCCAGCGGTTGGAAAAATAGTACCAGGCGCAGATGATTATGGCGCTGAGCGTGCCCGTCGGCGTGGATATGCCGATGCCCAGAATCTTCAGGTCCAGCACCCGCACGCAGAAATAGGCCACAGGCACTCTGGCGATGACCGACGACACAATGGACGGGATCATGGTGAACATGGTGTGTCCGGATCCGTTGCACAGGGAATTGAGCGGGAACACAAAGGCGGTCAGAAGATAATCCAGGCTGGTCACCCGCAGATAGTCCAGCGCCTGCGCCAGCACCGCTTCGTCACTGGTCAGCAGTCTCAGGAGCGGCATCGGCAAAAGCTGCACCACCGCGAAGACCACAGCGGCAATGGCCAGGGAAATCCCGATGGCGTTTTTCAGCACAGACCTCGCGCGGTCAAAGTCCCGGCTGCCCACGTTCTGTCCCACCATGGACGCCGACGCGGAACCGATGGCCACTGCCGGCATCTGACAGACATTGTTGATCTTCCCGGCCACCGCCACGCCCGACGCGGCGCTGACGCCCAGGGAATTGGTAAGCGCCGAGACCATCAGGAATCCGCCGGACACCACAAAGCTCTGCACCGCGCCCGGCAGACCCAGCCGGAGCGCGGACAGCGCCTTGCTCCGGTTCAGACGGAAGGTGGACGGCCGCACATCCACCGCCGAGCCCGTCCTGCGCAGATACGCGGCAAACCCCAGCATGGCCAGTGCCTGGGAGATGATTGTGGCCCAGGCCGCGCCGGCGGCCTGCATGTCCAGAAAGCCCACAAACACAAAGTCCAGGATGATATTGATCACGCAGGACGCAACACCGAAGTACATGGGTGTTCTTGAATCCCCCATGCCGCGCAGCACCGAGGCCATGGCGTTATACCCGAACACAAAGATGGAGCCCGCCGTACAGATGCGGAAATAGGCCTCCGCGTCCGCGAACACCTCCTGCGGCGTATTGAGCAGACGCAGCAGCGGCCCGGAAAACAGCAGGAACAGCGCTGTGGAGACCGCCGCCAGGATCACGGACATGGCGAACATGGTGCTCACGGTTTCCCGCACATCCCGGTCGCTTTTCCTGCCCACATACTGGGACACCATGATGGCGCCGCCGTCGCACAGCGCAATGATGCCGTAGGTCAGCGACCAGGTCAGATTCCCCGCGATGGACGTGGCCGCAATGCCCTGATTCCCGCAGAACTGTCCGACCACCTTGATGTCCGCGATATTGTACATGGACTGAATCAGGCTGGTCAGAAAGAACGGTATGGAAAAGCGCACAAGCTGCGTGCGTATATTGCCTTTGGTAAAATCGTAATACCCCATATTGTCTCCCGTGTCAGTCAGTCTTTATCCCGTTTCCCGCCACCTCCGGCAGGCGCGTGGAACATCGCCCGGTACGCGTGCAGCTTATCTTCCACACTCCGGGCATGCTCCTTATAAAACCTCATAACCTCATCCGCCGTCTTCACGGCAAGCGCATACTGATCCCGGGTAACGCTTCCGCCGGCCAGTGCCTCTTCCAGCTCATCCATGTCAAGCACATGCACGGTCCCGTCCGCCAGCACCACCATGTCCAGCAGAAGGTCCAGAAAAGCGGCGTTCCCGTCCTTCTCCACTTCATTGGACAGCGTGATGTCCAGATACTGCTGGAACAGCTCTTCTCCACGGAACATGGCCGTCAGCGCAACATGCCCGCTTTCCGGCACCAGTTCCAGCCATTCATATCCCTTATCCGCAATGCACAGCGGCCCGTCCACGCCTGGCACCACCATGGGCGACGAAAGCCCGGTAAACGTGATGAGCCCGGCCGCGCCCTGAAACTTCTGGTCCTGAATGCGCTTGCATCTAAAGCTGCGGTCCGTGTCCGTGAACCATTCCCGCCGGTCCAGATGCTTTTTCCTGATTTCCTTCACGTTTCTTTCCCTCACGCCGTTCCGGCTTCATGCAGGTCATCCCGGGTGATGTTCTTCGCCCATCTGCCCGACATATAATGGCGCAGCACCCAGGGCCACTTGACGAACTCGTCCGTGCACAGGAGGAAATATACCCACATCACCGGCAGTTTCAGCACAAAGGCAGCCAGAAATCCCAGCGGCAGCGCATAGGCCCACATGTCCACCGTATCGCAGATCATGCCGAAGCGCGAGTCCCCGCCTGCCCGGAACACGCCGGCGATCAGGGTCGTGTTCACAGCCGAGCCCCAGATATAGTACGTATTGATCAGCATCATCTTTCGCAGGTATTCCGTGGCCGTGGGCGTCAGGTCCGCAAACCCGAGAATGACGGGGATCAGGATCAGAATGATGACCGACCCGCAGGCCGCCGCGATAATGGTCATGATCATCAGGCAGCGGGCACCCGTCCTTGCTTCCTCGATGCGTCCGTCCCCCAGAAGATTCCCCAGGATAATGCCGGCGGCGCTGCCCACCGCAAAGCACAGGACCGTGCCGAACTGGCGCACAATATTGACGAAGGAATAGGCGGCCACCGCGTCATTGCTCAGATGCCCGATAATCGCGGAATACAGCGAGAAGGCTACGCCCCAGCTGATATCGTTCAGGAGCGCCGGCAGCGCCATGCGCACGAAATCCCCGAACAGCGCCCTGTTCCTGCGCAGCATGTAGGAGAACTTCAGACGTATGTCCCCGCTTCGCGCAGACAGGAAAAAGCAGCCCGCCAGAAGAATCAGCCGGGACAGCATCGTGCCCAGCGCAACGCCGTTCACACCCATGCGCGGCGCACCCAGCAGTCCGAAAATGAACACGGCATTGAGCACGATATTGCAGACAAACGCAATGATGTTCAGCACCGTGCACACCGTGACCCGCTCCGCGCTGCGAAGGGATGCCATGTACACCTCCGACACGCTCCAGCACAGGTAGCTGGCCGATACCACCCGCAGATACCCGGTGCCCAGTTCAATCAGTTCCGGGTCCGGCGTGAACACGCGCATCATGGGTCCCGGGATCAGAAGCGCCGCCAGCGCAAAAAGCAGACCGGCGCCCATGGAAAAGCGCAGCGCAATGCCCTGCACCATATGCATGGCCTCCAGGTCCCCTTTCCCGTGATACTGGCTGGCCAGCATGGTGACACCCGTTCCGATTCCGTACACAAGCATGAAAAAGATGCTGGTATAGTTCGCCGCCAGGGATACAGCAGACACCGCAGACTGGCCCACATAGTTCAGCATCACCACGTCCGTGGACGCAATAGTGGCGGAGAGCAGATTCTGCACCACTATGGGCAGAGTCAGACGCACCGCGCTTCTGTAAAACTCCTTTTTCTCCATGGCTGCTCCTTATTCTGTCCTCAGGCTTCATCCTGCCTTCCGAATCCCGCTGTGTTTTTTCTCCTGGTATCCTGAGGCACTGCGTGCAGGCTTTGTGCAAAAGGCCCGGAGCATATGATACCATGGATATTGCAAAACAGAAGAACGATCACACAAAAAACAAAAGAAAAGCCCTGCATATTTCTGAGGTCCCTGCCGGTTTTTGGACCTGGCACTGATTTTTCCCGCGCTCTGCAGCAAGGGAAACCGCACTTCTTCATGTCATATGTTTTCTGCTGAATCTGAATTCTGCAGGAAATGTCATGCATGAACCGCAGATCTTTCCCTTTGTCTTATGCATATGTCCTGTTTGAAAATGAAAAACACAAAAGCCGCCGGTATGATCTGTGATCAGACCATACCAGCGGCTGTAGCTGTTTATTTCAGGCATTTAGCCTTCCGGCACCAATACTTCCAGTTCATAATTGCATACGGTACATTTGCCGTCTTCAAAGCTGTGCGCGGCCTTATCCAGCTGCGCTTCGCATTCCTTACGCGTACAGGGATGCCAGTGGAAATTCCCATCATGATTCCAGTAAACAGCGGGCAGATGGCCCAAAGGACTTCCGTATGGTTCGCTGGAAATTTCCGCTACTTCGCACACGCTGCAGCGGTAATAGGCTGTCATGCCCGAATTCTCGCAGGAGGGAGGCACGGCGGATTCAAGTTCCACGAATTTGTGCTCGCCCAGCTCACCGTATTCCTGACCGCAGGTTTCACATACAGCTTTCTGTTTACAGGTGGCCGTACCGCCGCTATGTTTCTTGGCAGGGATTACCGTCTGCGCCACGATCACCACACCGCATGCTGAGCAATGGGAGCCAGCCGTCTTTCCAGGTTTGGTGCAGGTGGCGGGTTCGGCAGCATCTTCCACGATCTTGTCTGCGGGATGGGCCGAGAGGTCAACGTCTGTTTCCTGCTGGG
>CAMNDE010000108.1:0-8580 GCA_946534895.1 uncultured Clostridia bacterium
CTCCCCTCGGAGGATGTCCGCCGTGCCTGTGCGCGGGTGCTTTCCCTGATCCTGGACTGAGACTGCACTGCCGCTTTCCCATCCGGCGCAGAAAAAAACGGGACTCTGCCTGAAAACAGAGTCCCGCCGTCTTTTTATGGGGCATGTCGCAGGAAACTTCCCTTCACCTGGCCCAGAAACCGCTCCGCAATCGGGGAAAACGTCTGATACTTTTTCCAGATCAGATACAGTTTTGTCTCCAGCCGCGGAAACAGCGGGCGGAAGACGAGTCCGGAACCGGGCGATGTATCCACCAGATGGTCAAAGGTAAGCAAATACCCCAGTCCTTCCCTGGCAAACATGGAACCGTTGTAGGAAAGACGGAACGAGCCCTCCAGCCGGAGCTCCTGCATTCTGCTGCCGCTCCAGGCAGGAATGTCCTTCTCCCAGCTCTGCTCCGAACAGAACAGGGGCAGGCCCACCAGATCCTCCGCTGTGATGCAGTCTTTTTCCGCCAGCGGATCCTCCGCCTGGAAGACCAGGCCCCACACATCCGCATCCGGGAAGACAAGCGCGTCATACTTGGTCACGTCCGGCGTTTCCGCCAGCACCGCGAAATCCAGGATGCCCTTGTCCAGTTTCTCCGTCACCTGCTCCGTGTCCCCGCTGGTGATGTGATAGTGCACTTCAGGATACTGCCGGCGGAACGCGCGTATCTCCCGGGCAAGATACCGGATCTGATAGGATTCGGCCAGCCCGAAAAAGATATCGCCACCGGTGATGTCATCCAGCGACACAAACTCCTGCTCGATCTTGTCCGCCATGCTCACCAGGTCCTCCGCGCGGCTGCGCAGCAGCCTGCCCTCCTCGGTCAGCCGGATGCTGAAGCTGTGCCGTGTAAACAGTTTTCTGCCCAGCTCATCCTCCAGGCTCTTCATGGCCTTGGACAGCGTCGGCTGCGTTACATGAAGAAGCTCCGCCGCACGGGTCATGTTTTCCTCCCGGGCGGTCATAAGAAAATACCTCAGCGTCCTGATTTCCATGGCAGAACCTCCTCAAGCGTACTGTGATATGCCCCGCGTGCATATCATGAGATAAATAATAACCATTAGTGCAATTTCGCGCAAGCACTTACAATATGACTGAACCGAAAAGTACGCGCAGACCGCCAAACACCCCGGGAGGAAAACCATGAAAAAACTGCTGAAAACCGTGCTCACCCTTGCATGTCTCCTGCTTCCGGCATGGTATGCCATGCCCGATGCGGGTGCCGAAAAGATGCAGGCACCGACCGGAATCCCGGATCTTAAGACGGGATACGTGCTTCTCAACAGCGGATACACCATGCCTGCCATGGGTCTTGGCACCTATGCCCTGGACCATGACACCTGCGTCCGCTCTGTCATGGCGCTGATCGAACACGGCGGCCGGCTCATCGATACAGCCTATATGTACGGCAACGAGGAAGCCGTCGGGGAAGGCGTCCGCCGGGCCATGGAAGCATACGGCGTAAAGCGGGAAGAGATCTTTGTCATCACCAAGATCTATCCGAGCCAGTTCGGTGACCCGGAAGGCGCCATCCGCATGGCCCTGGAAAAGCTTGATATCGGGTACATTGACATGATGCTTCTGCATCATCCGGGCAAGGGTGACGTGGAAGCCTATCTGGCCATGGAAAAGGCGGCGGCGGACGGCAGCATCCGTTCCCTCGGGCTTTCCAACTGGTACATTGACGAGCTTGAACATTTCCTGCCGCAGGTCCATATCATGCCCGCCCTTGTACAGAATGAAATCCACCCCTATTACCAGGAAAAGGACGTCGTTCCCTTCATTCAGGAAAAGGGCATCGCGGTGCAGTGCTGGTACCCGCTGGGCGGACGCGGATATACCCGGGAGCTGCTCACGGATCCGGTCATCCTGGACATTGCAGAAGCTCACGGCGTATCCGCCGCCCAGGTCATCCTGCGCTGGGATCTTCAGCGCGGCATCATCGTCATCCCCGGCTCATCCAATCCGGAGCATATCCGGGAAAATCTTGATCTGTTCGGATTTGAGCTGACCCAGGAGGAAATGGAGCGCATCGCGGACCTGGACCGCGGCGAAAAGCACGACTGGTACTGATTTCCTCCGCGCAAGCGTCCAATGCCACATCACGAGCAGGCGCATAGTTTGACACCGTGTCAGTTCCGTACTACAATGTACAAACATGACACGGTGTCAATTTTATTTCAGGAGGGGCAGCCCATGTCAAGAGGTTCACCGGCGCTGACCGCGGCCCGCAGGGAAGAGATCATCGAAGCCTGCGCAAGGCTCTACGAAACCATGAGCTTCCGGGAAATCACCATCAAGGAGATCGGCGCGGCCACCAGCTTCACCCGGACTTCCATCTACAACTATTTCGAGACCAAGGAAGAAATCTTCCTGGCCCTGATGCAGAAGGAATACGAGCTGTGGGTATCGGACATGAACGCTGTGTACACGCAGCACGACATCTTAACCCGCGACGGCCTGGCCCAGGTATTGGCCCGGACGCTGACCGACAGACCGAGGCTTCTGCGGCTTCTGTCCATGAACCACTTTGACATGGAGGCCAATTCCCGTCCCGAGCGGCTTGCCGAGTTCAAGGTCGCCTATGGCGCGTCCCTGGAAACCGTCGAGCGCATGGTGAAAAAATACGTTCCGGAGATGGATGCCGGGGAGCGGCAGCAGTTCCTGTACGCGTTCTTTCCCTTCATTTACGGGATCTATCCCTATACCAGCGTGACGGACAAGCAGAGGATTGCCATGGAACAGGCGGGCATTGCGTATGCATACCAGTCCGCCTATGACCTGACCTATGCCTGCCTGAAAAAACTGCTGAGCGCAAAGGAGAAGTGATCACATGCCGGGCATTGCTTCCCGGGTTTCTGAGGAGAAATACCTGATCAACGAGAAGGGCCAGGCCATGCCGTCAAAAGTGCTGGGCATACCGCCGGAAGCCTTCGGACCCTGCACCGGCACGGAAATCACCTGGCTGGGCGGCGCCGGCATTCTTCTGAACGTGCGCGGCACGACCCTGCTCATCGATCCGCTGCTCACGGGCTTTGACATGCCGACGCTGTTCGACTGCCCGCTCCGGCCGGAGCAGGTCACGCATCTCAGCGCGGTTCTCGTCACGCACATTGACGGCGACCATTTCAGCCGGGAAACCTGCCAGGCCCTTCTGGGCACATGCCAGGAATTTCACAGTACCGCATATGTGGCGGAGGAGATGCGCGCTGCCGGCATCCCCGGCACAGGGCACGGCATCGGCGAAACCTTCTCCGTAAATGCCCAGGTCCGGGTAACCCTCACCCCCGCAAAGCACAACTGGCAGCAGGGACTCCCTGAGTTCTCCTTCCGCACATGGAAAGAGGAAGACTACTGCGGCTTTCTTCTGGACACGCCGGACGGACGGATCTGGCTGCCCGGGGATTCACGGCTTCTGGAGAGCCATCTGCATATGGACAGCCCGGATACGATCCTCTTTGATTTTTCCGACAATGACTGGCACATCGGTCTGGAAAATGCCATCCGGCTGGCCAATGCCTATCCCGAATCCCGTCTGGTGCTCATCCACTGGGGCACCGTGGACGCCCCGGACATGACACCCTTCAACGCCAACCCCCGTGACCTGTATGAGCGGATTGTGAATCCAGACCGGATCTGCCTGCTCTGGCCCGGAGAGCCCATGGCCCTGTAAGCCTTCCCGATGTCAGGGAGGGCCCGTCCGGTTCATCGGAAACCAGAATACGTCAGAAAAAAGGAAGGAACGGAAATGCAGGGAATCCTTCGATGGATGGAACCCAGAAAAACACTGCCCAGGGATAGACAGCCCTTTTCCAACGCGGCGCTGAAAGCCATGATTGTCCCCCTGGTCATCGAGCAGGTCCTGCAGATGGTGGTGGGACTGGCGGACACCATGATGGTCAGCCACGCGGGCGAGGCCGTGGTGGCCGGCGTCGGCCTGGATACCATGGTCTACACCATTTTCATCTACCTCTTCACGGCCGTATCCGCCGGCGGGGCGGTGGTGGTGAGCCAGTATATCGGCAGCAGAAACCGGGACCAGGCGGAGCTGGCCGCGTCCCAGATTTTCCATATGTCAGGCCTTCTGTCCCTGACATGCATGGTCCTGATGCTGCTTTTCGGCTCCTCGCTTCTCGAGGCCATGTACCCGGAAACGGAAACGGCCACCATGGAAGCCTGCAAGACGTATATGTGGATTGTGGCCCTGTCCTTTCCGGCAAACGCGGTGTACAACGCCGGCGCGGCCATCTACCGCTCCATGGGCGAAACGAAGATCACCATGTGGGTATCGCTTCTGGCCAATCTTGTCAACGTGGCCGGAAACGCCGTCGGCATCTTTGTGCTCAGGGCCGGGGCGGCCGGCGTGGCCTGGCCCACGACCCTTTCCTGGTATGTGGCCGCGTTCATCATGACATGGCTCTGCGTCCATCCGCGGCATAAGGACCAGATCCGCATCCGTGCCCGGCACGTGTTCCGGCTGGACATGCCCATGGCCAGACGGATTCTGAATGTCGCTGTGCCCAACTCCATTGAAAACACGCTCTTCCAGGCCGCCAAGGTAGTGCTCGGCATGCTGGTGGCCACCTTCGGCACCTCCCAGATCGCCGCCAATACGACGGGGCAGACCTTCTGGTCGCTTGCCGCCTGCATGAGCGTTTCCCTGGGCACCGTCTTTATCACCGTCATCGGTCAGTGCACCGGCTCGGGCGACCGGGAGGCCGCCGAGTGGTATATGCGGAAGCTGATGAAGCTCTCCGTTGCGCTGGCCGTGGTATGGAATATCATGGTCATGATCCTGACGCCTCTGCTGCTGCCGCTCTATGACCTTTCGGCGGAAACCAAGCGCCTGATCCTGATCATTGTGGCCATCCACAATCTGTTTTCCGCTCTGGTGCAGCCCTTTTCCGGGCCGCTGTCCTCGGGCCTGCGCGCGGCGGGCGATGTGAAGTTCACCATGTGGGCATCCCTTTTCGCCACGGTGGTGTGCAGAACCTTCCTGTCCTTCCTGCTGGCCAAGTGGATGGGCATGGGCGTGATCGGCATCACCCTGGCCATGGTGCTGGACTGGTGCATCAAGGCCGTGCTCGATATTGTCCGCTTCCGCAGCGGCAAATGGGCTGAACACCGCATCATCTGAAGCGCCAAACATTAAACGGCATCCTGAAACGCCTGATGCATTCCAGGATGCCGTTTTCCTGTCCATCTTTTTCTTCACTTTCCGGATCAGGAATCCAGGCTCACACCCTCCGGCGCGTGGACCCGGACCATGTCCGCACCATTTCGGCGCTCCGCCTCCACCGACAATATGCCGTGCGGGGTCGGGCACTCACACCGGATCCATTCCAGATCCCCCAGGGCCGGTTTCACAGAGACCCGGCTGAACCCGGGTTCCAGCACCCGGATTCCGGCCACATGCTCCGTGAGAAAAGGCACCGGGCTGGCCGCCCAGCCATGGCACAGGCTGTGGCGGAACATGACATAGCAGGCCCTTCCGAAGTCCCCGTGTATATCCTTCTTCCCGGGCACTGGCATCCCGTCAATGGGGAACGCGTTCTCCATCCAGCTGATATCAAAGTCCTCCCAGAAGGACGTGGCGCCCATCTTCAGCATGCCGCCCCAGTACTCACGGATACAGTCCAATGCTTCCTTTATCCGGTTTCCCCGGGCCATGGCGCCCAGGGTAAAGCATGACAGGAAGGAAGAAAACCCGGCGGCGCCTCCGCGGGCCAGCATCTCCGCCATCTCACCCGCGTCCCTCAGGCCGCTCAGGGCCAGCAGCGCGTCCGCCTGCTTGTAGCCGGACAGCTCCGGCACATGCCGGCGCAGCAGCTGTTCCGTCTCCCGGCAGCGCCGCGCGGCCATATCCTCTCCCAGAAACATAAACAGCTTTGATGCGCACTGCATGGCCAGGATCATCAGCCCCTGAAGGCCCGCGTGCACCGCTTTCGGGTTTTCGCTGGACGGCCAGTCCAGATACCGCCCGCTCACCAGATTCTCCCGGCCGTCCATGGCCACGGCATCCCAGACCAGCCGGATCTGATTCAGCAGGATTTCCCGCTGCTTTTCCAGCCATGCCCGGTCGCCGGTGAACATGAACCAGTCACAGACTTCCATGATCCACCACAGGGTATAGGAGCTCAGTCCGTTCATCCACTGTCCCCGGGGCGTCTGGCTAAGTACCAGGGCCAGGGAATCCGGCACAATCGGATGGGCGCCGAACACCGCCGCAATGGTCCGGATTTCCGTGCCCATGTCGCCGGCCCATACAAGACGGTCCCGCTTGATGCCGTCCCAGAGGTATTCCTGCATGTTCAGCTGCACCGTCCAGGCCGCCGTGTCATAGATGCGGTTCAGCAGGGGATCACTGCATGTAAAGTGTCCCAGCCAGGGCAGGTCCCGGAAAATGAGCACGCCCTGCACTCCCACAAGCGTCAGTGTGGTATCCGGGCTGAGCAGCTCCAGATGCACAAATCTGAAACCGGTTTCATTGGTTTCCGGAGCGCTGTAGTTCGGCAGGCGCAGCACCATGTCCCGTGGAGCGTGGTTATTGGTGGTATTCTTTTCCCGGTATTCCGCCAGGGTTTCACTGACGGACTCCCCGAACCGCACGCGCACTTCGGCCAGATTGTTTCCCCAGTCCGCGTCCTCCCCGGCATGCCGCACCGTAAACACCTGAATGCGGATCGACCCGTTGATCTCCATGCCGAAGTCCAGCAGAACAGACGCGTGCGCGCCGTCCGCCGCATTTCGCAGCACAGTTGTGCATTTGGCGGACAGCGCCACCTGGGAGACCACGGGCTGCAGGAGCTGTTCCGCTCCCTGCACGTCCCCTTCTGACTGCAGAAGACGCACAGGCGTCAGGTATCTGCGGGTTCTGGGATCGGTGTCCGTCGGCTTCAGACGGCCAAATACAGAAAAAGCGTCTCGCATATGAATAGATATCCTTCCTCCGGGCACTCAGCGCATTACGTGCATCCTTTCCAGTTCCCTGCCGGTGCGGTCCATGACCAGGCGTACGCCGTGGGGCACCTGAGCCAGCACCTTCTGATTTCTGAGCACGGTCAAACCCTCTCTGCTCCGCACGGCCTGCCAGAGATCCTCCCCCAGCTTCTGGCTGAACACGCTGGTGGAACCGTCCGGAGCAGAGCAGCATGCCATGTACCTGCCCTCGATATGAACGCCGTACAGAAGCGCGATAAATTCCAGCGCGCTCAGACAGGTGGGCCCGTACAGGTCCAGGCCTGTTCCGGGTCTGCCGCTCACCGGGCTGTACTGCTGCGTCAGCTTCTCCGCTGTCTTCAGATGATTCAGCCACGCCATGCCCAGCCCGGCCAGTTCCCTGTGGAAACCGTAATTCTGAAGGGCCCGGATGCACCGCTGCCAGGTCAGCCCCTGGCTCGGTCCGGACCAGTTGTTCTCCGGAATATCCCGGAACCAGGGATCGTTCACGGCAATGGACGGCAGCGGAACCGGCGTGCAGAACTCTTCCGGGTTCATCAGATGCCGGCGCACAAACGTTTCCGCCATATGCTGCGAAAAAACGCCATAGTACATGCACCGGAGATTCACGTGGCTCAGACAGTCCAGTCTCCGGCCATTACTGTCCTTCTCAAAGCAGGCGCCACGCGCTTCATCCCACAGATTCCTTTCCAGGGCCGAGCGCACATCCCCGGCGGCCTTCCGCCACGTCTGCGCTTCCCCCATCCCGAGTATGTCCGAGATGGCCGCCATGGTATCCCGGCACGCGCAGCTCCAGCCCATCATCTCCATGCTCGTCCAGGGCATGGACCGGCCCGTGCATTCCGGCGGAAACTCTCCGCCGAAGCAGCCGTCGCGCCCGCCGTTTTCCAGAAGCAGTGAAAGATTGTCCTCGCCGGTATCCCAGCAGCACCACCGGTACAGACAGCCATTTTCCCCGCTGCGGAAGCGCCAGAGATAATCATCAAAATCCTTCAGGGCATGAAACAGCATGCTCAGATATTCCCGGTCCTCCCCGATCATCCAGTACATGTCCAGGGCCGGTCCGGGAAAGCAGAAGCCCTGGAACCAGTCATAGGCAGCGCACAGCCCCTGGCCGTCTGTCTGGAAAATCATGCCGGGCATGCGTCCGTCCCGGCGCTGGTACTGCATGAAAGCGAGAATATTGTTCAGTCCGGTTTCCGGATCCCGGGCCGCATACATGGCGCCGCCCATGGGCTGGGTTTCCAGCCACAGATTGCCATACCCTCCGCCTTCCCGCAGAAAGGGCTTTCCGTTGAGAACGCACCGGTTGACACCGCAGGCGGACTCAGCCTTCCGGTACAGCCGCTCCAGCGCGGCATCATCTGTTTCAAAGCTCACCCTGTTGTCGGGAAGGGCATAGTGGCGCGCGTCGAACGGTCCGTACATGGTTCTCGCTCCCTCTCTGCTGACATGCACCGCAGACTTTCCTGCTGCTTTCATTATACGGTTTCCCGCCCGGAGCCGCAATTCGCCTGTGTATCACGAAAACAGCCTTCCGGCGATTCAGGCCGGAAGGCTGCTTTCGTTCATGTCAAGGCGTTTCATTTTTTG
>CAMNDE010000109.1:0-8314 GCA_946534895.1 uncultured Clostridia bacterium
TGTCGCAAGGCTTCTCGGCAAAATGTGCAATGAAGGACTATTGCAGGTTGTTGGTGCTGGGCGTACGACCAAATATCAAAAATCGATTCATTCCTCGTGAGCCGATTTCTGAGACGATTCGCAACGATTTTGAGACGATTCGGCTTGATTCCTGCGTTGCGATCGGTTATAATTTCCCGCGATTAAACCTCATCTGCGGCGCGGATTTGTTATCAGTTGATAACCAGATGATAACAGAACCGGGGATAGCCAGTAGAATAGGAATAATCTGAATAATCAGAGTCACTCAGAACACCAGAGATCACAGAAATTAAGCAAAATCACTTTGGTGGCAATGAGTGGGAATGAAAAACACATCCCCGGAAGCCCGGCAGTCATGCGGGTTTCCGGGGATGCTGCATTTGGGTGAGTACTGATTGAGCACACTTCTGTCTGCTTTCCATGAATGACACTTCTCTCTGCGATACCCGCGGTTCCGGCCCGATCTGCTCCAGCTCCGGCGTTTTGCCGGGAGATGGTTATACCCAGCCTGACTGCTGAGAAGCGGATCCTCTGAAACAGATGTGCCCGTAAGCCGTGGAATCATGCTCTGGCTGTTTTGAATGGACAAAAAGCGCCAGGCGCAGGGATCGGTAAAGCGGCTGTGACTGTAACAGTCAGCATATGCTGCATAATGGCTGAATGTATCGTGCATTTTTCTCTGATCCGGCGTCATGCCCGCCTTGCGGACAAAAGAAAAAGGAGCAGCCCGGTAGCCTGCTGCTCTTTCCTTATGGGAGAAAGCAATGGATCGCTTTCTCTGAAGATATGATGCCTTTAGAAGATAGGTCAGTCAAACACTGTTAGTCATGGCGGGGGTGAATCGACGAACGGTTCCCTGTAAAGCTTCACCTGGCTGTACAGCGGCTCAGCGGGATGACTCACGTGTGAACACAATCCCCGGTGAAGGTTCGATTCCCAGTGTTCCTGCCCGGGCGAAGACCGTTTCGATCACCCATGGCTCAACTTCTTCAGGGTGCAGCGCGCATGTATTGACCATGGCCTGCAGTGTGCGGGAAAGTTCCGGGCCGTCCATGGATTCGAGCCAGTCCAGTTCATTCCTGGTGAGCATGTGTATGGTCTGACAGTCACCGTCTGCATGCGGGAAATCGGTCATCTGCGCGTCACGCACGGAAGGCACAGGATTGAACTCCGGCACCTGATCCGGCCGGGTGAGACGGCAGACATCGGAAAAACCCATGCCGTGCCCAAAATCCGACACAGGCAGATTGTGCATGGGAACTGCCTGGGCCGCGACCGTTCCATCGCTCAGGCACAGCTGAAGCGCATCTGCATTCCAGGGTATGGACGGCACGGTGCGCTTTTTCATAAGTTTTTTCAGGGGAGGCGGCACATACGTACTGTCTGCCGCCGCGGTGCTTACGCGGAATGCATGGCGGAGCGTCAGGCTTTCCCGTGTAAATATGCCCGCGTCCTGACCGTCCATCAGCTTCAGGGGAATGATCAGGAGTGTGGGGACTTTGTGTCCCAGGGCCCAGGCTGCGGTCGCTTTGTGATGCCCGTCGAGAATCACGGAAGTCGCGTGATGCAGATAGTAGGCAATCGTTCTGGGATAATGCTTTTCATCCGAGGAGAGCAGCTCCATGTACCTGTGCACCTGGTCGGGACATATGGTTTCCGCTGCCTGAGAGGGTACCAGGTAATTGGGGCACTCAATCGGCTGATGATACCAGCCGTACCGGAATTCATCATTTCCGTTGTTGGCAGTCCAGAAGCTCTCTCCATCCTCGGACGGCAGCATCTCCCAGTCCGCGATCAGATAGTATCCGCTGCTGAAAAGCCCGATGAGCGGTGAAAGCCGGTTCACCGCGTCCTCCAGTCCCTGGTACGGCGCGTTCATAAGGTCCTGCACAGCGTCAATCTGCCCGGCGACCACGTTTCCCGGATTATGGCAGCGAAGAAGCTCAGCCGTGCAGGTGGGGCACCCCAGACTCATGGCACCAATGCCCTGACCGTTGAGACAGAGCGCCATATAATTGTCAAACGTCTGGGTGCATATGGCGTGGAACCGGCTCATGCCGCCGGTCAGACGCACGATCACCGCCTTACGGCAGTCCCGCATCTCGGTGCGGATGGTATTCAGGATATGGACACGGGGGGAATATTTTTCCGTCCGTGGACGTCCGCCGGGTGTTGAGACGCAGGGAAGCCCCATGCGGAGACACTGCTTTTCGGCGGAGCTTCCGGAGGGCACAAGAATGTACTCGAGGGATGTGCATCTGGCAAAGGCATCCATGCCCACGGTACGTACGCTTCTGGGCAGGGTAATGGTTCTGAGCGCGCTGCAGCCGTTGAAGGCGAACGCGCCGATCTCCACCGTTCCCTCGGCGATGTGCACATTCCGCAGTCTGGTGCAGTCCTGAAACGCGCACATGGGAATGGATCGGAGAGAGGGCGGAAGCGTCACCGTCTCAAGCGCGGTGCAGCCGGCAAAGGCCGCGCTGCCCATATCAGTCAGCTGCGCGGGCAGCTCAAGGATTTTCAGCGAAGTGCATCCCTTGAAGGCACCGGAGTCGATCACTCTGAGCGACGGCGGGAAGGACAGGGCCTTCAGCGACGTACACCCGAGGAAGGCATCTCCGCGGATTTCCGTCAGCTGGCCGCTGAAGCGGACGCTTTCAAGGTCAGGCGGCAGCGTGATGTTCCATGCCTCGATGATGGGCCCTTCTGCGGTGAGATCCAGCTCCCGGATCGATTTGTCCGATGCTGCGGGCATATTTTCCGGATCCGGAACCTTTCTGTCTGTCATGTGCATCTCTCCCTGTCTGCCGTTTCACTGCAAGGCATGCGCGGCTTCTGCGTCTGCTCTGTCCCTGAAGATGGGTTTACAGCTCATATGATTCCAGATCATCCGGAATCAGCAGCCTGCCATGGTAATACTGAGCGCCTTCCTCGGCATACAGGCGCTTCCGCTGATTCAGGTTTCGGTCCTCGGTATGATAGAGGAGCAGATTGCGGACATTCAGCTTCTCCGCCAGCTGGCAGGCGTCCTTGACCGTGGAATGATGTTTCTCGTACGGGTCGAAGATATCCCGCTGCGCATAAAGGCAGAACGCCTCGTGAAGCAGCCACTCGCTGTTTTTCGCATACATTTCCTCGCATGCGTCGTAGGGCTCATCCCCGCAGCAGGTCAGCTTTTTCCCGTCTCCCAGGTCCATGCAGAATCCGTACTGCTTTGCCTTGGTGGACTGGATATCGAAGAAGGTAACGTCATGCCCGATGATGCTTTTCGTTTCCCCGTCATGGACTTCCTGAAGATGCAGTCTGTCGCCGATGAACCGGCTCTGTTTCTCAGGCAGCAGCTGCTGCGCCATGTCCCTGATAAGATCCAGCACTTCCCTGTGCGAGTATATGGTTGCTTCGCCCTGATATTCCCCGTGGCGCATGAACTGACAGATCATCCGCACCATCCAGATGATGCCCATGAGATGATCGATATGCTTGTGCGTCACAAAGATATGGCGGATGTCCATCCAGTCATAGCCGGCATGCTTCAGCTGATGCAGGACGGTGCTTCCGCCACCGCCGTCCACCAGAAAGCACTGGCCCTGGTCTTCCATGACAAAGCAAGTGTTGTAGCACTCCGTGACAAGCGCATTGCCTGTTCCCAGCATGGTGAGTTTCATAGGTCATCTCCGTAAAGCCCGGATCTGCGTCCGGCTGATGTTCCAGGGAATTTGCTCAGATCCTTCCGACTTCATGTTCCCGGTGGCCGCCCGGGATTCCGTTTACGATCCCCGCAGCGCTTTTCTTGGGTATTATGGCATGTCTGCCTTCAGGATGTCCAGACACTTCTTCACTCTGGATGGATCGTCCAGGCAGAGGCGGAAAAGTTCCATGAGATCGGGGCTGCTCCGCAGGGCCTGAACCAGCGGGTACATGTCTGATCCGGTGACAGCTTCCACGGGTACACCGTATGCTTCCGCGCATTTCTGTAAAAGCGCCGCCGTCAGTTTCTGCCTTCCGCTCTCAAGACCGCTGAGGGTGTCTGTGTCAATCCCGATTCTTTCCGCTGCCTGATCCAGTGTCCATTCCTTCTGAAGTCTCAGTGAGAGCAGGTAAGTGCCCTGGGGCGTATCACTCATCTGGGAAACGGCGGGGATATCACTGGGTGCAGTCTTATGTTCGGCGGCCGGTTCCGGCGAGGATCTTTCTTCATGCTCTGCGGCAGACGGGCTGATGCTGCCGCTGTCTGCCACCGCATCATCCTTCATGACCAGGAAACGCTCGAGCCGGAGCTGCCGCAGACGCTCGTTTTTGGTGTCGCTGCTGCTCTGCCTGCTGCTGCTCAGCAGAACTTCATAATCCTGGTCAATCTGTTTTCTCAGTTCCTCCGGTGAAACGTGATAGAGTTCAGCAAACTGCGCGGCCCGCTGATCGGTGACCCGGGCCTGACCGATTTCATAGAAGGAAAGCAGTCCGCGGCTGATCCCCAGATGCCTTGCGGCCTGCGCAAGGGAATACCCGTGCTGCATGCGCAGCCGCTTGAGACAGCTGTCTTCATGCTGAGGTTTTGCTGCGGGTTTCGGCAGAGCATTTCCTGCCTGAGGCGCGGTGGCACACAGGCATGAATCCGGGATGTTATAAAGGGACGCGAGCTTTCTGGCAACCGCAGGCGTAACATTCTTTTCTCCGCTTTCATATCCGAGGAGTCTGTCAGACCGTATCCTGACCATACCGGCAAGGTCATCCACCGTCCATCCGGAGGAGTAGCGCAGAACCGTCAGCAGGTCCGGGACGGGCATGCCCGTAATCAGGGACTGGAAATCCTGATCCTGCAGGTTCCTTTCGTCCGTGAGATCCATGAGATAGAAGAAGGAAACCTCAAACAGATCACACAGCTTTTTTGCTTCCACCGGCTCCGGTATCACTGTGCCGTCTTCCAAGTATCTGAGGCGATCCGGTTCGATACCGGTTTTTTCTGACAGGTACGCGTGAGTCCACTCATGCTCTTCCCTCAACGCTTTCAGACGCTGACTCACACTGATTTCCATAACGCCAAAACCTCCAAATCTGTTGAAAAAGAGACCACAGCAAACCTGCAGCGCAAAGCAGTGTATGAAGTTTGTCGTGATCCCGTCCTGTAAAAGATACATGGTTTGCGCTGCAGAATCAAGTGGCAGTGCGTTTGTTCCACTGAGTGAATGAGCCGGGCGGGAATTCCGTCTGCGGAGGAACACCTTCACGGGGAAAAGAACACGACTTTGTCATTGAGCTTACGATGATGGTCCAGGAAAAGAGGCCGGAATATGCACAGGATGTTGATAAGGACAGAGCCTGGAATGCCGGAGTACTGTCACCGATCCGGTCTGACAATGATGCTTTCGATATTGCGCAGGAAGAAAGTGTTTTCATTTCATCTGCAGGGACAGAAGGGGATTGAAGAAATAAAAACAGACGCAGTCCGGCAAACGGTTCGGGGCGCTGCCCGCATTGCTGCAGGCCCGCTTCAGGAACAAACCCGATCAACTGCGTCTGAGAAAAGTATAATCTGAAAAGAAGAAATCTTCAATATACAGCAGTGCAACCTGTAGTATAACAACCTGTACAGGATAAAAGGTAAATACTAACCATTAGTTTTTCAATATTCCGCTGATGACATAGGTTCGCGAGGAGACTCGGAAAAATATAGTTGAAAAAACTGCTTCAGGCTTATTCTTCGAGGAAATCACCAAAAGCAGTTTTGAGATTAGTTACTTCTTTATGCTCGTATCCCCGTTGGTGCAGCGGAAGTATACCGTATCCGGTTCAAGGGTGACGCCGTCCTTGGCAAAGAGCTCATCAATGGTGAGCAGCATGTAGCCGTTCTCTGTGAGATATTCACAGATCCGGGCTGCGCTGGTGGGCGTATTGTCCTTGATATCGTGGCACAGGATGATATCCCCGTCAGCAATCTGCTTCTTGACCTTGTTCAGCACGTTGGTACTGCTGATGCCGCGCCAGTCGTAGGTGTCCACACTCCACTGGATGTTGGCCCAGCCGACCTTGGCAGAATTCATCTTGGGATAGAGTCCGTAGGGAACGCGGTTGTAGCGCGGCGGAATGCCGATGGCGGCAATAAATGCGTTGTCGCACTTTCCCTTCATGGCACGAAGGGACGCGGCGGAACTCTTGGTGACATTCCCGTGATGCCAGTTATGACTGCCTATGGCATGTCCTTCATCATGCTCGCGCTGCATCTGATCCGTGTACTTGGAGATGCGGTTTCCGATCACGAAGAAGGTGGCGCGGCAGCCGGCAATCATGAGGTTCTGCATGACATTGGTGGTATTGTCCCGGGAAGGGCCGTCATCAAAGGTCAGGGCACAGGTCTTGTAGTAGGAGAGGTTGTCTGTCTGTGCCTGGGCTTCCTCCGTCATGTAGGGCCGGATGCGGTCATACATGATGGTGACTTCCATGAGCGTCTGATGCTGCGGATAGAGATAGGAAGCAGGGTAGTGCAGCACCAGGGAGAAGCCGTGCAGGGAATAGTCGGCCTTGCGCAGGGCTTCCTCGGTGCACATTTCGTCCACCAGGTTGCCTGGGGCTTCCTCGTCAGGGAAGTAGGCAAGGACCTGGCTGCGTACTTCCGAGGCCAAGAAAGACCATACATCCGAGTCTTCCGGGAACAGGTCTTCCAGTTCATACTGCTCGCCGGTGGTCATGTCATAGGTCCGGGTCTCAAGCACCTGTCCGACCAGCTGACGGTGATAAGTGGTGCGTGCCTGGATCACAAAACTCATCCATTTGAGACCGGTGCGGCTGTACCTGGTTTCCACATCCACCCGGCTGTTGCGGCTGGTCTTGTTGGCAGCCTGGGGCAGGGTAGGCCCGATCTCGTCAGCAAACTTCTGGGAAATGGCAGCAAGCTCCGCGTCCACAGCGGGAAGCGCGGTGGTGGCTGTCCAGATCCGGATAATGCTGCCGTTGGACTGCTTGGTGTCATGCTTTTCCAGCTTCACCCGGTGGCAGTCCTGCAGGGTTTCGCCCATGGCCGGCACAAGGGATGTGATGAGGATCAGGCACAGAAGACATGCCAGCAGACGGCGGAACTTATTCCTCGCCATCTTCTTCTTCCTCTTCTTCTTCCTCTTCTTCCTCTTCTTCCTCTTCTTCGTCTTCGACCAGGTCGCCGTCCATTTCCTGCTCATAGAGAATGTCATCCAGCTTGTCCAGCAGGATTTCCGCCAGATCATCATCCTCCACCAGTTCATAGGCGTCCTGGCCGTCCTCGTCCTCGTTCATGTTGATCTTCAGCAGCATGACCGTGAGGACTTCCTCGTCGTCTTCCAGTTCCAGATCTTCCGGCGGAGCGGCCTTGGGATCATCCAGGGGCTCAAGGGCAATATAATAGCTTCCTTCGTGCTCGATGGTGGCGAGATGGGTGAATCTGCACTCCTTGCCGTCTTCATCCAGCAAAGTGACTTCTTCAAATTCTTTCATGGTCAGAGAACCTCCTGCGTTTTTTGCTGGGCATGCGGCCTGTCCGGAGGATTCCGGAAATGGAATCCAGCCTGTGGCCGGCTTCCTGTTTCGCTGTATCTGCCTGAAATGAGGGCAGTTGGAAGCAGGAAAGTGCCTTGTTCGGATGATACTCTTGTGCCCTGTTTTTTTCAAGCTTGGCGCGGAGATAGGGGAAGAGTTTTGGACTGAGTTCCTGCCGGCATATTTTGAGAAGGGAACGATGCCGATGAGAACAGGCTGCCTGCTCTATGTGGTTGGAAAATCAATTGGTGAGGCGGCATGGCTCAGTCGACAGCATGATATTGTTATAAAAAGGTTCCGCACAACTGCTTGCATCAATGGCTTGTAAAGCTGCTCCAATATGATGTCCCGGTAAAATCTACAGAACGGCAGGAACTGTTAGAGCAGATGGCATGATAGCCGGCCCAATGATTATGGTGGCTGCAGTGATTTGCTTTGGGAAGCGAAGTATATTGAGCATATCTGTGGGTAGATATAGAATCTTCTGGTGAACCGGGGAGATCGTTATACTACAAGTTTCTTTACATCCCACGTAGAATGATATATTATCACAGCGAATGAAGGGCATGGCCCAGAGCGAAAGGAGGGATTCGGAATGATCCGCGATACAGCCACCATGCGTCATGAGCACTTCGAATCCCTGCTGTGCAGTTCTAGTCAGGAACTGTGCTTTGCTTTGCGTTGCCCTGAAAAGATGTATTGACGAGAACCGCAACGTCTCGGAGAATGATTCCCGATTTACGATTAGTGCGGCCGCTTGCCAGATCAGGGCAGGCGGCCTTCTTTTATT
>CAMNDE010000110.1:0-8252 GCA_946534895.1 uncultured Clostridia bacterium
CTTACTGGTGGAGCAGATGTTCCCGTGGATACCAAAGGGTTCTCTAATGATCTGACCACGTTCCACGGACGCGATGACGTTCTGACTCTGCTCATTCATCTCGGTTATCTTGCCTATGATGAAATCACAAAGAAAGCACGTATTCCCAATGAAGAAGTGCGTCTGGAATTTGTCAGAGCTGTCCATATGCTCAGGTAGTCCTGAGCTTAAAATGTGCTCCTGCATCGGAGCAGACAGCGATCATATCCGAATGTACTGAAAAATCGATATACAAAGCGCCCTGCCGGATCGCATATCCGGCAGAGCGCTTTTTCATGGAAACCTTCAGGCAATCCACTGTTTCAGCGGATACAGTCCGTACTCCATGGAATCCAGGCAGTCCAGCGGATAGCTCCCGTCATCCAGCCGCACCCATTCACCCTTTTCCCAGGCACTTCCGTCCCATACAGCCATCTGCAGGGCTTCATGCCATTTCTCCAGGTGCGGAGCAATCCGGATCCGGCCCTGCACAAGCAGACGGTCCTCCAGGGCAATGCGCTCCAGTATCCCGTCCCGCTTGTCAAAGGAGCGCACGGAAAACCGGAGGCCCGCGGCGATCACGCCGTCCTCCAGCCCTCTGCGGAACAGCTTGGCCGCCGAATCCACATAGATGGTGCCCGTATCCGCCTCGGGATGCATTTTCAGCCAGTTCACGATCATGTCCACATACCGGGTTTCCGACATGCGGTCCGAAATTCCCTGGTGATGGTACAGCCCGTCCAGCACATGCACTTCCCGCATGTCATACGTAAGCCCGATCAGTGTGGCCACCGTGGCGTCCCGCCCGCCCACATCAATGCCCACCGTGTATTCCCGGTACCGGTGCTGACCGCTGAGCAGCACCTTTTCCCGGTCATAGGACGTGTAGATCCGGCCTGTACTCGCGGTGCGCTGGCCCAGGATATCCGTCCTGAACCAGATGCTGCCCTGGTCATACTTGTCCAGCAGTTCCCGGACCATGGCATCGCTCATGGCCAGATTGTCCGCAATGGTGAAGTGCGCGTAATTGTATCCGTCATTGCGGCCCTGTTCCCGCAATTTATCCTGCCAGTCCAGGAAATCCGTGTAAAACCAGTGCCGCGGCGCCTTCGGGTTCAGGTCCATGAAAATCTGACGGCGGGAGGAGGAAAGCGTACGGTCCAGCACTTCCTGCAGAAATGTCTGGTGACATTCATTGGCCTCGGTGATGTATGCGCTTCCGAAGGTATTGCCCTTGATCAGCGCCGCGTCGCTGCTCTTGCCGCCGCCGGCAAAGATCACCACCTTCTCCCCGCCTCCGGTGGATATATACAGGGCTTCCTTTTCCATGTACTTGCCGGACCGGCACCGGCCTCTGAACAGATGCCGGAGCCCGAAGCCGTTGGAGTCCAAAATGTTCATTTTCGCCGTCCCTATGCTCACCCCCGCCGCCAGGTGCAGGCGGTCCGGGTGCGTCTCCAGGCAGGCGGACCAGGCAAGAATGTTCACCACATTCTTGCCGGCACGCTTGCCGCCCTCGGCCACATTCAGCCAGGACACGGCGCATTTCCTGAGATACCTGAGCTGGTTTTCCGTGAACCCCTTATAGTCCGCCACGACCTATCAGCTCCTGGATCTCCCGGGTTCTGGGCGGCGCGTCCAGCGCGGAGGCAAGGGACGAGAGCAGATCGCTCACGCTGCCCGCGCTTCCCTCTTCCCGGTCCGCCATGCGCCGCATCTTTTCCTCCTCCAGCTTCAGGCGCTTCTCGGCCATTTCCATGCGGTGCCAGTTGAGCACGATCCGGCTGTCCGCGCCGGCCAGGCCCAGCATGACGGACAGGGCATGGTCATCCCCGCGCTCGGCGCGCATGGCCAGCTGCGCCTCAATGCTCATCATGACCGTCACATGCTCCCGGTCAATCCCGTGCTTCTTCCAGAACTTCACCACTTCCGGATCCGCATTGGTGGCGGGACTGTTGAGCACGCAGTCGGTGAGCTTTTCCAGTTCCTCCCGCTTCCTTCCGCGGCACGCGCCGTCCTCTTTCAGGATGATCAGGCACGGCGCTTCCTTGTCTGCGCCCATTCCTGTCCCCCTTTCTCAGCCCATGGCATGGTCCTCCCATGTGTCCCGGTCATGTTCATGCTCCTGGCTTTCCTGCCGCTGCGCATTTTCATGGTAGCGCCGGACCAGGTATTTCTCCACGGCGGAGTTCCCGGAATAGGCCGCAAAGCAGATGGTGGCAAACCCGATGTACGCGTCCACCAGCTTCACGATCTCCGGAAAATGCGCCGAGAGATAGCACAGGATCATTGCCGCGCCCGTAAGGCAGGTGACGGCGGACACCACCAGGAGCACCATGCGCTTGGAAAACTGCACATACTTCAATGCCTGTCCCCCTTCACCGGCAGCGCCATGAGCCGGTCCAGATAGTCCGCCGCCACATGATTGCGCTTGCCGTCACGCACATAGAGCCGGTACATTTCCTCAATGTTCTGCTTCACTTCCATGGGGCAGGCCTTTTCCTTTTCCACATACTGCACATAGAAGCGGTTCAGGAACTGCCACTGCACCCCGGCCAGCGCGTCCTCCTGGGCCAGGAGACTCGCGTCCAGGACCTGCAATGTCCGTTCCATGCGCTCCAGCCGCCCTGAGATTTCCTCAAAGGGCTCGGAGCGCTTTTTCCTTACATGCCGGCCCAGACTTTCCCAGAGGCGGATCACGCCCCAGATGGAGAGAATGGAGGAGGCCGCCACCCCGGCGGTCTTGAGCAAATCCATACCTGTCAATTCTTCATCCGCCTCTCCAGCATGTCCAGGCGCTTTTCCAGCGCCGCGATTCTGTCCTCAAGATCCATGTCCCCGCTTTCCCGGACAAAATCGGCCATCATATAGCCGTCCTGGCCCTGTGCGCGGATATGCAGCCAGATGCCCAGGTCCTCCAGCACCTCCACCTCCGTGCCCACATCCAGCTTCCGGATCACCGCGGAGGTCTCCGAGGGCCGCACGCGCATGCGCACACCGCGGCCGTTTTCCGAAAACACTTCTGCCATTTCTCTTCCCCCTTTCCCAAGGTAGTCAATCCCCGGCAGCAGTCCCACGCGGTTCCAGCCGCCCGGAATGCTTCTGCCGGCAAAATCCGAAAAGCAGACCCGGCCCCGGGACTGGGAAGCGTGTACACACCTGTCCCCGAGGTATATGCCAACATGCACTGCGTTCCCGAGCCCGTCCATATAGCCTCTTTCCCGTTCGCCATTTTCCTTCCAGATGAAGGTACAGGCGCCCAGAGGGATTTGCCCGAACTGTTTCCGACATTCTTCCGGTGTCCCGCGCCAGGTACAGTCACGGTACATGGCGTTTGAGCCCTTCCATCTGGCCTTTCCGCCGAGAAAGCGGATCACATACTCCACAAGGCCCTGGCAGTCCATGCCCTTCAGGCTTTCGCCGCCCGGCGTATAGGGAATATCCATCCCCGCCAGCTTCCGGGCTTCCCGGGCCAGGTCCGCGCCGGTCAGTCCCAGATCACCAGCCACAGTTCCTCCTCCCCGCCCAGGCGCTCCAGCACTTCCTCAAAGCTTTCCGCTTCCATGCTGTCGGTCCGGCCGTCACGAAACACACACAGATAGGATCGAATCAAACCGCTTCCTCCCTTCCGGGAACAGGTCAGGCCACCACCTCGGACACCGTCAGCGCGCCTTCCGTGCCGATCGTGAGCACAAAAGTCTTTGTCCTGGCGCTGTCCATGAGCATGATCTGCGTGGGCACTTCCGAGGTCACCTCACCGCTGCCGCTGACCCAGAGCATATGCCCGGCATTTGGCGTGCCCTGATCGATGGCCACGCAGGCCCGTGCTTCCTCAAGGGCCTGATCTGCCACTGCCCTGGCTTCGGCCACGGAGCCTTCCGTGTCCTCGTCCCCCTCCAGCACCTGGAGGCGCGCATCCAATGCGCTGTCCGCCTGTTCAAGGACAGCCCTGGCATCCGCCACCTGCTTTGCCACAGACCCTTCAGTACTGCTGTCACCGTTGAGCACGGAAATGGCGCCGGCATTGTCGGTAATCCGGGTATTCATGGCGGCCGCGCCGCTCACGTCCCCGGAAATCCAGTCAGCGATCTCCTTCAGGGTGTCATAGGCTTCCGGCGCATTGGCCACAATGCCGGCCACTGCCGTCGCCACCTGCTGCTTTACCGAGCCCTGGGTCTGGGCGTCCCCGTTCAGGGTATTTACCTGACCTTCCAGCGTGGTGACCCGGCCATCCAATGCCGTGTCCGCGCTTTCCAGAGGCGTCTTTGCCGCGTCAATGGCCGCCTGGATTCTTGCATCCACGGTGCCCTCGCTGTCGGTACCCATGGCGTTTTCCAGTGCCGTGATCCTGGTGTCCAGTCCTGTGTCCGCCGCCTTGTAGTTGTAGATCTCCTTAAGCTGCATAGATGTCCTCCTTTTTCTGTTCCCGGCCCCGGACATTCCGGAGCCTTCATGTAACTCCATTCTGAAACCGGTTTCACGCTGAATCTCCGGGCTTATTCCCGGAACGCGCTCACCGTAAGGTCCCCGGTATCATTCACCCGCAGAAGGTAGGGTGTCCGGTCTTCCGCGTAGAGGATGATGCCGTCGCAGCTGGGGTAGCCGCTGCGCATTCTGAAGGGCTTGTTGCGCACATAGGAAGCCCGGGTCTCGTCCGTCTCCAGCCAGTCCGCCTGCACCTGACCGGCCAATTGCGGGTCCACGGCCCGGACGCTTCCGTCCTCGCCGATGCCCAGGATCTTCCCGATGTTCTGCCGCCCCTGATCCCGACGCACACAGCCGGAAATCAGGTCCCGAAGCCGTCCCTGGCTTTCCCGCAGATGCTCCAGCTGTTCCCGGATTCCATCTTCCCGGTGCATGGGCGGCGGTCTGTGCCCGTGCACCGACATGGCCAGGGCGCTCTGGTTCAGGATGTCAATGCTGCGCATGCATTCCTCCACCCGTCTTGCCAGGGTCTGCATATCTGTCTGCACATTGCCGTTTCCGCCCTGAAGCTCCCGCAGCGCCTTTTCCAGGTTTTCTACCGCGCTGTCCAGTTTTTCCCACTCCCGGCTGCTTGCCCTGAGCTTTTCCACGTTTTCGCGCAGAATATTGTCCTGGTTTTCCAGGTTCCGGGTCTGGGTTTCCAGCCCCGCCAGGCGCTCGCCGAATCCGTCCATGCGCTGGTCCACGGCATGTGCCAGGCCGCTCTGCTGCCTCTGCAGATCCTCGCGCATTCTGTCCGCGCTGCCGGAGGCTGTTTCCGCCGCTTTCCGCAGACTGTCCATGTCACTGCGCATTTCTTCCCTGGCATTTGCCTCCGCCTGGATATGCGCCGCCAGGTTTTTCCGGGTTTCCTGCAGCTGCGCCGCGAGCCTGTTGAGCTCATCCCCTGCCGCGCCATGTACCTGCGATTCCAGTGCCTGCACCTGGCTGTTCAGTTCCGCTCTTGCACGGTCCGCTTCGGAAAGCCTGGCATTTACATCCTTCAGGGCCTGTTCCGTCTGTTCCCTTGCTTCCTCCAGGCTCTTGGCCAGATTGCCACGGCATGTCTGTTCCCGGTCCCGGCACTGTTCCAGGCTGGACGTGAAGCCCGACTGCAGACTTTCCAGTGTTTCCTCTGTCTTCTGCGCCTTTTCCTCCAGTGCACGGATGCGCTCACCGGCCGCGCTGGCCTGGGCCGCCATGTCCGGACTGTTGAGTTCCGGGTCCAGATGAAGCTGCGCGCTTTCCCGGGCCAGGCGTTCCAGTTCCTCCCGCAGCTCGCCGTACAGATCCCGGGGATGCCCCGGGTACATGTCCTCCGGCCGGTCGCCCATGACCTTCAGGGTCACATAGCAGGTGCTTGCCCGGTCCCGGCTGTCCGCGGTCATACCGGTGACATTGAGGTAGCATCTGCCCGGGTCCACTTCCGGCGGCACATGGCAGCGCCCGTCCATGAGCATGACATTGCTTGTATGCCCGTGCTGGGTGAACTGGGCAAACTTCACGTACCGGTCCCAGTCCCGGGAAAAGCTGAACTCCAGCATTTCCCGCCGGTCCATCTCATTCCCGGGCCTTCCCGGCTCCACATAGATATTCTGTCCGCGTACCTGTATCCGCATTGTTATTCTCCTTTCACAGTCCTTCCCCGGTCAGCGAGCGGATAAAGGTGCGCACATGCACGTCCGCCTCAATCCTTGCAAGTCCATCCGGCTGAAAGCTTATGGTATGCCACGCGCCCCGCCTGACTCGACCCTCACTGTCCCTGTCAAGATAGGGCAGCGCGTCCATTTCCTGGCCTGTATCCGGCACCGGATTTCCGTCCACATACACCCGTACGCCATCCAGGCTGCTTTTGGGGGAATAGATGCCGAACACGGTTTTGTGCACATGCTCTCCCACATTCAGCGCTTTTTCCAATGTGGAGGACAGGATCTTCACCGTCAGGGACTGGTTCACGGTCTGGGCGGTATGGTAATGCTTTCCCTCCGCCGCCGCGCCGATCTGATACCCCGTCTGCAGGTTCTGGGCGGGCACCTGCACCGTGGCGCTGACGCCGTCCATGACCAGACTGCCGGTTCCTCCGCTGCTCTTCTGCTGGGTATAGGCCCGGAAGGGCAGCACCTTCCAGCGCACCATGACCTTGTTCACCCGGATGGCGTCCTCGTCCACATAGAAGGAGAGCTCCGCCGGGTGATCCGCGTCCGCGTTGTCCCCGAAGTGCACGCCGTACTCGCTGGCACTGCCCTGGCTGGTCACGCTTTCCGTCTCCAGATGCCGGGCAAGCCCGGACAGCATCTGACCCGCGGTGCCTGTACTGTCCAGGTTGAGTCTCGCCACATAACCATATGCGTCCGGGATTTCCAGCGACATGACATGAAGGCATATGACCCTTCCCTCCTCCGGCAGGCACAGCCGGCAGAGCCTGCCGGGCTCGAACCGGTCCAGTTCCTCGCCCGTCATGCCATGCAGCAGGTCCAGCTCCGCGGCAAGACTGGTATTTGGATGGGATTTTGCGGATATTTCCCGTTCCGCCAGCGCCAGCAGCTGTTCCGGCAGATCCACGGCCCGGTCCGCCAGAATCTGTTCCCGGATGCCGTAGACATTCTGTGTGTCCGCTTCCAGGTACTTTTCGGGGAGCTTCAGCTGATCCGCTCCCTCGCCGTATCCCAGGGCGTAGAGTCTGGTGACCACGGCGGACACATCTTCCCGGATCCGGACATTCCGGACATTGCGGGACAGCCGGATCTCACAGGAAGGTTCCGCTTCCAGACGCAGCACATGCACCTTCATGGCCGGGGTCTCATACCGGAAGAAGTATTCGTCCCTGAGTACTTCCAGCAGTTTCTGCATGCCGCTCCGGATGTCCACATTCTCAAAGGACAGGCTGACCGTTTCCTCCGCCTCGCACATCCCGAGCTGCCACAGGTCCTGAAAGCCCAGCAGGAAGTTCATGACCTCCCGGACCGGCATGTCATGGACCTCATGGTGCCCGAACAGTACGCGGTCATGCAAAGCTGCGCTCACATGCTCCAGCTCCAGGGTCTGGCTCTTCCCATGCTCATACCTTGTTTCCATGGAATGTATGCGGAATACGCCGCAGCTCCGGCTCTCGGCCCTTATGTCGAAGAGGTTCCCCGGCTCAGCCCAGGGCGGCTCCATTAATTGCATGCTGGCGCTGGCTGACTGTTTCAGGTGCATGTGCACGCTGAGCCTGTCCGGCCGCATTCTGGCAATTTCCCGCATGTCCGCGTCCAGTTGTCGCACCCACTGTTCCATATGCTTTCCTTTCTACAGATAGAGTTCCCGGTACCGCGCCTGTACATGCACTCTTGCGCTGGCATCCACGCCCAGCACATTCTCTGTGCCGCAGCGCACCAGGAGTTCGTCGGAGGACGCCGCGCTGCGGCATGAGAGCGCCAGTTTGTCACCGGAACAGATGCGCTGTATATGCTGCCGGTCGTACCAGAGACGGAAAGATGCACCGGGTCTCAGCTGCAGGCCGGAAAAGGACATCCAGGAAAGTCTCGTATCGCTGCCTGTTTCCATCTCCAGCCTGTCCATATCCCTCGTATCCAGGTTGGTCACTTCCAGTTCCAGGGGCAGCACGTCGGTATGGCCGCCTGGCGTGATTTGCAGTTCCCCGGAGCGCATGTCGCCCGAGATTTCCTGCACATGCCCTTGCCAGTACGGGACGCAGCAGGACAGGCAGCGTATGGTTATGGTCTGGGTCCAGCTCAGAATTGGCGGGGTCTGGGGGCACAATACCTGGT
>CAMNDE010000111.1:0-8241 GCA_946534895.1 uncultured Clostridia bacterium
AAAAAGCTCTGATCATCCAAAAGGCCGCACCATGAAGAAATCCTCTGATTTCCTTCATGATGCGGCCTTTTTCATGCACGCTCATGCTCTGTCCGTGGTCCTGCCGTCTTCCGTTATCCCATGCTCCCCGAACCGGATCACACGGCCGCAGATACTCAGGGCTGCCGGCCTGTGCGTGACAATCACCACGGTTCTGTTCTGAAGCTTTCTGAGATGATCCAGCACTTCTTTTTCCGTCTTCTCGTCCAGCGCACTGGTCGCTTCATCCAGCAGGAGTACGGGACTGCGGGAAAAGACCGCCCTTGCGATGGCCAGACGCTGCATCTGGCCTTCAGAAAGGCCTGCGCCATGCTCTCCGAGCATGGTGTCCATGCCCTGCTCCAGTTCATCCACAAAGTCCGCGCATGCCGCCTCAAGCGCTCTCCGGATCCCCGCATCGTCTGTCCGCTCCTGCGGCGCGCCGAAGCTCACCACATCCCGGACACTGCCGCGCATAAGCAGATTGCCCTGAGGAACATAGGCGAAAAGCCTCCGCCACTGTTCCGTCATTTCCTGGCAGCTTCCGTCCATGTTTTCCAGAAAGCTCATTCCCGCATCCAGCCTGTATACGCCCATGAGCAGCCTGAGTACGGTGGACTTCCCGCACCCGCTGGGACCGCACAGAGCAATCATGTCTCCCTTCTTTACTTCCAGGCTGACGTGTTCCAGAACCGGCGGCAGTTTTTCCCCGGACAGATCCGCCAGCTTCTCCACTGTCGGATCATACGCAAACACAGCATCGCGCAGACCGAACCCGGCCATCCGATGATCGTAATAGTCCAGTATCTCATCCATGCCCAGTGCCGGCAATTCCCCGGCATCCGGGTAGTCTTCAATTTCCATCAGCCGCTCACCGCTGGCCAGCATGGCATAGTATACCGGCAGTACGCCGGTAAGACTGGCAAACGGAGCCTGAATCTGACCGATCAGCTGAATCATGGCCATGAGCGTTCCATAGCTGACACTGCCGGTCAGAATCCCGTATCCACAGTATCCCAGGCCAAACAGATACATGCCATCCATGCCTGCCCCGAACCCAATGTTGCACAGGTTCGCAAACCGGTACTTTCGCTGCCTTGCCGACTTATGCTCCTCCATCCATGTTCCCGCTTCCTGCTCCGTCTGACTTTCCGCGGCAAAGGACCGGATCATCAGCATGCTGCCCAGGCGTTCCTGAAGAAACACCCGCAGGCGTCCATCCGCCTCCTGCACAGCTTTATGAAGCCGCTTCATCCGTTTCCGGAAAACATACGTCAGAACAAGCACCAGCGCTCCGCCGGGGATCAGTATGGAGGCAAAGCGCGCATCAAGAGAAATCATCAGGATCAGCGCGCTGAACAGTTTCACAAGCATTCCGGTCAGGCCGGGCAGAATATTCACATATCCTTCCGCCACCACCACGGTATCGCTGGTTAGACGGTTCAGCCATTCCCCGGAGTGCAGGGCGCTGACCGTTGCGTAATCCTTCCGCAGCAGCATGCTCATGAGCCGCTCCTTGAACGCGTTTTCCAGCGTGGACAGAGCGGTTGCGTTCAGTGAACGGATCGCAGCATTCAGAAGATTCCGTGCTGCCATGAGCAGAACAAGCAGCAGAAGCCCATGCCAGAATGCTTCGCTCTGGCGTGCCGCAGCGCTGTCCACTACGTTTTTCAGAAACAGAGCCTCCATCACACCGGATACCCCGACAATCATCTGCAGCAGCATCAGCGCGGCAATATACAGTTTTTTTCGTCCAGGTACCGCATAAAGCCATCTCAGTGTAGGGTTTTTCATTTTCTTTTCCTGTTCAGTCCAAGTATTGCCTTCATCTGTGCCCGGAAAAAACGGTTCTTCAAAATCAGACCTCTGGGAAACCGCAGCAGCCAGAAAAAAGGATAGAGATACGGCGCCCGCTTCAGGACCGGGAACAGCTCATACATTCTTGCTTTGGGCATGTTCACCCTGGAAAGGAAATACTTCCATCTGCCCATTTCCTCCACCTGATATTCCGCGTCATTTTCCGCGGTTCCATAGGCACCGGAGGAGCTCATGAAGTCCAGCATCTCCTCTTCCTCTGCAGACAGCGCTTCCCCGTCAAACAGATGCTCAGCCAGTTTCCGGATGTTCCGTTCAAAATCCGCCATATGCATTTTTTCCGCTTCCCGGGCAACATAGTCCATATCCAGCTTTCTGGCCCGGAGATACACATAGGTGTCCAGAAGCGAGCGCAGTCCGGTGCCTCCATGGGTATAATGTCCGTACTCATGGGCTGTCATATAGACATAGAAATCCTCATCCGTAAAGTGATATCCGAACTGATGTCCCGCATCCTTTACCAGGCGTTCCTTCACATTCAGATAATAGTCGTACAGTTCCTTCCTGGAAGCAACGGGAAACAGCAGTCTGTGCATCTCAAAGTTGCTGGCTGGTTTCTTCTTGTACACATCATGATGATACCGCTCATACGCATCCGTCTCAAACCCGAGATCCGTCATAATCTTCCGCACATCCCCGGCCCGGTCTTTGTCAAAGAGAATATCATTGTCCGCCATCTCGCGCATGCCGTATACCGGGTACAGATTCTTGAGCACGGCGCCTTTGAGCGGCATATACCAGATCCCCTCCTTCTCCAGACGGTCCAGTACCTGTGCTCTGTCCGCATCCAGGAACACCATCTTCTGCTGGGTCCTGGCCACCGCCCGGATAAAGCGCTCATCCTGTATGCCTGCCCTGTCCAACGCCATGCCCACGGCAGACGTCAGCAGATGAATATCCGCCACTTCATACACCCGGTCCAGATCCATGCTCTCCACCATCCGGGCATCCGGCACCGTCTGCCTGACCGCGCAGCCGGCAAGATATGCGACCGCGTTCACGGTTTCACGCATGTCCTGTCTGTTCATCTTCTTCATCTCCTGTACCGTATACGATGCAGCCGCCGTCCCAAAGCCTGAAATACTCTCAGCAGTATGCCTCTTCCGGGAAACAGGCCGCACCAGAGATGCGCATAGACCCGGTAACGCCAGTCCGTCACCGGAATCTCCCGGCCGTCCCGGACTACAGCGGTCAGTACGCCCAGGATCTGCCGATCCTGAATTCCTGTTTCACACTGCTGCTGGTTATCCCCGCGCATGACATATCCATCGGGACATACTTTCACGATGCGGTGCAGCACATATTCCCCGCTGTCCCTTCGATACAGCGGAACATCATATTTCTTCAGCTTTCCCTGTACCGGATGGATGATCATCAGGTCCCGGCCTTCCCGGATCAGCGGCCGCATGCTGGTGCCCCGGTTGGAATACACCAGAACGCCGTCCCGCTCAAGCGCTTCTTCAAACGTCACCGCCTGCCTCCGTTCCTCCGTCTCCGGAAAGCACCGTCTCATTTTCTTCCGGCTCCAGAATCTGCCATAACTGCGTGCACCAGACATGTATATAATTGATCTCGATCCGCCGCTGTGCCGCACAGGTGTCAAGGTCATCGCCGCCGTACCAGGTGCCCAGATGCCGGATTCCCGGAATGTGCGCGTCCTCACAGAACATAAGCCGTATCAGCATGCTGTCGCAGAGATTCGCGCTGCACAGCATCGCACTGCACGATTTTCCTTCTCTGACAACGACCACTGCAGCATGATCATTGCCGTACTGTTCATCCTGAATCCTCTCTCCCTGTTCCCATACGCACAGTCTCGAAGGCGTCGCCGTTCCCTGCTCACCGCTGTAGGTACACGCTATCCGGCCCTGCGCATCCATGCTGAGGTGAAGCGTATACTCGCCGCCGCGCATGGGCATGTCACATTCCCGGCCGCTTTCCAGTGTGATGGACGCGTCCGGGATCACCGCAAACGTCTTTTCCTCCTGTGCCCGTGCCGCAGGATTCCAGAAGGCAAAATAGGCCAGTGTGCCATGCTTGGCCACCATATCCGTGCTCAATGTCAGCACCAGCGGCGAACCCGTTTCCGGATGCGTATATTCCAGAATCTCACCGCTGATCCCCGTACTGCTCAGCATGCTGGCTGCCTCTTCCCGCTCCCGCTTCAGCAGCCGGATCAGCAGATCTGCGGCATCTGCCTGATCCCCGCATGCCTGCTCAAGCCTGTCCAGGGCATCCGCTCCATGCATATTGAGCATGCGCAGAATCCGGCCGGCAAACCCGTCATCCTCAGTAAGCAGCGCTTTTGCCATCAGCCAGTTTATTTTTCCGCTGTCCGTTCCGCCATCTGCCAGCGTCCGCCGCCCTGCCGCATACTCCGTGTAATAGCCGTCATCCCACCAGCCGGCCACCGCCGTGTCTGCGGGAAGCGTTTCCCGGATGAAATGCATGGCTTCACTCTTGGCATCATTCAGGAAAGGCCTGGCTGCCCGGCTTGTATTCCACGCGCCTCTGCAGACCGGTCCCACGGTGCACACCGCAAGAAGTATGCACAGTACCCGGGCCAGGCCCCGCCGTGTGCATTTTGCCGCGGTCATGTCCAGCCTTCCCACCAGAAGACCGCACAGAACCGAAAGCGGAAGCACCGCAAGCTCGGCAAACCGATTCCCGATACATGCCAGATATCCGGTGATCAGCAGCCAGACGCCCAGATATACTGTCTCCGCGGCAATATCTGCAGACTGCTGGGTGTCCGTCCTTTTTTCGTTCCCCGCATATTTCCTTTCCAGGACCGGTCCGAGCAGCCCGGCCGGAACGGCCAGCAGGCCCATCAGGCATGGAAACATCCCGCCGAGCATGCCCACCAGGGTTTTTGTATTTGCTTTCACCCATTCAAGCGGAGACAGGGCCGGAAAAACCCTTGGTGCACGCATCTCACCAGTTTGCTGGAATACAAAGGGCATGGCATCCGTACTGACACGGAAAGACCTGTAAGCCATTACAGCCCCTGCAAGGTCCTCCGGAAACGCTTTTCCGTGCAGAAGCACCAATAATGCCGCGGAGCACAGAAGGGTCATCAGCCCTCCACGGAGCATGGTCCAACGGCCCTTTTGCTTCCCCTCAGGCCGCAGAACCGGTATTACTCCGGCGCAGAGCATGCAGACAAGTGCCAGCACAAAGTAACCGTAGTATGCCACCCAGAAAAGAGACATCAGAGAAAGCGCCGCTGCGCTGAGCAATGCCCAGCCAAACTGCCTCCCCAGCCGTTTCTCCTGCATGGCGCACAGCTGTGCCAGCATCTGTGTCAGAGGAAGCACACCCAGCACCATATCGGTATCAAAGAATCCGGCATACGTATGCAGCACAAAGGGCAGTGCACATCCGCTCAGAATGCCTGCCGCCACACCGCCCATGAGACAGGTCCTCTTCCTGACATAGCAGAACGCAGGAACGGCAGTCATGCTCCCCAGGACTGTTCCCATCCAGAAAGCAGTCTGCCGGAGCGTCACGCCAAATCCGGAAAGCATGTATTTCCACAGCAGCCAGGCCAGAACCGACAGCCCAAGCGGAATAGCTGTTTCATTTTCCGGACTCTGAACCCTCGGCCCCATCAGAGCATCCGTGCTTCGAAAGTTTACCGGTATCAGCCTGTCTTCTTCCGCCATTTCCTCTGCCTTGCGCAGATAGAAATACGAATCCATCTCACTCAGGTACGGAAGTCCGTCCTCATCCTGAAGCCATAACCGCTCCTGTGAATCCAGTGAAGGAAGCGATCCGGATACCGTGCGCACCCAGATCGAAAAGCCCAGAATCGCAAGCAGCAACGCAAGTGCCGCGGCTCTGGCAGCCCGGCCTCCAGATACCTTTTTACGAATCCTTTCCTTCATGCCGCAGCCTTCCTTCCGGTTCAAGTGAAAAACGGACAGAAGGCCTCACCCGGTGAGGCCTTCCCAAACAGACTCCGAAAATGCTTTACCTTCCAGGGCATACCGAATAGTTACCTGTCGCGTCTGAATATCCTGTACCAGATGCCGTGAGAATATCCGCATCCTCCAGCTCCACGGCAGTGATCACCGGCTTTTCATAGGTCAGTTTCTCCATTTGGATTTCCTCCTTCCTTCCAGAAGTCTATGTGAAAGCCGGAAACCCGGCTTCTCACTCACCAGTTATTCTTCCAGCACCCCGATCTTCCGCAGTGAATCCAGCGCTTCCGCCACATCCGCCGCGATCACTTCCCTCGGCGCATCGTAACGTTCGAACATGGCATCCACGATGGCTTCTTCCGAAGTCTCTTCCCGAAGAAGATTCACAATAAACGCCGCCGTGGGATTGCTGCGTATGATCCCGCTGAATGTTTTCTTTCCCACAGGTACAAGAAACTGCATATCGTTCACTTCCTGGGTAAGAAAACTGCCCTTCAGTTTCATGCTTCTGTCCTCCTTCAACAGTTTTCAAACAGGGAATCTTCCCTGTCAGCTGATTTGTTTTCCCCCTGAAGCACCCGCTTCAGTCTGTCCTTCAATGCCTGTTCAAAGAGTTTCCTGCATTCTTTCACATAAATGGGACAAGAGGCAAACGGCGTGCACCTCGGAAGAAACGGGCACGCACGGCACGAGTCACGCACCCGGTCCACGCGGCAGAAAGCCTGCCTGGCTTCCGGATCCGTCACGCCGTGCCAGACGTCGCCGAACCGACTGTTCGGAAGGCATTCATCGCATGCATACAATCCTCCATCCGGTGCTATCACCACACTGCCCAGATCGGCGATGCAGTGCCGGGCACGGAACTGACCCATTGGATATACATCATGCTTTCCCACAAAACCGGCTTTCCGGATCCATGGCCGAAGATTCTCGATCTTCCTCTGGATTTCCACGCTGTCCTTCCCCGCATATACGGCATTCAGCGGCGCAAAATACAGGTCCGTCAGTTCCTTATCCTTTACCGCCGCTTTCAGGTCTTCCAGAAACGGCAGTACACCGTCTATATTCTCTCTGTCCACATTGCAGCGGACCGAAACCCTGATGCCGCGCGCATTCAGGAGATTCACAGACTGCAGCACGGCATGATACTGATCCCCGCAGCGCACATACTGTTTCCGGGCAATGTAGTCCTTCTCCGCCCCATCCATGGAGATCTGCACATTCCGGATCCGCCACGGTCCTGCCATCCAGTCCGCCACTTCCTCCGTAATCAGGCTGCCGTTGGTCACCATATATGAAGTGAACAGCACATCATGCCTGCTCAGCTCTCCGCAGATACGGTCTATGACGGAAACAGCAAGAAGCGGTTCTCCGCCAAACCAGTTCAGATCAATTCGCTCTTCACTGCGCGTTTCAAGCATATACCGGACCGTCTGCTCCGCTGTATCCATGGTCATGACCGTCTGCGGCATCCCTGCTTCAAAGCAGTACACACACCGGGCATTGCAGGCAAGCGTCGGAAGAATGGTATAGCCTTTGATCTCCTGACCAATGAGAAGCGCATGCATCATACAGAACAGACTCTCATAAAACACGCATTCATCCTGTTCCTCCGGCACATAGAAATACCCGCGCACCAACCCTGCCAGGTCTGCTTTCTCCGATACACTCCCCTCTGGCAGGTACGGTGGAAGAAACCTGTCCATCTCATAGGCCTGCTGTGTCAGAGTATTGAACAGCACATGCTTCCCATCCACCTCAAGTTCCAACGCATACTGCGACAGTTTGTAGCAAGCATCCGCTTTCAGTTTCTGGGGCGGCAGAAGTTTCTGCAAAGCCCGGACGGGGCTGAGTATTTCCTTCACTCACCCCTCACCCCTTTCCAGGCGGTCATGGCTGCCTCCGGCTCCATATTGCATTCAAGCCGGTAGAACCGTATCTGCCTGAGCAGAATCTGCTGCATCCCGGCGATCTTTTCCATGGTCTGCATGTCATCGGAAGAATACGTCTGGGACAGGAGAAACGGAAAGGCATCCACTGCCGTCATGGGCCGGATCCGGTTTTCCATACCGCGCCGCAGAAAGATCACTGCCTGCAGCGGGGCGGATGCATTCCGGCTCAGGCGGTGCTTTCCGTCCCAGGGAGACCCCCAGACGTCAACCCCTTGTTCGCTGAACCGCAGAAGCGGCTTATCGTCATTGATCATCCAGACACGTTCCCCAAACACTTCACGCCAGAGGCGGGCATGCGTACTTTTCCCGGTTCCGCTGGGTGCGCTGAATATATATGCCCGGCCGTCCATGCACAGCGCGGATCCGTGCATCAGCAGAACACCGCAGGATACAAGCTGCTGAACAATCAGACCGTGGATAGCACAGTTTTCCACAAAATCATCACTGTACCGGGCATCAGGCTCACCGTCCTG
>CAMNDE010000112.1:0-8224 GCA_946534895.1 uncultured Clostridia bacterium
TCAATGCCGTTGACAATGCCGCTGAGCTTGGCCCGGTGATACCACAGATGGGCATTCAGGTTTTCCCCGTAAAAGTCCGTCTGGATTTCCTGGGCATAGGTGGCGCTCACCGTGGTGACGCGGTCCGCATAGGCCAGGCCGCCCTTGAACATGTTGGCCTGCTCGAATCCCACAAGGAACACGTCATAGTTGAACAGATAATCCGGGAGTCCGCTCCAGTACTTCAGATGATCGATACTGCAGATGCCCTGGAATCTCAGGTTATGGATGGTCAGAATGCTCTTCGCGCTGCCCACCGGCGTGGGTGCGAACTGGGAGCGCAGATACACGGGCACCAGGGCCGCCTGCCAGTCGTGGCAGTGGATCACGTCCGGCCTCCACTCAAGGTAGTTGATGGCAGCCAGCGCCGCCTTGGAGAAGAAGCAGTACTTGGGAATATCCTCCCAGAGGCCGGTATAGGGATTGCCCCAGTCAAAGAACTCGCGGTTTTCGATGAAATCATAGATCACACCGTCCATTTCGAGTTCCATGATGCCTACGAAATACTCGTGTCCGTCCTGGGTCAGGTCCATCATGAACGAGCCCCGGAACCGCATCTGATTCCTGTACTTTTCCGGAATGCAGGCATAGCAGGGCATGAACACCCGTACCTCGCAGTTCTGACGCAGCAGAGCCCTGGGCAGAGCATACATGACATCTCCAAGTCCGCCTGTTTTGATAAAGGGATAGCATTCGGAACCGATAAACGCAACCCGGACAGGATTTCCGACAACATTCATTTCTGACATATTCATCCCCCGCACTTCATATTTCTGGGATTGAACCCTGTAAGGGAAATATATCGTATTGCTCTGTTTTCCTCAAGAGGGCGGACGCGCATTTTTGCAAAATCCGGAAAGATTTTTTCACAATTCAGACAGGAATGTGTCCCGTCGTTCCCTCCTGTGAAGGGCTGGCGGCGGAAAAATCTGCCATGTACGCAGGGGTTCAGGAGTCAGCAGGAGGCCGGATGGCATCAGAATTCCTTTTTCTCCATGATCCGTGTGCTCCACAGACAGGAAGCACACGCAATGAGCGCGCATACGGCCGTCACAGCCAGGATCAGGACTGCGGGAGGCGTGCTCTCCAGCATGCTCACCAGTCCGGAAAGCGGCTTTTCCCCGGCGTCCGTGAATCTGCGCACCGCGATGATCACCACCGCGATGCCCCCGAACACGAGCCAGAGCACTATCCTGCTCTTTTCCGAGCCGTACTTGAGCTGCAGGGGGATCAGAATGCAGGACGACAGATACATGACAGGAATGACAGCAACAAGCATCGGGAGTTCCTGCATCAGGGAGCTATCGCCGGGGCGGAAGGCCAGGCTGATGCCGTACAGCACGGTCCCGACAAGCCACGCGGCAACGGATATCATAAGGCAGAACAGGTATTTCTCCCTGACGTAGGTCTTCCTGTCAAAGGGCAGTGTCATCAGAAACGAAAACCCGTTGTCATACTCATCGTAGCTGATCGTGCCCACCGCGACGATGGTGGAAAGCATGGTAAGATATCCCACCACAAAGGCGCCGTCCATGGTCATGCCCATGATCACCGACATCATCAGGAAAATCAGTATGGTCTGCTTTTTGACAAAAGCAAGGCGAAAATCTTTTTCCAGGAGACCGCGCATTTTATTTCCCTCCCGTCATCATGAGGATCAGATCGTCAAGATTTCCGTTTTCCATCACGATCCCCGGGTAGTTTTCCGCATAGAACTGCTTTTCATTGGTAAAGCACACATATCCGAAGTGCTCTTTCCGGGTGCTCAGAATATAGCTCCTGTCCAGCTTTTCGTACGTTTCCGCGTCCACTTTCAGGACAGCGTAGCTGCTCAGGATGGTATCCGTATCTTCATGCAGCAGGATTTTCCCGTCATGGATCAGGTAAATGTCATCGCACAGGCCTTCCAGGTCCGAGGAAATATGGGACGTGAGCAGAATGGAGCAGTGCTCGTTTTCCACAAGATACTGCCGGAGCAGGTCTAGAATATCGTTTCTCGCCTGCACATCCAGTCCCGCCGTGGGCTCATCCATGACCAGAAGATCCGCCCTGTGGCTGATGGCGGCCAGTACGCGGAGCTTGGCCTTCATGCCGGTGGAAAACTCCCGGATCTGCCTGTTCAGAGGCAGGCCCTGGGCCCGGCAGCTTTCTCTGAAAAAGCCTTCGTCAAAGGCCGGATACATGTTTCTCAGAATGCAGATGACATCCTCCACCCGGAGATATGCGCTGAATCCCGAATCCGACAGCGCGGCCCCGATGGACATTTTCTCCTTCCCGCTCATTTTCGACGGCTCCCTGCCGTTTATGGTGACGCTGCCGCCGTCGGGTCTCACAAGCCCCAGGATCGCCTTGATGGTGGTGCTTTTCCCGGCGCCGTTTTTCCCGATGATGCCCGTGACGGTTCCATCCGGGATCTCCAGAGAGACATCCAGATGGAAATCCCCGTAGTTCTTGATCAGATGCTCAACCTTGACCATCAGTATTCCTCCAGTATGATCCTTACAATTTCAAGAATATCCTCCGCGGTCATGCCGACCGCCCTCGCCTTCCGGACAGCCTGGGCGAAGTCATCCTCCACGCTCTTTTTCCGGGCTTCCATGGCCAGCTGCTGATCCGTGGCCGCCACGTAGGTGCCTTTCCCGTGCACTGTTACCACAAAGCCTTCCTCTTCCAGACGGTCATACGCCTTTTTCACCGTAAGCGCGCTGATGCGCAGCTCGCCGGAAAGCACCCTGACCGATGGGAGGACTTCGTTTTCCCTGAGCGCCCCGCTTATGATCTGACCCTTGATCTGTTCCACAAGCTGTTCGTAGATCGGCACGATTGAGGAATTGTTCAGAATGATATGCATATCGTCAGCCTCCGTAAACAGTGTATAACAGTATAGAACTGTTGTCAACTGTTTTATACTGTTTATTGCAAAATTCTCATGAACCTGTCCGGTCCCGCCGCTTCCGGCAAAAAAGGCAGAGAAAAAGGGCACGCAGCTGCGCAGTGCCCTGACATCCGGCATGTCATGTTTCCGCGTAAATCACGGCGTGTATATGACATGGTTGGCTTCGTTCCCCGCGATCTCCCCCAGCCAGGCATAGGTAGGGAACTGCGGGGCAAGCCGCAGATACGGGGTCTTTCTGGCCAGCAGAAGATACTGCGGTCTGCCATTTCGCACGGACAGCTCTGTCAGCACCTCCGCGCCCGCCATGACATTCATGAGCTCCAGGCATTTTTCCAGCTTTTCGCCTTCCACACCCGATGTGACCGCCGCCGCGTCCGCATACAGGCGGGGCAGATTGTCCCGCCCGCTGAAGCTGATCAGCAAGATCGCAAGCACCGCCGCTGCCAGTATTTTTCTCATGGGACCGCCTCCTTATCCACGCCCTTCAGCGTTCATGGGCTTCACGTCTGTCTTCATTCCGCTTCCTGCGCTCCGTGATCTCCTCCTGCATGCCGTCGCACCAGCGGTCCCACTTCTCCCGGTAGGCTTCCGCGCTGAGAACCCGGTCCAGAAGCGCTTCCGGCGAATCTATGTTCCGCTCAAGACAGGCATCCACGCAGGCGCGGTACATATCCCAGTCCAGGTCATCCATTTCCCGGACCAGGGGCACCTTCCTGAGGCCTGCGCGCAGCGCGGCCACGGCCCGGGTATGCCCGTCCGTCATGACCTGCCTGCCGTCCAGGCATTTGACGGGAATCGGCTCAAAGCCCGAGAGGTCTTCGGGATTCAACCAGGCTTCCACATCCCGCAGCTTCCGTTCGGAAATCCAGAACTGGGAGGGCTGCAGGTCTTTCAGTTCCATGTCCAGGTATTCCATGCGCGTGTCTCCTTTCCTCCAGGGGTATGCGTTCTTCCTGATCCGCCGTGTCCGGCAGCTTACCCCCCGTACATGTACCGCTTGCCGGATTTTTCTTGTATCTGTCCCATTCTGTCCATATAATGACATCGGAGGTGCACGATGAACATCATCATTCAGGAACATGCCGCGGAGCCCGGCGTCATCATTCTGTGCAGGACAAAGGATGCAGAAGTTCTGAGGCTCCGGGATCACATCGAACTATTCGGGCACAGGCTGGCCGCCCGCTCGGACGGGGAAACCATATTTGTCGAGGCAGCCGATATCCTGTATTTCGAGAGCGTGGATGACCGCACATTCCTGTACACGGAACGGGCGGTCATGGAAATCCGGCTGCGGCTGTATGAACTGGAAGAGTCGCTGGAATCCCGCGGCTTTCTGCGGATCTCAAAATCCGTGGTCGTCAATCTTCAGAAGATCCGCTCCCTGCGGCCCGAGATCAACCGTACCATTCTTGCCACCATGACAAACGGCGAGCACCTGGTCATTTCGCGCTCCTATGTGAGCCGGCTGCGCCAGGTGCTGGACCAAGAGGAGGGCCTATGAAACAGAGAAAACAGGACTTGCTCCGCTGTCTGACCTGGCTGCGCAACGGGATCTGCTTCTGCTTTACCTGGCTTGCGCTGCTTGCCCTGATACTGTGCCGCATCCGGCAGATCCCGTATATGTCCGTGGCCCATCTGCTGCTGCTTCTGCTGTTCGTATGCGGCGGCACCGTGCTTTTCTGCCTGTGGTTCTCCCCGTTTCCCTTCCGGAAAATGCGGTTCTTCCACCGGCTGACCGGTTTCTTCTGCCTGTTTGTGCCCTATGAGCTGCTGGCGCTGTACCGGCTTGAAGTGTTCCATGAAAGCGAAACCACGCTGCCCATGCTGCTCGCGTTCCTGTTGATCGCCCTTGTGCTCTATCTTCTGTGCCTTTTCATTGACAGGACGGTCTGCGAGCGGAAAGGCCGCGAATACACCGAGCGTCTGAAACGCTATCAGATGCGAAAGGAGATGGAAAATCATGACCATGACTGAACATACGGAAATCCTTCTCGGCCTGCGCAGGGATATGGCACGCAGCCAGAAAAAAGGCCTGCACTTCATCCTCGCCGCCGTCATTGTCTGGGCGCTGGTCCTGGTGATTCACCTGCTGCCGATTTCACTCGATACCCGGAACATCCTGACCTTTATCTGCTCGGCCCCGCTGTTCCTGCTGGCCGTGGGCATCTCAAAGCTCCTGCATGTCAATTTCTTTGACAAAAGCAACCCGCTTTCCAAGCCCGGCATTGCCTTTTCCATGAACCAGATGCTGTATCTGCCTCTGACCATGTGGGCGTTCCGCGCGCACCCGGAACGGATGCTGATGATCTATGCCGTCATCACGGGCGCGCATCTTCTGCCCTATGCCTGGCTGTATCTTTCCGACGCGTATCTCCGGTTTTCCTTCCTGCTCACTTTCGCGGCCTTTGCCGTGGGGCTTACCTGCTCCCCCGCCGTGCTTGCCGGAACCATGCTGGTGCTCTTTATCGGCTTTGCCCTGTGCCTGCGCTCAGAGCTTCGGCGGGAAGCTGCCGCATCCGAAAGCTGAGCCGGTCGATTCCCTGTCATCCCTGAAAGCCAGAAAAGCGGCGTCCACCCGGATGCCGCTTTTCCGTATCCCCCTGTCCTGTCACTGCGCTTTCCCGCGCTCAAGCGGAATGTCAGCAAAGCTCTGCGCACAGTCCACGGTAAAGCTGTAATCCCGCGTCACGGGCACCAGGGTGTCCGGGTCCATGCCCATGGCACGGATCTCCTCCGCAGGCGTGACATCATAGAACGCCGCGTCATCCGAAAACCCGCAGAAGGGAACGATGTATACCTCCAGATGGTGCCCTGCGCGCACCGTATAGACGCTGGGCTGGAGATACAGGGTATAGTCATGCCAGGTATCCTTTTCCAGGGCAGGCTCACGGCGGGAAGCGGATTCCGGTTCCATGCCGGATTCGGGGTTGTTAAGGTCCATGGTGCCGAAGGCCACCACGTGGCGGCTGCGCTGCACCGGTTGCCACTCCACCAGGTCATAGGCTTCCACGCCCGGGCCGCGGTCCACGCCATGCTCCGCAATCACGCGCTGCTCCAGCACGCCGATGGCGCCGGTGTCATAGCAGGCAAACGGCTCGTCCGCCGCATCCACCAGCACAGCGCCCATCATCAGGTGCGGCCTGTCCGTGTCATGGGTTCTGGCCCGGACATGCACCTGCACATTTCCGCATACCGTCAAGTCTTCCTGTACATTCATGCGCCAGACGAGATGATCGCTGCCGTTTCGGCCGTCAAGCGTTTCACGCACAAGCGCGTCATTGGAAAACAGCGCGTTTTCGGCAGAAACCGTGTATTCCCCGGCGTCCTCCGGGGAAAGCCGGAGCAGTTCGCTGCCGTTCCATTCGTCCAGGCCGTAGAACCTGCCGTCCAGATTGCTCTGCACGGTGAAGGCCGGAAGAGATGAGGTCTCGTTCTCCACGCCCATAAGCTCACGGGTGAACCACCGGATCAGGAGCTCTGTATAGGTATGGTCCCCGATCATGATATCCGTCTTCGTCTGCTCATTGGCCGGCGTCACATGCCCGTTCTGATGCAGCAGCACCTTTACCTCGCAGCCCGAGCGCAGAAAAGCTTTTCGCATCAGGTCGAACTGTCTTGGAAACACAGTTTTGTCATTGAGCCCGTGCACTATCAGGGCAGAGCAGTTCACGCGCTTTCCGGAATAATCGCGCTCCGCCCAGAACGGTCCGTAATCCCCTGCCAGCCTGATCTGCTCGTCCCGGATCCTTGCAAGATACATTTCGTACCGGTGCAGAAGGCTTTCATCCACCGGCGCAAAGAACCTGCTTGCGCACAGCGCCGCCAGGTCCGCAATGGAGTCATAGGTGCTGAGCAGACCGGAGGGCATGCCCTGGGCATTGGCGTAATCATACCAGCTGGCAATGCCGGCTACCGGCACCACTGTGACAAGCCCCTCCACGCAGGTGCAGGCCACTTCATAGGCCAGAGCACCGGCATAGGACCGGCCGGTCATGCCCACGCGTCCATTGCACCAGTCTGCCGGCACGAGGATATTGCTTTCCCGGTCCGAATACGCATTCCGTCTCCCGCACAGCCAGTCAATGACACACCGGAAGGCCTCCACTTCCATTTCGCTGGCGCAGCATTCCACGCCCTCCGAACCCCATGTGCCCAGACCCGCTGACTGGACCACGGCAAACCCGCGCACCAGGAATTCATCATAGGTGGTGAAGTTGCCGAGGTACTGCTGGGCAAAGGGATCGGTGTCAATAGTGTAGTACCAGTCCCCGGGATCCGCCTGTGCCGCCGCCTCCAGCGCCGTCATGCTGCCCGCCGGTGTGCGCTTGTCCGGCTGCGTGCGCATCCCGGATTCGTCGAAATCGGAAACGCCTACCGGCGGAAGCTCCGGGCTGTAGCCGTACATGCCGGCAATATAGGGCCTGGCCTCATAGATGACCGGTGCGGCATAGGCGCCCTCCGCGGCAGCCCAGGGCAGCTGCACCATGGTCTTGATCAGGTCCGGTCGGCCGTCCAGGTCGGTATCATAATCGGTCTCCACATACACCACAAAGCGGAGAATTTCACTGCCTTCATTCGTGTATTCCGGATCCTGCGCACTGGTATACGCGATAAAAGGCTGCGCTGCCCCATCCTGGATCACCGGGCCGGCCGTTTCCGCTCCGGCATACAGGGGCATCATCCAGCACACCAGCCATGCCAGGAACCATCGAACAAAGCTTTTCATCAAGCTGCACTCTTTCCCTGATGCATACCTGCGTTCAGTCTCATATTCACGGTCTCCGTCTTTATTATACTACTCCTTTTACTTCCCGGAACACCGCAGATTTCCGGTTATGGTGGAACCACGGCAGCATCAGTGATCCGTGTAGAGTTTCATGTGATCTGTCCTGCACAGATTCCCCGCAGCTCATTCAGGTTGCCGGGAAGACATCTGTTTCCGCTGCGAACCCAATGTCAATAAAAGTAACTTGGAAAAGCCTGCTCGTCTCCTGCACAAATTCCGTCTACCGAGAAGCACTTACACATTCAAAGCAGAACAGCGTCACGGAGTATGGAACAAAATCCATCACGAAGCAGAAAATGCATGGCTGTTGTCACGCCAATTTGGGAATATGGAGGAATTCCAGTCTATACAGCTAAATAATCACAGGCTATGATTTATTCATGTCTGGTTCTGGTTTCATAACTTCTGACAAACCTTTCATAATTCATTGTTTAAAGATGTTTTGCAAAATTTATTTTTGCATATAATGATCAAATGTTGTTTCTTTCATTTTTTCATGATAT
>CAMNDE010000113.1:0-8203 GCA_946534895.1 uncultured Clostridia bacterium
AAGAAGCCTGAACGGCTTCTTTTTTTGCGTTCAAAGAATAATGAGATAAAGAAACAGCCGCATTTCTGCGGCTGCGTGAGGATCAATCATAGATTTTTCTGTGCTGGCAGTCATCAATGCCGCTGAGCCGATGGAAGTACGTATTGACGATATCTCTCCATTCTCTGGCATTGGCAAGTTGCTGGTCGATCTTTGCAAGAATAATCGCTCTGTGATCTGCTGGGAACGGCAGGTCATTCAGGATTTCCTTTGCATGTTCCACCCAGGCGTATCCTTCAAAGTGATCATCATAGTAGCGCTGAATGAGCGTGCGCCCATCTTTCATGAGGTAGGTATAGGGAAGCCGATGAAAGAAGAGAAGAAGATTTTCCGGGCAGGATTCCGGATGCTCATACAGGTCATTAAAGGGAGCAGGATACTGCTGTGCGTATCCGGTTCCATGGGAGGAGCGGTCAATGCCCACATAATCCCGGTTTGCACGGTGATAGGTTCCCCATGCCTGATATTCATAGCCTTCCGGGCTGGGGCCATAATGGATTCCGGGTTCGACCATCCAGCCCAGAGCCAGAGGAGTTGTGTACTTTTCATAGGCGGATCTGCTTTCAAGCAGAATGGTGGAAAGACGGTTTTCATCCTCTTCGACGAAATGATAGGTGAGTCGGATCCAAAGTCTTGCGCAGGCCTCAGGAGAAATGGAGGTATCCCAGGCAAGCAGGCCGTAGCCGAACAGATTTGCACTTGCGAAGGGATGACCAGTCATGCAGTCTTCAGCGCCCAAGTTGCTTACAGCTGCCATGGCACAGAGATTGGAAGCAGGTACGATGGAGAACAGTTCCTGCCACATGGGCGGCATGAAATACAGATCTTTCTGCTGCCCGGTATATTCCTGAGCGAGCTGGAGTTCCATGCAGAGGCGTGTTTTTTTCAGGGTGAGAAGAAGCGGAGAGACAGGTTCGCGTACCTGGAAGTCGTAAGGTCCATGCTTGATCTGAAGAATGACATTGTCATCGAATGTACCGTCCAGAGGCTGATAGATTTCCCAGGCAGCCCTCGGTCTGTCGGTGGCTGTGTCTCTCCAGTCCTGCTGGCAGTTATAGACGAAGCATCTCCAGACCAGCGTGCCGCCGTGCTTTTTCAGTGCGCGGGCGAGCATATTTGCACCCTCTGCATGGGTTCTGCCGTACGCATTGGGGCCAGGCCTGTGCTCACTGTCTGCCTTGACGAGGAAGCCATACAGGTCAGGGATTGCCGCATACACGTGGTCACAGACTTCTGACCACCAGGACAGCACTTCCGGTGCCACAGGGTCTGCTGTACCGATATCCGCAATAGGCTGGGAAAAATCCACTGAGACCATAATACGGATGCCGTAGGGCCGGAAAAGATCCGCGAAATGGGCGAGGTCTCCCAGCATGTCCGTGATCAGATGCTGGGCAGGCTGATGCACATTGACATTGTTCAGGCACAGAACATTCAGACCGCAGCTGGCCAGAAGCCGGGCAAGCTTCTGCAGACGCTCTGCACTGTATTCAAGACGCCCGTCTCTGAACCAGAGGGAAGGACCGGAGTACCCGCGTTCGATGACACCGTTCATATTGTCCCAGCAGTTGATCATGCGGTCCGGATACATGGGCTTCTGTATGCCATCCGGAAGCGGACTTCCGGAGCGCGAAGCCATGAGATACCGGTAGGTGCCGTAAAGGATTCCTGTGCTGCCTCCACGAATGGTGACCGTTCCGTCTGCAGGAGTGATTTCATAAGTGTCTCTTTCAAGCCCTGCGTCCGGCACAAGACTGGCCGCAAGTCCGGAACAGGACAGTTCATGGCGGGCAACATCCAGAGGAGTTTCCGCGCTGCTCTGGAAGGGAATATCCTCAAGCCAGAGCTGGATCGTATGCTGATTCATTACAGTTCCTTTCCCTGCCGTTTTTCGCAGTACCATGCATAGTCATAACCCTCGTCAGATTCGCGGGTAACAGGGGCAATACGGAAGCCGGCGATTCCATTGACCGGGATCGAGAGACACACGGTTTCCCGGACAGAAAAGATCCGGGTCTGCGGCTGAGCGCACTGTTTCAGAAGACGGACATGCTCCTGGTCAAGCACCGCGGGTTCTCCGAGATCGTGCCATGCTTTCAGGGGATTGCAGTGGTCTTCATCAACGCCTTCATACTCAACGACCGCGTCAGCCCATGGCAGGCTCAGCTCAAGGTCCAGGGGCTCCTCTTCATGATTGAAGGCTGCTGCCTGGAAAGATCCATCCGGATTCCTGCAGACAACGAGGTGCTCATCACGCCAGATGCAGGTGCCGCGGAGCTTTGCAAAGAAGCTGAAAGCGTACAGAGTGGGCTTGGGAATGCTGCCTGCAGCCACCAGTCCGAACCCGCCGTGGAACGGACGGGGCGGGATTCCGCCTTCTTCAAAGACATCCCCGAAGGTCCAGTAGCTTGCAAGGTCTGCTTCATCACCGATCCTTGCAAGAAGCCCTGCCATGATGGCAGCATTTTCATTGGTGTCATGAATGGGACAGAAGGGATTGTAGCTGCTGTTGAACTCCGTGACATACAGCGGAAGATTTCGGGTGATTTCATACTGCTGCATGATGTCACGGGTTTCATGGAGCTCCGCCATGGACTGCTCTACGGGACACATGGTGTGGTAGAGATAGCGGCCGTGTCTTTCCGGCTGCTGTCCCATATAAAGGTGCCGGGTGACAAAGCACAGAGGGAGCTTTCTGTCAGTACAGAAGGCGAAGAAGCGGTGCAGCCACTCCTGAATCCCGTTTCCGCCGCATACAGCGGGGCCGCCTACCTGGAAACGGTCTGAAATACCGCGGATGGCGCGGACGGTCACTTCATAGAGATGCAGATACGCGTCCAGGTCGGCATCTTTCCAGAAGGAAGTGAGATTCGGTTCATTCCACACCTCAATAGGCCATTCATATACGGTATCCCCGTAACGGCTTACCAGATGCTGAAGTGTGGCGCATACCAGGGCGGTCCACCGTTTGTCATCCTTCGGCGGAGTCACATTGCCTTTCCAGTAGAAAACCGTCTGATCACCGCTGGCAATGGCACGGGGCATGAAGCCCAGCTCAAGAAGCGGTTTCAGGTGCAGTTTTACATAAGCATCCATGACGCGGTCCAGGTAGGTAAAACAGTACCGGTCTTCCTCGGTTCCGTCTTCGCGGCGTACGGTCTGCAGTATGCCGAGATCGTCACAGAACAGGCCATGTCCGCGGATATATTCAAATCCGATCTGATCCTGGACATACTCCAGTTCTTCCTGGTACTCGCGCATGAGACCAAGGCCGAGACGGCCTGTGCCGATGCAGGAATCTGTAATATTGTGAAAAGGCACTTCCGCTGAAGGATTCAGGGTAATCTTGTGCATGTCAGTCTGCCTCCTGTCGTTTTTCCGGATCAAATACAATATGCTGTCCCCCGGGGGTGGCAAGTTCCACGGTTGGTCTGTTCACGGAAGCACCCTGCGGGGAAGGTTCTGCCCTGTTCAGCCATTCCGGGGTGGTACAGGCGAGAAAGTGCTCGATATCGCTTCGTGCGTGCAGAGCATGATCATGGGAGCAGAGCACGTGCCGGAAGGGGAGCTCCATAGCCCGCATGAGCGACAGGCGCAGCGTCTGGATACGCTCGGCCTCCGGGAAAAAGCACCAGGTGGTCGGGTTCCAGTCGTCGCCCGTGATCAGAATTGATTCCTCCGGCAGATAGATCATCAGGGAACCCGGGGTATGCCCGGGGCTTTCCAGATACACAACCGGCATGCTACCCAGGTTATCCGGGAGCTCTCGGAAGGATCGGCAGCCGGGCAGGGGCGTGGAGAAATCGTCCACGGCCTCAAGTCCTTTATCCCTTGCCTGTCCGCGGACCCGGCTTTTCCAGGGGTCCCGGGTGTAGACATGATACACCTGCTCATCCTTTTCATGAAGATAGACTTCCGGGAAAAAACGTGCGCCAAGGGCGTGATCGTGATGCCCGTGAGTGAGCAGCAGGCGTGGAGTCTGTCCGGCAAGCCTGCCGACATCCTCTGCCACATTGCTGATACCGTAGCCGGCATCTATAAGAAGCGATGTCTCATCCCCGAGAAGCAGGGTCATGCACACGCCCATGGCGTCACGGAGATGATGGACACGCGGAGAAATGACGAGATCATCCATTTGCGCGCTCCTCCTTTTCCTTCAGGGGTTCATAACGCACAGAAAACAGACTGGCCTGTGAACCGGGCAGAAAAACCGGAGAGGTCTTGCGTGCCGCCGGGCATTATGATGTCAAAGGCACGAACGCCTGCATTTGTCTGCGCGTGAAGTGCCGGACATGATACCGCTCATGGGCGGAAAGGCCGACTGTTATGGTTTCGAGCCCCGGCGCCGCTTTCCTTCCTGAAATGGCCTCCAAAAGCCTGTGAACGGGATTTTTTTCCGGCACAGGGGGCAGAAGGTCTTCATTTTTGGCGGTAATTTGCTACACTATGACAAAGCAGGTGAAAGGAGAACGCCATGATCTACTTTGATGACAGCTTACAGCTCTTTCATGCATATAATGACGGGATTTCCATTGTGCTCTGGGTGCGCGAGGACGTGCACGGACTGAAGGAAATCCAGATGCCCTATGTCGGTGCGCCGCTTAAGCACCCGCAGGCAGCCCTGCATCCGGAGGACTTCCGGACACGTGCTTCCTTTGATTCCGAACGGCAGATGCTGCCCTATGCCGTTCCCACGGACGGACGCGGCGACTTCCGGCCGTGCATGCTGAGAGTGGCTGGCCCGGACGGCCAGACCGTGATGGAACTGGGCTATACAGGTTCCTATCAGATCTCGAAGGGAAAGCAGCCGATTCCCGGCCTTCCGAGCACGCATGCGGAAGAAGGAGAGTGCGAAACCCTTGCGCTGGAAATGGCGGATGCCCTTACAGGACTGAAGGTTATGTACCGTCTGACCCTGTTCAGCGCTCTGCCTGCCTTCACTACATCGCTTGAGATCTTAAACGCCGGCAGTATGACGCTGGTGCTGGAGAAGGCGGCCAGCCTTACGCTGAGCCTGAGCGGTGAGTATGACCTGATGCATTTCCATGGCGCGTGGGCCCGCGAGCGGGAAGCTGAGCAGGTGCGCAGCGCCAGTATGACCCGGCGCATTGAGAGCACGCGCGGCGCCTCCGGGCATGAGCATAATCCCTTTGTGGTGCTTTCAACGCCCGGTGCGACGGAGGATTACGGCCAGGCTTTCGGTGTGACGCTTCTGTACAGCGGGAATTTCGCGATGGATACGGATATGAGTGCATACCGTCAGACCCGCCTGGTGGCCGGCATCAATGAGCGCGGATTCCGCTGGACCCTGGAGCCCGGCGCAAGCTTCTATACGCCGGAAGCGCTCTGCGTGTTCGGCCGGAGCGGGTTCACTTCCATGAGCCAGGTCATGCATGAAATGATCCGGTGCCATGTGTGCCGGGGGCGCTGGACCAGCCGTGTGCGTCCGGTGCTGATCAACAACTGGGAAGCCACGTATTTCCAGTTCACCCACGACCGTATACTTGAGATTGCCCGGAAGGCCGCGGACCTGGGCGTGGAAATGTTTGTGCTGGATGACGGCTGGTTCGGACACCGCAATGATGACCATTCCTCCCTTGGTGACTGGGTGGTGAATGAGAAGAAGCTGGAGGGCGGGCTCGACCGGCTGAGCCGGGATATCCATGCCCTGGGCATGAAGTTCGGGCTCTGGTTTGAACCGGAAATGGTTTCCCCGGATTCGGACCTGTACCGTGCGCACCCGGACTGGTGCCTGCATGCTGACGGGCGTGCGCGCTCGGAAGCACGCAACCAGCTGATTCTGGACCTGAGCCGCAGGGAAGTGCAGGACTACATCATTTCCAGTGTCAGCACCGTACTGGAATCCACGCAGATTGACTATGTGAAGTGGGATATGAACCGCAACTTTGCCGAGTGCGGTTCTGCCGCGCCCGGAGCCCGGCAGGGCGAGGTGGCGCACCGCTATATGCTGGGCCTTTACCGGGTGCTCGATGCCATTGTCACCCGTTTCCCGGAAGTGCTGTTCGAGAGCTGTTCCGGCGGCGGCGGGCGCTTTGATGCCGGCATACTCAGCTATATGCCCCAGACCTGGACCAGTGATGACACGGATGCCGTGGAGCGGCTGAATATCCAGTGGGGCACCTCCTTCGCCTATCCGGCCTGCACCATGGGTGCGCACGTGAGCACCGTGCCCAACCATCAGGTGGGCCGCATCACGCCCATGAAATACCGCTGCGAGGTGGCTATGGGCGGCAACTTCGGCCTGGAACTGGACCTGTCAGCCCAGTCGCAGGAAGACCTTGAGGAAATCCGGCGCCAGATTGCACGCATCAAGGAAATCCGGTCCACGCTTCTCTTTGGACGCTTTATCCGACTGTGCTCTCCTGCGGACGGACAGGTCACGGCCTGGGCTTTCGAGGATGAAGAGCGCCTGATCCTGTGTGCCTTCCGTGCGCATGCGCACGCGAACCGTGCCATGGAGACGATCCGGATGCATCATCTGGATGCGTCCAGACGCTATCTGGACAGTGAGGGCAGGGAAGTCTGCGCCTCCGATCTGCTTGCATGCGGATGGCGCCCGGCTCTGCATATGCGGGATTATGCCAGCACTGTGGAGGTTTTCCGCAGAATCCCCTGAGAAAGCGGACTCAGGGTAAACACAGCGGGCTGCTGCAGGGCAGCCCTGGAAAGGAAGAAATACAACATGCGGATCATGGAGTTCGGTCCGGAAAACGGACAGCAGGTCATGCTGATCCATGGAGAGCATGCGAGATGGGACATTTTCCTTCCCGCCATGGAGCCTCTGGTGAAGACCTGCCGTGTGCTGATTCCCGTGCTCGACGGGTTTGACGCGGAAGCGGAAAAGCAGGCAGACTTCCCGGGTGTGGAAAAAGCGGCGGATCAGATCTGTCAGTGGCTGGAAGAACACGGAAAGACACATCTGCTGGGCGTGTACGGCATCTCCCTTGGCGGGTCCATTGCCTTTCAGATGCTGTCCCGGGAGCAGCTTTCCGTGGACAGGTGCGTGATGGAAGGCGCGATCATGCCGTCGGACAGGATGAAGGCGGCGGTCCGGGCACAGATCCTTGTCAAGGAAGGACTGACCTCCTTTCAGAAGCGTCTGCCCGGTACGGTCATGGCCAGGCTTGCCTCCGCAGGCCCATCCACCATGGAAGAGCTTCTGAAAACGCATGAACTGATGCGCTCGCTGAGCCGGGAGACCATGCGGCAGATCAACCGGAGCTGTCTGTGCGCGCCGATTCCCAAAGCGCTTCCGGCTGTACGGGAAAGTGCCCTGTACATGTACGCACAGGGCGAGAGTCAGGACCGGTACCAGGATATCCAGTTCCTGCACAGGCGCTTCCCGGAGATCCCGGTCCTTGTGCTGAGCGGACTGTGCCATGCGGAACTGCTCTTCAAGCATCCGGATATATTCGGAGATTATCTCAGCCGTCTTTTCATGGAAGACGGATACATGCCGCAGCGGAAGGAGAAAGCACATGAGGATTGCGGACCTGACCTGGCCGAAGGCTGAGGAATACTTTCAGAACAATGACACGCTGATCCTGACCGTGGGCTCCATCGAATGCCACGGCCGCCACCTGCCCCTGGGCACGGACACCTATATTCCGGAGCGAATTCTGGAACTGCTTGACACAAGGACGAATGTGGCCATGGCACCGGTGATTCCCTTCGGCGCCTGCGATTCCCAGACGGATTATCCGGGAACGGTGAGTCTCGGCACGGATGTGCTCTATGCCGTGCTTTCCCGGATTGCCGAGGGCTACCGGAAGTTTGGTGTCCGCCGGTTTGCCGTGCTGAACGGGCATGGCGGGAATATTCCGGTGCTGGACCGGCTGAGCCTGGACCTCCACCGCGAGGGCTGCCTGATGGTGCAGCTCAACTGGTGGCTGATGGCCTGGGACCTGAACCCGGCATGGAAAGGCGGACACGGCGGTGCGGAGGAAACAGCGGGCATGCTCGCCGTGCGGCCGGAGCTGGTGGATGCTTCCGCCATTGAAGACCTGGTGCTGAAGGATCCCTCTGATAAAATCTGCTCCACCGGCTTCAAGACCGTGCGTTTTGAGAATGTGGAGCTGCCCATGACACGGCCGGTTCGGGATATCACGGACAACGGGTGGATCGGACCGGATCATCCGTCCCT
>CAMNDE010000114.1:0-8148 GCA_946534895.1 uncultured Clostridia bacterium
GCCGTAGGTGAAGGTGTATCCGTCCTCCAGGCTTCCGCTGACCGGCTGGACCATGTAGAAGCTGGTCCGGTTGCTGCCGTCGGCCATGGTGACATCCACCAGATAAATGGTTTTCCCGCCGTCCAGGGACACGAGATTCCACATGTGGTTTTCTTCCCGGTCACCGCGCAGGAGGCGGCCGGTGGGCGTGATGCAGGTGACATCCCCGGAAAACTCCGTCAGGTCGCACAGGTACTGGAAGGCCTTGGCATAGCCTTCACACACCACCGAGGTCTGACTGTCCCCGTCAAACACCCAGATCAGCTGCCAGGGATTGCCGAAAGTCTGGTTTTCCGCGGCTTCGCTGTTGTAGTCGGCGGCGCTGCAGATGGCTTCCATGTATCCGCGCAGCTTTTCCTCATCCGTGGCGTCGCGGTACTGTTCCACGATATCGGCGGCGTTGAGAATGGCGGTTTCCACCAGTTCCGTATGCGAGGGATCGTAGACATAGACGGGATCTTCGGACACGGTTTCTGAAAGCGCGTATTCCTGCATGACCGGGAAGCGGAACGTATAGCTTCCGCCCACGGTGATCCGTGTCCGGTTCTCGGACAGGCTGTATCTGGGGCTGGAGATGACCACTTTCTGGGTCTTGTCATACCAGTAGATTTCATAGGGATAGTCCGCCAGCACGGACTGGATGACCAGCTGGAAATCCCTTCCCATGGCCGCGTCCAGGGCGGCACGGGCTTCCGGACTCAGGGTTTTTCCGTCGGGCGCGAGAAAGGTGTCCAGGCCAAGCTCGTCCAGGGTATAGCTGTTCTTTTCCAGCAGTTCACTTACGGGATAGGTGAAGACGGTGGGAATGCCGCCCTCCGCATTCTTTTCGGCAAGCGCGCCGGCCACCAGGCGGAAGTCCTCGGACAGCTTTTCATAGACCGCACGGTTGATGCCGGTGAGCCGGGAACCCGCGGTATTGCGCGCAAACAGGCGCGTAGCCCGGGTCTGGGTGTTCAGCGCCTGGTCCACAAAGGCGCCTGCGGCATCCTCGGAACTGAAGCCCGACAGCGGGAGCTCTTCAGAGGAGGAAAGGGTTTCGGCAAGGGCTGAGGATGACAGGGCGAGCAGAAAAAAAGCCGTACATATCAGAAGTATCCATACTGGTCTGCGCATGATGTCACCTCTTATCCGGAATTGTAAATATTGTACTGCAGAGCGGGGAATCGGGCAAGGACGCAATGGTGGGTTCATGGGAAAAATGGTATAATTCGGGTGCGGCGCAGTGACGTGAGACTATAAGGCGCTGCAGGAGTCGGAATCAATGAAGAAAACACTGATGTTTTTTCTGATGCTTTCCCTGGTTTTCTGCGTCTTTCTGGCTGGCGCGGAGGACGTGGAGGAAGCGGAAGATACAGGATACCGTCCCGAGGACGCGATCGCCTATGCCATGATCTGGGGCGGGTCCGACCGGAATCCGGAGTACAAGGACCTGTCGGATATCGGGGACTGCGCCAATTTCGTGTCCCAGTGCCTGCTCGCGGGCGGGATTGAAACGACCGAGGAGTGGCAGCCCTATACCTATGCATGGAAGTCCGCCAGAGGACTGAGGGGATTTCTGAAGACCCTGGGGTATACGGTTCAGCAACGCTTCACGCTGGACGACATTGAGCCTGGTGACGTGATCTTCGGCAGCGACGGCGTGCATGTCATGATCGTGGTGGAAAAGGCGGAAGACCGTTTCTATTACTGCGGGCATACCAGCGACCGTTACTGGTCGGAGTCGGGGAATGTGAAATGGCTGGACTATCTGATCAAAATGACGCCTGAGACCAAAGAAGACGGACAGTAAATAGGGAATACGAAAAAGCAGCGGCCGGTTCCGATTGGTGAGCCGGCCGCTGCCTTTTTGGAATCTTCTTATGAATGTTTTTCCGTAGAAGTCCTGCCCTTGATCCAGTCCGGGAGCTTGAGCTTTTTGCCGCGGCTGGAGAGGACCATGCTCTGGAGCAGGATGAAGAAGCAGAGCATGGCGCCCGTGGTGATGCTCTGCCACCAGGGATCCCTGAGTCCGGATGTGGTGACGATGGACTTGATGGTGGTCAGGGTGAGCACGCCGAAGAAGGTGCCGATGACATTGCCCACGCCGCCCGTGAGCAGGGTTCCTCCGATAATGGAGGACGCGATGGCGTTCATTTCAGACGCGGTGGCGTTGGTGGCGTTTCCGGCGCCGGTGTGCATCATGAACACGAACCCGGCAATGCCGGACAGGAGTCCGCTGAGCATATGCGCCATGAAGCGGGTATGACGCACATTGACGCCCAGCATCAGGGCACTCTGGCGGTTCCCGCCCACCGCGTAGAAGTTCCGGCCGAGCCGGAAGCGGCGCAGGAGCACGAACACCAGAAGCACGATGACAAGCGCGATGACCACGCCGATCTCCATGCGGGCGGGGATGAGCACGCCTTTCTTGTTGGGTGAGCCCAGGAAGGGCATTTCAATACGGGTCTGAAGGATCTGCATCAGGTTTTCCGGGGCTTTCTGGGGATCCACGCTGATGATGGTGATCATGCCCCGGGCAAAGAACATGCCGGCCAGGGTGATGATGAAGGGCTGGATTTCCAGGCACGAGATCAGGTAGCCCTGCACCACGCCGAAGGCGAGCCCGATGAGAAGGGACATGATCAGCGAGGTGACAATGCGTGCGTTCTCGGGAAGGCCGAGCGCAGTTTCCAGGCCGGTAAACAATCCCAGATGCCCGTTGAGGATCATGACGTCCACCATGGCCACCAGGGCGGTCACGCCGCCGACGGAGATGTCGATGCTGCCGGTGATCATGACCATGGTCAGGCCGCAGGCGATGATGATCAGGAACGCGTTGTCATTGAGCATGTCAAAGATCATCTGCGGCTTCAGGAAACCGCCGCCCCAGATGAGCATGGCAAGCACGTACATGACGGCAAAGATGCAGACGGTAATGGTCAGGAGAAGCATGGTGTCCGAGATGGGCTCACGCTTTCTTGTGCTTATGTTTCCGGATGCCATGGTCATGCCGCCTCCTTTCCGGAATGCTGAGCACTGCTGCGGCCCCTGAGCCGGGCCCACAGACGGCTCATGTGCTGTTTCACGATGGGGGAGCCGATGACCACCAGAAGGATGATGACAATGGCCTTGTAGGCTTTCACGTCCGTGGAGGGCACTTTCATGGCGTACAGGGTGATGGTCAGCATCTGAATGGCATAGGCACCGAGCACGGACCCGATCATGCGGAATCTGCCGCCGCCCAGATTGTTGCCGCCGATGGCAACCGCCAGGATGGCGTCCATCTCGATATTGATCAGCAGTGTTTCATGATTGATCAGGCTCAGACGGCTCACACCGATGACGCCGGAGACGGCGCAGCAGGCGCCCAGGAGCAGGAACGCCAGAAGCTTGATCAGGGAGGCATTGATGCCGTTGAGCCGGGCAGCGCCCTGATTGATGCCCACCGTCTGGATGTAGAGGCTGAGACTGGTGAAGCGGAAGACCAGGGCAAAGAGAATGCCCATCAGGATGACAATGAGAATGGGCGTGGGCACGGGAATGCCCGGGATAAAGCTGCCGATGGCTGTGATGATGGGGCTGTCCACAGTGGGCGTGGCACCGCCGTTGATCCAGTAGGCAATGCTGCGCCCGCAGGTGAACAGGATCAGGGTGGCGATCATGGGCTGAATGCGGAAGAAGGCCACCAGGGAGCCGTTGAATGCACCGAAGATCATGGCGACGATGCAGCACAGCACAAACCCGGCCAGTACCAGCAGGGGAGAAATGCTGCTTCCGCTCTTGAGCACGCGGACGAACGTGCTGCCCGCAATCGCGGCCAGCGCGCCTACGGAAATGTCCTGACCACCGCTGGCCGCGGTGACCAGTGTCATGCCCATGGCCAGGATCACAAGCTCGGAAGCGCCGTTGAGAATGCTGATCAGGTTGCCCTGGAGCACCGGGTCTCCGTTGTTGTTGGTGGCGATGCCTATGGAAAAGAAGCCGGGATCACGGAAGAGATTGAAGATCACCAGCAGCACGATGGCGATCAAGGGCACCAGAAGCTGGGAATAACTGCCTGAATTCCGGAGCGCTTTTTTCTTCTCTGCCATATCAGTCTCCTCCTCCCGCAATGGTGTACATGACCTGGTCCTGGGTCAGCTGCGAACCCCTGAGCTCGCCCACGATCCTGCGGTCGCGCATGACGATGAGCCTTGAGCAGGTGCGCAGCATTTCCTCGATCTCGGAAGAGATAAACGTGACGCTCATGCCTTCCTCGGCCAGCTTCAGCACAAGACGCTGGATCTCTGTCTTGGTGCCCACGTCAATGCCGCGGGTGGGCTCGTCCAGGATCAGGTACTGCGGATGCGTGAGCAGCCAGCGCGCAAGAATGACCTTCTGCTGGTTGCCGCCGGACAGGGAGCCCACAGGCGTGTCCGTGGAAGCGGTCTTGATATCCAGCGCCTTGATATACTCATCCGCGAACTTTTCCGCGTCAGCCCGGGAGATGGGCTTGAAAATGCCCTGCATGACCTGCAGTGCGAGAATGATGTTTTCGCGGACGGACAGGTCAGCAATGATGCCGTCCCGCTTCCGGTCCTCGGGCAGATATCCGATGCCCTGCTTCATGGCCTGAATAGGCCGGCTGATCTTCACGGGCCTGCCATTGACCCGGACCCTGCCGCCGGTGACGCGGTCCGCCCCGAAAATCGCGCGCACGCTTTCACTGCGCCCGGAGCCGAGCAGACCGGTGAACCCGTTGACCTCACCTTTGGCGATACGGAAATCAAAGGGCCGTGCCTCGGAGCTGGAAAGATGCTCAGCCTCATACAGGGCCTGGCCGTCAGAGGCATCGGAGACTGTCTCTTTCCGGATGACATTGAGGCCTTCCAGTTCCTTGCCCATCATCTTGGCCACCAGTTCCACCTGGGGCAGCTTTTCGACTTCGTATTCGCCCACCAGTTCGCCGTTGCGCAGAACCGTGATCCGGTCACTGACCTCATAGACCTGTTCCAGGAAATGCGTGACAAAGATGATGCCGACGCCCTGGGCCTTCAGGTCCCGCATCAGGCGGAACAGCATGGCCACTTCCTTGTCGTCCAGGGAGGACGTGGGCTCATCCAGGATCAGAACCTTGCAGTCGGTATCCACCGCCCGCGCGATGGCCACCATCTGCTGCACGGCCAGGGAGCAGCTGCCCAGCTGCTGCCGGGGACGGGCGGGAATCCCGAGCCGGGTGAGCAGCTCACCGGATTTCTTCTCCATGTCCTTCCAGTGCACGGTGCTTCCCCTGCCGCGCCCGATATACATGTTCTCCGCCACGGAGAGATTGGGGCACAGGGTGATTTCCTGATACACGGTGCTGATGCCGAAATTCTGCGCTTCCTGGGGAGAGCGGATGCTGATGGGGGATGCAATGCCTGCGATGCGGATCTCGCCTGCGTCCTTGGGGTAAACGCCGGTGAGCACCTTGATCAGGGTGGACTTGCCGGCCCCGTTTTCGCCCATCAGTGCATGAATCTCTCCCGCGCGCAAGGTGAAATCCACATCAGAAAGCGCGCGCACGCCTGGGAACGATTTGCATATGCCGCGCATGGACAGCACAATTCCAGATTCCATCCACTTCGCCCCTTTGCCATAAAAGTGATTTCATGATAAGACGCGGTGCAGACCGCGGCCTGCCGCCGGCGATCCGCACCGCGCCATATTGGTGTTTCAGGTTTTCATCCGAGACGTTTTTGATTATTCGCCCAGACCGTAGGTGGCGATGTCGTCTTCGGTGATCTCGCGGGCATCAAAGCCCTTTTCCACGGAGATGATCTGCTTGGCTTCGTTCAGGCCTTCGATGGCGCCGCCGTCCTGCAGGGTCTTGATCATGCCGTCGATCACGGCTGCCTGGAAGGGGCTGCACTGTCCGTCATAGTTCCAGTTGCCGGCCAGCAGTTCGCGAAGTGCCCACTTGTTGCAGTCAAAGCCCATAACCACGACTTTGCCGTTCACGCCATGGGTGATGCCGGCTTCGTCCAGAGCGGCCACAGCGCCGCGGGCCATGCCGTCGTTCTCGGCGTAGATCACGTTGAAGTCCTCACCGGAGTTGATGACGGATTCCACGATCTTCTTGGCTTCCGCTTCATCCCAGGTGGCGGTCTGCTGGACAACCTTCTTCATGGTGCCGGCTTCGAACTGGGCATCCAGAGCGCCGGTACGGCCGAGCTGAGCGTCACTGCCCATGGCACCCTGAATATGGATCACGTTGTATTCTTCCAGGCCAAGGCCCAGCAGCCAGTTCACAGCGGTCTCGCCTTCCTGTGCCATGTCGGAAACCACGGCGGCCTCGAACAGCTCAGGATCGCAGTCGATCATACGGTCGAAGAGGAATACGCTGATGCCGGCTTCCTGTGCGTCGCGCAGCACGGCATCCCAGCCGGTGGTCTCAGCGGCGGAGATCAGCAGATAATCCACGCCGTCGGTGATGAACTGACGGGCTGCGCTGAGCTGCTCGTCGTTCTTCAGGCTGTAATAGGTCTTGGCGGCATAGCCGTTCTCAGCGGAGAACACGGACTCGAAGTCCTTGACATTGGCTTCACGGTAGCCGGATTCGGACGGGGGATTGTTGACAATACCCACGGTGATTTCAGCCAGGGCAGCGGCGGAAACCATGACCATGGCGGTCAAAAGTGCCAGAGCAACCAGCAGACGCGAAAACTTTTTCATAAGTCTACCTCCTGTTTTTTCCGGTCTTCTCAGAGACCATTTCGTGGCTTCAGTATAGAAAATATTGAGGAAAACTGCATGGAGTTTTTTTCGGAATGGATAGAAACAATTTTGGAAAATTGCCGTGCCAGGCAAAAATCTGAAGTTTTTATTCGGTGAATGATACTTTTTTTCGAAATGTGGCATCTGTTCATGACGGCGCATGGGAACTATGATACACTTTTCGCGTTATGACACTTTCTCACAAAGCTGCAGGAGGAAGACCATGCCGAAGATCGGAAAGGCAGGCGCTGCGCCAAACAGCGTCAAGGGACAGATCAACAGGCTGCTGATGACGGCATATATCACCACGGCGGTGATCATAGCCGTCTTCAGTCTGATGCTCATATCCGTGAATTCCCGGTATGAAGAGGCACTTCTGTGCGCCAACACGGCCGCGGACTTTAATAAGGAATTCAAAAGCACGCTGGACCTGGAAATGTACAATCATGTCATCCGTCCGCGCACGGCGCATTCCGTGGAGGAACTGCCCATGCAGGAGCTGGACAGCGCGGAGGAAGTGCTTCACAGACTGGAGGAAACCACCTCGCTGCCGGACAACCGCTGGCGTATACGGAGCATGCTGGACATGTGCAGGAATCTGCGGGGCTACATGATCGAGATTGCGGAGACGGACACCTATGACATGCGCATGGAGCTTCTGGAGCGCAATATACGGGGCGAGACCGGGCTTACCCTCCTGATCGAACAATACATGCATGACTTCATTGATGATGAGGTGCAGCAGCTGGCTCGCCTGAGACGGTCCATCGGTGCGCAGAGCACGGCTCTGATTGTCACGGCCGTGCTTGTGGCCGTGCTCTTTTCCCTGGGCATGCTGATTTTTTCCATCCGGATCACAAGGGGCATTACCGCACCGATCGGCGAACTGTCGGACAAGGCGGAACACCTGGGATCCGACCAGTCCTACGGGAAGCCGGTGGAAACCGATATTGAGGAGCTCCGGATTCTTGACCGGAACTTTGACCGCATGGCGGAGCGGATCCGGCATCTCATGGCAAAGCAGATGGAGGACCAGCGCTCGCTGCACCGCGCGGAGCTGGAGCTGCTTCAGGCACAGATCAATCCGCATTTCCTCTATAATACACTGGACTCCATCGTGATCCTGGCCGAATCCCAGCGGGAACAGGATGTGGTGTCGATGGTGACGAACCTGTCCACCTTTTTCCGGAATTCCCTCAGCGGCGGCAGGGACATCATTTCCCTGCGCGCGGAGCTGGTTCAGGCAACCAGTTACCTGGAAATCCAGCAGGTGCGCTACAGCGATATTCTGGATTACAGCATCAGTGTTCCGGAGGAGATGCAGGACTGCATGGTGCCGAAGCTGATCCTGCAGCCGCTGATTGAAAACGCCCTGTACCACGGCATCAAGAACCG
>CAMNDE010000115.1:0-8044 GCA_946534895.1 uncultured Clostridia bacterium
TGCAGGACAAGGTTCTGTTCATTGATGCCCGGAACTACTTCACCGTAGTGGATCGTACCCTGAACGAATGGAGCGAATTGCAGCTGAAAAACCTGGCGGCTATCGTGTGGCTCTATCGCGGAGAGACCGATAAGTATGCCGCCCTGTTGCAGGAATACCATGCAGTGCTTGGTGATGGCGCTTTTTCTGACACTGCCGCAAAGATTGAGGAGCAGATCAAAGCTCTGCGAGCTGAAGCCAAGGCTGCAGTGGATGCCGCTGCAAAACGGGACAAGAAGTCCGTGCAGGCGCAGTACGATGATAAAATCAAAGAGCTGGAAGAAGCCCTGACTATCGCAAAAGAAGCCTGCTGGCTGTATGAGAAGTTCGGCGAAGGCAGATATGCCGATGTGCTGGGCTTGTGTAAGCTGGCAGATCGCGCCGAGATCGAAGATAAGGGATGGTCGCTGACGCCTGGCGCCTATGTGGGTGTGGCCCCGGTAGAGGATGACGGTGTGGATTTCCATGTCCGGATGAAGGAGATTCATGCAGAGCTGCTGGAACTACAGTTAAAGAGCAATGAGCTGATGGAGGCTATCTCACAGAATATGGAGGAGATGGGATTATGAGTGAAAACAAGAAAAGCCATGTCCCCTTCAATGCACCATTGCGTGATGGCGATACCGAGGAGGTCACTGTAGGCTGCAGAGCAAACAACCCAGATATCTGTAAAAACAATGGGATTCCTGGAGTGTGCGCTTTTGAGTGTGCCGATGGTATATGTCGGATGCCTTCAAAAGCATGGAAGAAGCAGTATCAAAAATTGAAGGCGGAGGGTAAGAATGACGCTTAATGATGTATGCGAGTTCATCGTCGATTGCCCTCACTCAACTGCTAAGGATGAAGGTGCGGGGTATCCTTTGATTCGAACTCCCAATATAGGACGTGGCAGACTGATTCTTAATGATGTTCATCGAGTGTCTGAGGCTGCTTATCAGAGAAGGAATCTCAGAGCCACGCCTCAAGATGACGATTTAATAATGGCGCGTGAAGCACCAGCAGGAAATGTAGCCATTATCAAGAACGGAGAGAAAGTCTGCCTTGGTCAAAGAACAGTCCTTCTACGCCCTGATAAGACGAAAGTTTATCCAGATTATTTGGCATACTACCTTCTTGCACCGCAGCAGCAGTATGGTCTGTTAGGAACTGCAAATGGTGCTACTGTTGCCCACGTGAACATCCCAGTGATAAAAACACTGCCTGTGTCTCTACCACCAATTGAAGAACAGAAAAAGGCAGCTGACATTTTGATTGCCTATGATGACCTCATCGAAACCAATCAGCGCCAGATCAAGCTGTTGGAGGAAGCAGCACAGCGGCTGTACAAGGAATGGTTTGTCGATCTGCGGTATCCTGGGCATGAGGATGTGCCGGTAGTGGACGGAGTTCCGGAAGGATGGCAAAAGAAAAAGGTTACAGATCTTCTGCAAATCAGATATGGTAAAGATCATAAATCCCTGTCTGATGGTAATATCCCTGTCTACGGCTCGGGTGGCATCATGCGGAAAGTGAAGCCCATCCTGTATTCCGGCGAATCTGTTCTTATTCCCCGAAAGGGATCTCTGAACAATATTCTTTATGTAGACGGAGATTTCTGGACTATCGATACGATGTTCTATTCCATTCCGCAGATGGAGAATATCGCAAAATACAGCTATTTGTTTTTATCGCGGTTGGACATGTACTCTTTCAACATTGGTGCAGCAGTCCCGAGTATGACAGTAAACATACTTGACGGTATCGATATCTTGCTCCCGAACAAACATGTGCTGGCAATGTTTGAAGATCGAATAAAGATAATATTCGATCACAAGAAGCTATTAACCAAACAAAATGAATTAGCAAGCGAAGCCCGCAATCGTATTCTTCCCAAGCTCATGTCCGGCGAAATCGCCGTCTGAGCATCCCGCTCCTATTCCGCAAAAGTGGAGGTGTACCCCAGATGAGTTACGATTACTCTGAAAACATTCTGGTTCAGGAAAGCGCTGCCGCCCTGCTGCATGATGAGCTGGGCTGGGACGTTGTGCTCGCCTATAACCAGGAGGTGCTGGGTGAAAACGGAACTCTGGGTAGAAAAAGCTACCATGAAATCGTGCTGTGGCGGTACTTTCGTCAGTCCCTTCGGGAGCTGAACCCCTGGATCACGGACGCGCAGATTGCGGAAGCCTGCAAACTGCTGGACGCCCACCTGTCCTCCGCCTCCCTGCTGCAGATCAACGAGGAGAAATATTTCCTGATCCGGGACGGCATCCCGGTGACAATCAAGCGTCCCGACGGCAAAAACGATACCCGCCGGGCCATGGTGATTGACTTCACGACTCCCGCGAACAACCATTTTCTGGCGGTGAAGGAGCTCAAGATCCATGGAGATCTGTACCGCCGCCGGACGGACATCGTGGGCTTTGTCAATGGCCTGCCGCTGCTGTTCATCGAACTCAAGCGGAACGATATGGACGTGGAGAACGCCTACAATGATAACTATACCGATTATCAGGATACGATCCCGTTCCTTTTCTACTATAATGCCTTCCTGATGCTTTCCAACGGCCTGCAGGCCAAGGTGGGCACGTTGGGCAGCAAATACGAGTTCTTCCATGAGTGGAAGCGATTGGCGGAGGAGGACGAAGGAAACGTCGCCCTGGAAACCATGTTGCGGGGCATTTGCAAAAAGGAGAACTTCCTCGATCTGTTTGAAAACTTCATCCTGTACGATCATTCCGATGGAAAGACGGTCAAGATACTGGCCCGAAATCATCAGTACCTGGGAGTAAATGCCGCTGTACAGGCTTATGCCAACCGAAAACTTCGGGATGGCAAGCTGGGTGTGTTCTGGCATACGCAGGGCTCAGGCAAGAGCTACTCCATGCTCTTCCTGGCGCAGAAGATCCGCCGGAAGTTCCAGGGCTCGCCGACCATTGTGGTGCTGACAGACCGGGATGAACTGAACAAGCAGATCTGTAGCACCTTTGAAGCCTGCGGATTGTTGGGGAAAGCCGAGGGGAAACAGTTCATGGCCACCAGTGGCTCTGACTTGATCAATAAACTGAAAGGCAATCCCAGCTACATCTTTACCCTGATTCAGAAATTCAATCAGCCAAACGAGGAGCCCATCATTCCGGATCACGATATCCTGATCATGTCGGATGAAGCGCATCGCAGCCAATATGGTATCTTCGCGGATAATCTGGAAAAGCTGCTGCCGACTGCATCCCGCATCGGTTTCACAGGCACGCCGCTGCTGTCCTCCAATGAGATCACTGCCCGCACCTTCGGCGGATATATCTCCGTGTACGACTTCAAACGGGCCGTGGAGGACAAGGCGACCGTTCCGCTTTACTATGAGAATCGCGGCGAGAAGATAAAGGAAATCAGGAATCCGGAGATTACGGACAAGATACTGGACGCCATTGAAGCGGCAGATCTCGATCCCGATCAGGCAGAAAAAGTGATGCATGAGTTTGAAAAGGAAGTGCATCTCCTGACCGCCGAACCGCGTCTGAAGGCCATCGCGCATGACTTTGTGCAGCATTACAGCGATCTGTGGACAAGTGGCAAGGCGATGTTCGTCTGCCTCAACAAGGTAACCTGCGTCCGCATGTACAACTATGTGCAGGATGAATGGCAGAAGGAAATAGCCGCCCTTGAGCAGCGAGTTCTTCACGCGCCATCTGACCAGGAGCAGCAGGAGCTTTCCCGGAAGCTGACCTGGATGAAGGAAACCGAGATGTGTGTGGTTATCAGCCAGGAACAGAACGAAATTCAGACCTTCCGGCAGTGGAATCTGGACATCAAACCACACCGGGAGAAGATGGAAAAACGGGAACTGGACAAGGAATACAAGGATTCTGACAATCCCTTCCGGGTGGTTTTCGTCTGTGCCATGTGGCTGACAGGCTTTGATGTGAAGTCTCTGTCCTGCCTTTATCTGGACAAGCCCCTGAAGGCGCATACCCTGATGCAGACCATTGCCCGCGCTAACCGCGTCGCAGCCGGGAAGAGCAACGGCCTGATCATTGACTATATTGGCATTGTCGGTGCATTGAAAAAGGCTCTAAATGACTATACGCAGAATGTCAATGGAACATCTCATGTTGACCCGACCGTGGACAAGGAAGAGCTGGTAGAACAAATCCTGAAGGCGGTTGCTGGTGCAGAGCAGTTGATGGACGAATGTGATTTCGACCTGGAAGCATTGATCCATGCGACCAATTTTCAAAAGCTTACTCTGCTTGCTGATGGAGCGGAGGCTATGTTCTCCAGCCCGGAGATCAGGAAAACGTTTAATACCTATGCCGGTGAAATCAGCAGGTTGATGAAATATCTGGATCGGGATGATATTTCGCAGGATACACGTGCGCAAACCGATGCCATTCTGGCGGTTCAGCGTGAGATGCAGAAGAAGCGCAAGCACATCAACATCAATCCGCTGATGGTTGAGATTAACCGGATCATCAACGAGAACATCGAAATCCAGCAACCGGAAGGCTCAGCTGTCATGGCAGAATCACGGCAGTTTGACATCAGCAAGATCGATTTCTATCTGCTGGCTCGGGAGTTCGCGCGCGTCAAGAGAAAGAACATGATGCTGAAGGAACTGGAAGACCTTGTCCAGGATCGTCTGGCAACCATGATGGCGGCGAATCCTGGTCGCGTGGATTACTACAAGCGATATATGGATATCATCGAAGCTTACAACTCAGAGCAGGATCGGACCACCATCGAAAAGACCTTTATGGATCTGATGAATTTGGTGAAAGATATGTCTGCGGAAGAACAACGGTATGTGAGAGAAGGCTTCTCCAGTGATGAAGAACTATCCATCTATGACCTGTTGTTTTCTGACAGCCTGTCGAAGAGCGACATCCAGAAAATTAAGCAGCTATCCGTTGAGCTGCTGAAAAAGATCAAGGAACGCATCGCACAGATGGATCACTGGACGGACAAGGATGAGACCAGGGCAACCGTCCAGAACCTGATCCGAGACGAACTCTACATGAATATCCCGGACAGCATGTTCGATCAGCTTGATCACTATCGCGAGGTCATCTACGAGCACGTGTATACACACTATAAGGAAGCGGCCGCATAAGAAATATGGGTATCGCCCAAAGTGGCGATACCCGATTTTATTATGCTTTCATATAAAAGCTGCATTCGTACCCGTCGGCCCGGAGCTCGATGCCCGGGAGCCATGGCGGCGACTGCCCCATGATCTCACAGGCTTTTTCCAAGGATGTGTCCATCGGAACCTCCAGTATTACTTCATCGTGGACGTGCGCGACGATCCGGTATTCCCGCAGGTTCCACATGGCGTAGGCCAGCAGATCCCGGCAGACAGCCTGCGTGATGTTTTCCACGATTTTTGGGCCGTAACTTTCCACCCGGCACCAGTGCTTCTGTGTGTCTGACCCGAAGTACGTGATGCTTTCCCCGCCGTACTGATTCTCCTCCAGCCGGGGCTTCAGGTATGCCAGATGCCTGCCGGATGGCAGCTTGATGAAAAGCACACCGCTTTTTATCTCAAAGTGTACATTTCCGACATGCTGAGGAATCCGAAGGCTGATCGCTGTCTTGGCTGCCCGGTCTACAGCCCACCAGTATTCTACGATTTTCGGATTGGCTTCGCGCCAGGCATCGACCAGCGGTCTCAACTCATTCTCCGGGATGCCCATGGCGGTCGCGCCCATCGCGATGAGCGCACCAGTGCTGCCGCCATAGCCCAAAGCCAGTTCGGCGACTTTGCCGCGCTGGCGGAGGTGGCCGTTTTCGCCGTTCTTGACCACCTTGCAGTGGAACATGCGGCTGGCGCTTTCGCAGTAAATGTCCCGGCCCTCGTGGAAAACATCGATCCGCCATTCCTGTCCAGCCAGATAGCTCAGGCACCGGGCTTCCACCGCGGAGTAGTCCGAGACGATGAATTTCTTTCCGTCCTCCGGGATGAAGGCAGTCCGGATCAGTTCCGAAAGCACGCCGGGTACGCTGTCGTAGAGCATGTTCAGCGTTTCATAATCGCCCTGCTTCACCAGATCCCGGGCCTGCTCCAGATCCGGGAGATGGTTTTGGGGCAGATTCTGCAGCTGAATCAGGCGACCTGCCCAGCGGCCTGTGCGCGACGCGCCGTAAAACTGAAAAAGACCATGACAGCGGCCGTCAGCGCAGACGGTGTTGATCATCGCTTTGTACTTGCTGACGCTGCTCTTGGCGACCTGCAAGCGGAGCTTCAGTACCCGGGCCACATCTTCCGGCACGGTTTTGATCAGCTCGCTCGCTTCCTTCTTTCCTAGGCTTTCAACGACAATGCCGTGATCCGCAAGATACTGCTTCAGCTGCATGACAGAGTTCGGATTCTGCATTCCGGTCAGTTCCCGAAGCCGGCCGGTCAGGTCATTCCTGGAAATCTCATCAATGCGGAGTGCTTGTCGGACCAGCTCCTGGTCGATCCGGATACCGCGATCGTTGATCCGCTGATCCAGATGGTATTCATCCCAGACGAAGTCTGGAACAGGATAGTTTTTCAGACGGTCCTGAATCTCCAGTTCGACCAAAACATCCCGCTGATTGTATTTTTTGAACAGCTCCCATTTCTCAGGAGCATGCTGAGGAAGATTCCAGGTCCGATGGCCGTTGCTCTTCGTCGGTTTACATGGGCAGCAGAAATATTTGATCAGTTCATGGCCTTCCTTCATTTTCTGCTGATCCAGTCCCAGAGCCGCGCCAATCCGCTCCAGCCCAAGAGGCATGCCGTTATAGGCGCCCCACACCAGGCTGCACTTCCAGGAATCCGGATTCAGATATTTATCCTGCAATCTGTCCGGGTATCGCTTATGGAGCCAGGCGGAGATACAGATCCTTTCGAAGGAACTGTTGTATGCCCATTTCTCCACAGAAGGATCCAGGATTGCGGTGATAATCTCCTCCGGCAGGACATCCCCGCAGGCCAGATCGTAAACATGCACAGGACCATGATTGACTGAAACGCCGAATAGCAGAATGTCAAAATCGGAGTCTTCCACATAGCGATAAGTCCCCGCTTTGCTGATATCGGCAGAGGACCTGGTTTCCAGGTCGATGCTGAGAGAAGATATTTTGTCCATAATGGCCTCCGAAAGGAAAAAAGGCGGCGGAGAAAAATCTCCGCCACCAGAAAGGTCAGCTCAGGAAATCATCATCGTCATCGTCGGCGAAGTCATCCTCAGCGCGGCTGTGTCCGCCCAGCGGTTTCCCGTCGGCCAGCTTCTGCAGGTTGTTCAGGCCGCAGGCGATGCCCCGGTTCCCGTTGGAATTGTAGGCGTAGAAGCCGATCGAGGCCCTGCCGATGATTCCGGAGTACAGCTCGCTGGAGTCCAGGATGGGGTTCCGGTCCGCATCCACGACACCCGGCTTGGTGGTGCTGTTCGCGTTGACGAAGTAGCAGCCCTTGTAGGCTTCATCGCCCTTGCGCTCCTTGTCGCCATCGCGCAGCGGGATCTTGATGTCCTCCAGTGCGGGGACGGTCTTGGAGCTGCCCTTCAGCTTGCTCTGGCCTTCGTCATAGGCGGCCTGAATGGCAGCCCGGATCTTCTCGATTGTCACGGTATCGGATTTCGGGATGATCAGGCTCACGCTGTACTTCGGTGTTCCGCCGCCCAGCGGAGTCTTCGGCTCGTTGACGGTCAGGTAAGAGAAAACAGTGTGCTTGCCGGTGATCACTTTGCAGGGGTTTGTTGCCATATTACTCATAGTATTATTCCTCCATAAAATCATTATGTGCATTGTTCAGTTCCGGCCGCTTATCCGACATCGGAACCAGTACAGGTTTGCCATCAGGCTTGATGATATAGTCCTTCAGGAGTTCTTCGAAACGTTTTTTACCCAGCCGTCTGGTCATCTCGGTGACGCCAGCCAGCTTGTGTTCGTACGGATCATATCCGCATCGGGATACGATATCCGCAACCGCAGCCTCATCGGTGAATTTCCGATTGCTGCGTCCTGCCACCAGTTTGAAACCCGGGAACTTCACTCCGGC
>CAMNDE010000116.1:0-7888 GCA_946534895.1 uncultured Clostridia bacterium
TGTGAAAAATCATGGGGCTTATTACAGCCTTCAAAATCAGGATTCATCACTCTGGTGATATTGTAGAATACTTTCTGCTCATCGTCCTCATAGGCAACATAAAGGCTTTCATCGGCCAGAACAAATCCTGATTTCTCAAAATGCCTCCTGATTGCCTTTTGGAGAATGTAGTGTTCATCGATTACCCGCAGGCTGTTCAACGGATTGTACAGGCGAAGCCCATAATCCGGGAACTCACGGTACGTATTCCTGCCTCCAACCACTTCTTTCAGCTGTGCATAGGATAATTCCGCGTTTTCCACCTTCATGCTCTCGTAGATATCATGATATCGTGAAAAATGAGTCTCTTCGCCGAACACCACCAGTGGGAACAGTGTCAGAACGGCCATCAGAGCACAGATGAGTCTTTTCATGTTCAAAATCCTTTCTTTCAGATTCAAATTCAGAGGCGAATGCATGCTTGTCTATACCTTCTGTCTCGCAGGCTGTGCAAAGCCGTCTGTTTTCAGGATGTAATGGATAACAAGCTGCTATCCGAGGCAATGCATGAAATGGAAGAATCTGCTTCATGTATTGCCACGATTTCTCATTGATATACGCCCGCTTTGGGGTTTTATAGGGCATATCTTTTCCTTATCCAGTGTCTTACTCCGGTCCCCATCCTTTTACTTCTCTGTAATCTCAATTTCTGCCGATGCAACAACCGGTTCCGGAGCCCCCTGCGCTGTGCAGGTAACGGTAATCTTCTGTCCCACAGGAGCGTCCTTTTTGATTCTGATCTGACCATTCTGGGAAATGGATGCAATGCTTTCGTCCACATCCAACGCCCATGCAAGCTTTTTGTCGGAAGCATTGCGCGGACTTATCGCCGCATTCATGGCAAGCGTTCTTCCGGGAACAGCCCTGCCCCGCGCTGTAAGTTCCAGTGCCTCTACCGGCTGTTTGACCGTAACGTTGACTCTTCCGGTCCTGCCGCCTCGTTCCTTCACGGTGATACTCACTTTTCCGGCTTTCAGCGGTTGGATGACAGCACTTCCATCTCCATGGTCCTCTATCTCCACGATGCTTTTGGCGGATGCAGTCCATACGAGTCCTTCCAGCGGAACCGAAGCCGGCTCAAGGGAAGCGGAAATGTCTGCCGTCTGGCCTTCTGCAGCGAAAAGTGTCACAGCCGAGGGCTCCACATTCACAGCTTTGACTCTGGGGAGAAGGGTAATTTTCTTCACAGCATAGGTGCCGTAGGTTTCAGACTGTGCCGCAACATAAACCGTCTTGACATCATCGATATTACTGTTGACTGTCAGAACGCCTCTGTTGTCTATCTTAGCATCCATTGCATCTTTCGAATAATAACCGATTTCAGTTTCAGGACTAAAGGAATCCAGGACATTCCAATTGATCCTGTTGTTTTTTGCCTGTGCGTTCACAATTGAGGGATCTGCAAATGATGCAATGAATTTCAGTTTCTGACCGGCTGATACAGAAGTTACCCCATCTTCTGTCGACAAGGTAAGTCCGACCTGAGCTTCGGTGATTAACGGCTGTGAGGTATCCAGTGAGAAATACCCTGCCAGCTGTCGCAGGTCTTCAATGGTCGGAGTATAGACTGCCGGCGGCGATGATATGAGTATGAATATCAGATGCCTCCCGGAGCATGCCGCAATTATCCCAAATGCCAGTTTCTCGCCTTCATTGGTTTTGATTCCTGTTCCGAGAGCAACCGGGTATCCGTCGATCTCCATTAAGTAGGATGAGTGGTTTGCCAGGTTATCCGATACCTCTGAGATGGCCGATTCTACTGATGATTTCATACCTTCGACCGTGGAGTACAGGCGTTCTTCCGGTTTCGGACTGAACATGTACAAGGCGCTGATTTCCGTTCCGGCGACAGAAGAAGTGTACAGTTTGGATTCGGATACTTCATCATATTCCCATGTGCCCAGACTGGTCTTGCCTGAAAGGATGCCGACTGTGTCCCCATCTCCAATCGCGACAGAGACAACTGCACTTGCCGGAAAGGTTCCTTCTTCTCCTGACTGAGCACTGGATGAATCGTTGACGCCGGGGTATGTTTCTGTTGGTATCACTTCAGCCGTTGTCCCCTCACTCTGACTGCTCCCGTTCTCAGATTCAGCCGGGAAGACGATCATGGACAAAAGCACGATCATTGACAGGAAAACCGATACAAGCTTCTTCATACAATCCCTCATCTTTGCTGATATTTTCATCATTGAATTCCTGTTTTCCAAACTGTTTCTGAATCCATTCCGCCTTTCCACCCCTTTTCTGATAACATCCGATATGGAAAAGCAACTTCTGCAAAATTGGCTTCTGCCGCACAACCATGCAATGCGCACTTTCCATAAACGTTTATTGATGCCGGCAAACCCGCAGCATGATTTTTCCATTCGTTCCAGGACAAAAGCATGTATATGAATCACGGCTTCTCTTCTGATTCCACCCGCGATTCTGATTCCGGACGAGTCTGTAGCTGGATCAGAATCTGATTCAGATACTTGCGAGTATCCTGTTCTGTACCGCAATACTCAGGAATCACGATTTCGTCCACATACTGCCTCATCAGATCGGCATATCTCCTTCCGGGAAAAATCAGCTCCCGGTATGCGTCTTTTTCCACGTTATAGCTCGTCTGACTGGGATAGATCAGCACGCCGAAGGTAGCGTAGGCTTCAAAGGAGAATGTCCGGCTCAGTTCCCTCTGGGCAAAAAGGATCGTTACCTGCGGATTGCTCAGCAGATTGAGCAGATACCGGAAGATGGACATCCGCTCTTCGATGGTAAAAGGCCTGCACGCATAAAACTGATCCGGCAGTTTCCCGTGAAGTGCAAATTCCATTGTGGCCCGACGGGAAAGAATCATCTTTGTTTCCCGGTTGTAGAAATTCTCCGCACGCTTGCGGAAATAATAGATGATGGATTCTGCACTGGTCGCAATGGGTGCCGTATTCCGGGTCAGGAAATCCCTGAAGCTCTGAATGCTGATGTCTGCAGGCAGCATCTGAATGCCGGCTGTGGGCTTGATAATGGTCTTCCTGTGCATGTTCTCCATATGCAGGGAGTCTTTCTGAAAGCGGATATAATCGCTTCCGTTTTTCATGTCTTCGTTATGATACAGGGCACAGGTTCCAGGTACATCAAGCTTCTTCCGGTATTCCTCCAGGCTCAGATCCCGTGCAGCATCTTCAGCACAGCAGATGAAGGATTCTCCGCATGCAGCCATGAGTGTTTCCCGGTTGCTTTCAGGATTGCGTTTTATCATGATGTTCCAGCTGAGCATCGCCTGGGAAACCGTATCCTCTTCCACCAGAAATACCTGATACCTGGCTTCTGTCAGTAAGTTCAGCAGTTCCGAAAGCACCGGCGGATGATTGTACAGTTCCGCGTATGTCACATAATGAAAAATCCTGACATCTCTGTTTTCAGCCATGCACTGCCGGATATAGTCATATGTCTGCTCCCAGGGGCAGCCCAGAATCAGCAGGGTTCCCACAGGCTCCCTGCGCAGGTCTGCTGCCGGAACCGTGGTCTGAGACGGCTGCAGGGACGTTTTTGTGCGAATCTGATGGTCCAGTGCCTCGAGCAGGGCACATTCACGGGCTCCGATCCGTTCCGTACGCAGCGCAGCCTGAAACCGCCGGGCCCATCTGTCCTCAATATGAGTGTGCCTGGACAGCAATTCATAAAACTGACTGCATCCGTTCCATGTGGACCGGCCCTGAAGAATGCGGGCCACGGTGGTTTTGCTTTTCAGATGGACTTCCGCAGAAAGTGATGCCATGGAACGCAATGTTTCTTTCATCCAGGCATCAAGGCATGTACTGAATGTTTCTATCACAATCACCCATCACCCTTCGAGTTCTCATAGATCCGTGGTGAAATTGTATGTCGATATTGTGCAGTATCCCGAATTTATACTAACATAATTTTGCAGATTTTTCTCAAGCATTCAGACACAGAAAAAATGTGTACGGCTCAAGAACTTTGTTCACGGATAATCGCAGGCTGCTTTGCAAGCTGACGCTTTCCTGCCATATTCTCCACAATGTGACGCTGCACCCTTTTCTCTCAGGTGCCGCCCGTGTACTTGAGAGAGAAAAAAAGGAGCCGCAAAGCATATTGCTTCACAGCTCCTGAATGATTTTTCTCAAAGCCAGTTTTTGATCACATGCCGGATTTCCTGTTCCCAGAAATCCCAGTCATGTCCGCCGGGTGTTGTCCGCCAGGTATAGGGTATCTTCAGTTCATCCAGAAGGCCGATAAATTTCTGATTCGCTTCCAGAAGCCCATCCTGTTCACCGCAGGAGATATAGAGATCCGGAAGTGGTTTGCCTTCTTCTGCCAGCTTCCGCACTATCCATGCGGGGTTCAGATCGGACGAAACCGCATCTGCCATGTCCCCGAACATCGCCTTCATATACGGCGAACTGATCGGACTTCCCTCTCCAGGCTGCGGCGTACGCGGCATATCCAGAATCAGGGCACCGGAGAAAGCGATCACTTTCCCGAAGGTATCCGAATACTTCAGTCCATTGCGCAGTGCGCCATACCCGCCCATGGAAAACCCGCACAGCCAGGTATCTTCACGGCGGTCAGACAGATGGAACAGCTTTCTGGTGACTTCCACCAGTTCCTGTCCCACCCAGGAGGAAAAGCGGTTCATATAGTCCGGATGGTCCACATAGAAACCGTTTTCCCCGTCAGGCATGACCACGCAGATCCCTTTGTCCTCCGCGTAGCGCTGTACGCAGCTGCTCGTCAGCCAGCTGGTTGAATTGCCGAATATGCCATGAAGCAGGTACAGGGTCGGGTACGGAGCATGGCTTTCCTCCTCCATGTCCGTGGGCAGTATCACATTGAAATGTACTTTGCGTCCCAGCATTTTGGACTTGTAGTCCACCTGTAAAAGTGCCATGTCGTTCCTTTCTGTCCCCGGAATCGGGGACATCCTTTTCATTTTAAGCTCACGGAGCGACCACAACCGCCTTCTCCTGCGCTCTCAGACAAAGTTCAGCCGCCTTGAACGCATGGGCCTGGGTCATGGCTTTTTCCGTGCGGTTCAGGCAGTCCAGAATCAGTCCGCCGAAGAACGGGAATCCGGTCTTGCCGGTGGCGTCAAAATACTGCTCACCCTTGCCGTTGACCAGGAATACATGGTTGCCGCCCTCTTTTTCCGCAGCCAGATTGATGTACTTGCGGATTTCGATAAAGCCTTCGGTGCCCAGAATCAGGGTGCGCCCGTCACCCCAGGTACGCAGCCCGTTCGGCGTGAACCAGTCCACGCGGAAATAATTGGTGGTGCCGTTTTTTCCTGTAATGGCACAGTCGCCGAAATCGTCCAGCTCGGGATACTCCGGATGTCCGTAATTGCCGATCCGGGCCAGCGTAACCTCCGCGTCCTCCTCGCCGGCAAAATGCAGATACTGCTCGATCTGATGGCTGCCGATGTCGCAGAGAATGCCGCCGTATTTGGCCTTTTCAAAGAACCAGGCAGGACGGTTGCCGGCACCCAGCCGGTGCGGTCCGAATCCGGTCACGCTGATGACCTTTCCGATTTCCCCGGCATCCACCATGTATCCGGCCATGATCGCGCCTTCCACATGCAGACGCTCAGAATAGTAAACCATGTACTTCTTTCCGGTCTTTTTCACGGTTTCCCTGGCTTTTTCCAGCTGCGCCATGGTCGTGAAGGGCGCCTTGTCAGTAAAGTAGTCCTTCCCGTGCTCCATGACCGTGACGCCGAAGGGCCCGCGCTCGCTGGTCACAGCCGCCGCAGCCACCATCATGGTTTCCTTGTCCTGCAGCACCTGGTCCTCACTCTCGGCAGGCGTTGCCTGGGGATAGATTTTCAGGAAATGCGCCACTTTTTCCGGATCCGGATCCCACACATACTTCAGCGTTGCGCCGGCTTCCGTCAGTGCGTTGCACATGCCGTAAATGTGCCCGTGATCCAGCCGTGCCGCGGAGAATACGAATTCTCCCGGCTTCACAACCGCCTTCTTTTCACCTACAGGGGCGTAGTTCATGCCGTCTGCAGCGTTCAGTTTCATATGCATGCCCTCCTTGCAGCCTTATGCGTTCTTATTTCTTTTCCCCGTAACTGCTGCCCACCGTGATATCCGAACCGCCAAGATCGATCTCGGATTTGGACTTTTCATAGAAATGCGGAACGGCCTTCATGATGCCCTCCACGGTATAGAACGGATCGTCCTTCTTCAGCGGGAGCTCCACGGCAGTCCTTGTGGCACCGGCCTTATATATGGCGGTGATCAGCTCAATGGTCCGCCTGCCATCCTCGGCGGTAATGGCCACATCCCCGTTTTCCTCAATCGCCGTCAGCACGTTTTCAATCTGACCGTCATGCCCGATATGCGGGATGGGCGGCAATTTGTCCGCGAAATCGCTGATCTCCTTTTCCAGTGCCTCATTGCGTTCCGGGAACCCGTTGGGCTTGGACACGGAGGCATAGACCGAGAACGGAGCCGCGATCTTCGCCCTGTCGCACTGGAAGGTCAGCGTCTGCTCTTCCCCATGGTCAACCACCGATGCGGTCAGGGACGCAAGCGCACCGGGATACTCGAGCACGGAGATGGAAAGATCCTCCACCTCAGCATTGTCGTGGGCCGTGTTGGCAAGGATACTGGTCACCCGGTTTGGCAGACCCATCATCCAGCCAAGCATGTCAATGTGATGCACCGCATGATTCAGGGTGCACCCGCCGCCTTCCTTCTCCCAGGTTCCGCGCCACCACAGATCATAGTAGCAGTGTCCGCGCCACCACAGGGAATTGATGGTTGCATGCTTCACCGGTCCGGCTATGCCGGAGTCCAGCAGTGCCTTCAGATCCCGTATGGGCTTTCTGAAACGGTTCTGGGCAATGATGGACAGCTTCACGCCCATCTCATCCCTCACCCGGATCATCTCATCGCACTCGGCCAGGGACGGAGCCATGGGCTTTTCGCAGATGACGTGCTTCCCATGTTTCATGGCATTGATGGAAATCTCGGCATGCACATACGGCGGGGTGCAGACGTCAAACAGATCAATATCCTTCCTGTCCAGGATATCATGATGGTCCAGATACACATCACAGTCCAGACCGAATTCTTCCTTTACCTTCTGCGCCTTGCCCGGAATGATGTCCACCAGGGCGGCGATATGCACCCGCTCAGGGAACAGAAGATACGCCGGGATATGCAGATGGGAAATATTACCCGTTCCGATAATGGCGACCTGAAGCATAGGGCACTTCCTTCCTTTGACAGCTTTTCTTCTCTTTTCTTTTCAAAACAGGCGCCGCACCTGACGGCGCGGCGCCTGAAGGCATTGAGGATTCTTATGGATTATTCCGCATGCGCAGCATCCCATGCAGCATACTTTTCGTCCTGCACGGCCTTGCCGCCCATATCCATGTACTGCTGGAGCATATCCTTGTACAGAGCGCTGCACTCTTCAGCGGTGGCAGCCATGGTGCACTTCACCAGGATTTCCTGCTCATAGGAAGCGAGCGTGGTGCTGTACTTGGAGTTGTTCTCCAGCGGCACGTCGAAGTGGAAACCGGCCAGGATCGCATCGCGGTTGCCCACGGTGTATTCCTCTTCGAACAGATCCGCATAGCCCTGATAGCTCAGCGCCTGGGACTTCATGGTCTTTTCCTCGGTGTCCAGCCACTGGCCGTTGACGAGCAGCGTGTAGTCGATGTTCTGCATGGAGTTGTAGACCATGTCATGATGATCCGCGTCCACGTCCTTGACCACCGGGATGCCGTCTTCGTTCAGGTCAGAAGTGATGCCTTCCAGACCGTTCTGGAGGAAATAGATGGTGTCATACTGGCACAGCCAGTCGAGGTACATGATGGCAGCTTCCGGAT
>CAMNDE010000117.1:0-7859 GCA_946534895.1 uncultured Clostridia bacterium
AAGTGTTACGTGTTCGTTCGTTTCTACCCGACGTCTTGCCCCCAGCCCTTCTATGGCTATTGCGGCAGCGCTCTGCAGAGCCTCATCACAATTTCCTGTGACACATCCCTGAGCAAGTGCACGAATCATAAGGGACAGAACATCAGGTCTGCGTTCGGCCATCAGCGAAGCGGCTACTGTTACAAATTCTCGCAAATTCTCCGTATCCACTTCCTTTAAACTGTCGCGCACCGCTGCTCTGTCTTCGCAGACCGCCAGCAGCGCATCTAATCGCACTGGCGTCAGCATCCTTAGCCTCCTTCCAAACTGGTCGAAAATAGAAAACAGAAGTCTTTGTGTTATCTCTTTCGACACGAACTGGAATACTCCTGCCTTGTGCACAATTTTTTATTCACTCATTTTCACCATGCCGAATCCAGTTTTCATCGGCTCCCAATGCTTCGCAGATCCGCTGCATCATATCATCGGTAATATGGATGTCCCCGTTCTCAATCCTTGAAACCGTGGACTGCTGAACCTGGATTTTCCTGGCAAACATCTGCTGATTCATCCCGCCCTTGATTCTGGCGGTACGAATCCGGTTGCCTGGATTGTCATCCGTCTTGGACAGGAACATATCCTGATCCCGGTTGCCGCGCATTTCCATCCAGATCTTTCTGCGCTCTTCCGGATGCCGGCGCAGATAATCAATCATCCGCCCGCTGCACGGCCAGCGCTTCTGGCTTTCATCCCCGTAAAGAAGCCAGTCGGCCCCTATCCCAAGTTCATCTTCCACCCGCTGGGCAAACTTTGCGCTCATGGAAATGCGCTCATGCTCAATCAGGGAAATGCTTGTGCTCTGCACACCGATTTTACGGCTCAGCGCGGTCTGGCTCAGACCCATATCCTGGCGCATTTCGATCAGGCGCTGTGCCGGGGTTCTCTGATCAAGACTCTTTTCCACCCCGCTCTCGCCTTCTCCTGTCAGCAGCCAGTTCCGGCTGATCTGCATTTTTTCCGCAAAATGCTCCAGATATTTCATCCCGGAGAACACGCCGTTCTCATTCTGACACACCGTGGCTCCTGACATGCCCAGGATCTGTCCCATGCCGCGCTGCGTGAGATTCTTTCGCTTCCGGATCAGGCGCATTCTCTGTCCGATTGCAGCATACTCTGGGGTTATGTTGGTCATTTCCGGCTTTCCGTTATTAACGGTCACCCTTGTCCCTCCAGTTCACACTATCCTATTGTGCACTATACCACGTGAATGGTTACAGAAGAGTTACATTTCTCTATCAATTGGCAGGAATGACTAACTGTCCTGTGCACACGGACAGCCCGGACCGGATTTCCCTGCTTCCTCAGATACCGGAACATGAAAAGAAGGCACGGCACCCCAGGTGTCAGGAATTTCGCGCCCTCTCTGAATTCCCTGCCGTCCGGCATCAGCCGTTGACAACATTCCTTTCCTCTCCGCGCATCCATGCGCGGATGTTCTCATATACCCCCAGCATGCACCGTTTCCGGGCCTCCACACTGGCCCAGGCCAGATGCGGCGTCATGATCAGCTTTCCGCTGCCCTTTACCTGCAGCAGCGGATCATCCGCCGGGATCGGTTCCTTCTCCATGACATCCATGGCGGCCCCGGCTATTTCTCCGTCCATCAGCGCCTGATACAGTGCCCGCTGGTCCACCACCGGGCCCCGGGCCACATTGATCAGATACGCCGATGGCTTCATCAGCCTGAATGCGTCAGCGTTCATGAAATGCCGGGACAGATCACTGAGCGGACAGTGCAGCGACAGAATGTCGCTTTCCCGCAGCAGCTGTTCCCTGTCCACCTGCTCCCATGCATGCCCTCCTGTCCGCCCGGTCAGGGAATGCGTGATGATCCGGCATCCCAGCGCGGATGCGATCGCGGCCACGCGCCGGCCGATATGGCCCATGCCCACAATGCCCCAGGTCTTCCCATCCAGTTCATGAAAGGGGACATCGAAGCAGGAGAAGGCAGGCTGCGCGCTGTACGCGCCGCCGCGGACAAACGCATCATAATGCAGGATATGCTGGGTCAGGCACAGTGCCAGCGTAATGGTGTGCTGAGCCACCATCGCCGTGCTGTAGTTGACCACATTGCATACCCGGATTCCCTGTTCCCGGCACCAGGCCGTATCGCAGTTGTCATACCCGGTGGCAAGAATACAGATCAGTCTGAGCTGTCCGGCTTCCGAGAGGGCATTCCGTGTCATGGGCGCCTTGTTGGCGATCACGACATCCGCATCCCGCGTGCGCGCCTTCACTTCCTCCTCGGTCCTGGTGCTGCCGTAGGCGACGACCTCTCCCAGCTCCTCATAGCAGGAAACATCCATATCCCCGCCAATACTGTCACGCTCAAGCAGAACAATCTTCACGCGTTTTCCTCCTCATCCACATCGGAATCCGGATGCCGGTCACCGCTTTCCGCCTCTCATTCAGGCCGGATGGATTTCCGTACTCACGGCTTGTCCGTTCTTCCACTCAATATCAATGGTCTTCCCTCCACGGATCCGCAGTCCGCGCACATACCCGTCCTTCCAGTTTTCGGGAAGCGCAGGAAGCACCCGCACCTCTCCGCCGCGGTCCTGCACCAGCATATTGGCAATGCCCGCGGCTCCGCCGAAGTTTCCGTCAATCTGGAACGGCGGATGCGCGTCCCACATGTTCGGATACGTGGACCGGGAGAGCAGCACGTGCAGGTAACGGGCAGCATTTTCGCGGTCGCCCAGCACCGCATACAGGCTGATCAGCCAGGCGCAGCTCCAGCCCGTATATCCGCCGCCGTTCTCGATCCGCAGCTGCAGCGTCTTCCGGGCCGCCTCCATCATTTCCGGATTCCCTTCAAACAGGTCCGATGGATACAGTCCGTAGAGCAGGGATACATGTCTGTGCCCTGGCTCCACTTCCCCGTATTCCTCTCCCCATTCCAGGATCTGTCCCCTGCTGCCGATCTGAATCGGGGCCAGATGCCGGAGCTTGTGCTCCGTTTCGGCAAGCAGCGGGTCATCCAGACCGAGGATTTCGCAGGTCCTGCGGAAATGCGTGAACACTTCACGGATCAGTTCCAGATCCATGGCACAGTTGCGGGATACACAGCAGGACTGACCGTCCGCGGTCAGGAACCGGTTTTCCGGGGAGGTGGAAGGCAGGGACTCGAACACGCCGTCACGCTCCACCAGCCAGTCATTGAGGAACAGGGCATTTTCCCGGAGAATCGGATACACCGTGTCCCTCAGGAAAGCCTCATCATGCGTATATTCATAATATTCATACAGTGCCTGGCACATCCAGGCCTCGCCCATCACCCAGAAGGACCAGGTGACGCTGCCGTCATCTCCCCTGTCCCCGCCGTAAAAGATGCCGGTCGGATTGGTGCTGGCCCAGTAATCCGTATTGTGATGCAGTACGCTGCCCCGGCATCCGTAGTGCGTCCGTGCGGTCTCCCTGCCGTTTGCACAGATCCGCTTCAGAAGATCAAAGTAGGGGTCCATGCATTCAAGCAGATTGCAGCTGCAGGCATGCCAGTAATTCATCTGCAGATTGATGTTGGTCGTCCAGTTGCTGGACCAGGGCGGCGTAATATCCCAGGACCAGATGCCCTGAAGGTTCGCCGGCTGACTCCCCTTCCGTGAGGACGCGATCAGCAGATACCGCCCGTACTGGAAATAAAGCGCGTACAGGGACGGATCCGTATCCGCATGCCTGACCTTTTCCAGGCGCTCGTCCGTCGGAGCCGGATCCTGCGGTCCGAGATACAGGTCCACCCGGTCAAAAATGCGGGTGTAATCCTGCACATGCCGCGCCTTCAGCTCCTCCCATCCGGACTTCAGCGGGAAAGACGGCCTGTCTCCCATATGGAAAGCAAGCACCAGGAACGTGGCACCGGATACCGTCAGTGCCTGTTCCGAGATTTCCACATCGCCGTCCGTATCCAGTATCCGGCAGGCCGCCTGGAATTTCCGCCCCCGGCTGCCCTGCTGCACCCGTTCCTCCCGCGGACAGTAATTCGGGTCCACGTGTTCCGGGCACTGACCGGAAATTTCCAGTGTTCCTTCCTCCCCGGTCCGGATCTGATGGCAAAGCAGGGAATCAAACCTGACATGTACCCGCATCTCCGGCTTTTCGCACCTGAGCATGCACACAATTGCCTGATCCGGAAAGCTGGCAAAGTATGCCCGCTGATACCTTGTCCCGTCCACGCGATAGGATACATTGGAAACCGCTTCATTGAGCAGCAGCGAGCGCTCGTATTCTGTCACGCTGCCCTCACCCGGATAGGCATATTCCAGAAACATCTGCCCCAGGGGCATATAAGCCTCTGTATATTCACCCAGCATATGGTCCTGGATCAGCTTCTCCGCCTCCACCACACGGCCTTCCCAGATCAGGTTCCGGGCGTCATTCAGGTATCCGGCGGCTTCCGGCCGGTTCTTGTCCCTCGGATACCCGGACCAGAGTGAATCTTCATTCAGGGCAAGCTCTTCCCGGTTCACGCCTCCGAAAACAAGTGCGCCGAGACTCCCGTTGCCGATGGGCATCGCTTCCTCATGACAGCCGGCAGGCTGCCGGTACCACAGTTTCAACTGCTGTTCCATGCCTTACTCCTCCCAGACCCCCGCTGTATGCCGCGGTGGTTCAGACTCCTGACAGAAATTCCGTGCCGCGTCCATTGTACCAGATAACCGCCACGTCCATAAAGCATCCCGGCAGGAATTCCCATGGAAGATCATGGCGGAGATGTCTGCCGGCTCCTTCCCCTGGCATATACCCGGGCTATTCTGCAAACGCCGGATCTCCCCGCCCTTAAGCTTCCGCTCCGCATCGAAAAAGTACCCCGTCCCATGGCAGGGTACTGAAGAACCACACTGGAAATCCCGTGCCGGCAAGGCCGGGCAGAATGCACTGCGTCCTCTTCACGCAGGCAGGTCATTCCCGGCATCAATACCAGAAGAACTTGTAATAGTTGTTTTCTTCTCCCAGAAGGAAACTGTTGATCATGGTTGCATACCTTGCGGCAGAGATTTCCGTATCCGTGTATTCGAATACAAACCTGGTCATTCCGCTCCAGGAAGTGCCATCCGGATTGAGGACGGTCGCCTCTGTGATCTGGCCGTTTTCCCTGTAGGCATCGAACCGGCCGTCCACCCCGGAATTACCTGTTCTGTACACAACGGAAGTGCTGACGACAATCCCGTCGCTGTCATAGGTGGCTGAATAGGTGCCGTTAAACCGCAGCCATTCCTTTTCCGTTGACGGTATCCAGTTGGCATACATGCCCGTATTGATCGTCCGGACCAGCAGTCCGTTAGCTGACGTAACGGAAACCGCGTCCACTTCCTCCGCGTCATCATTCATATCAGGTTCGTCCGGATAGACACTGTGATGTTCATGCAGAACCAGGGTGAAGTAGTCATCGCCGCCGGCGTACTGGAAATAGTCCCTGCTCGTATAGACTCCGTCATTGCTCAGGGTGGTGATATTGTAGGGCTTTCCCTTCACATACTCCACCGTCGTCACACGTCCATACGTTTCATCCGTGAACGTTCTCTTCACAGGTATGCCGTTCTCAAACTCATACTGGTAGGCGGACACTACATGCACATCCAGGTCAATCTCATGGCAGTCCACGAGCACCGGATACCCGTTTTCATAGGTATAGGTCCAGCTCCGGACAGGCTGCCAGGTTTTTGTTTCATAGTCCAGATCATATTCCGTGACCTTCTGGGGCAGGTGCGGAGTAAGGCCCGGAACCCCGCCTTCATCCGTCGGTTCCTCCTCCGCCGCAGCGCAGCCAAACAGCGTACAAAGCAGCATCACAGCTGTCAGCAGAGCCAGTATTCTTTCCATCGCACAGTTTTTCGTCTTCATACGTGTTCACCCCGTTTTTTGCTGCGTGAATCCGCCCAGTCTTTGTGTCTTTCGGACATATATCCCGTCCCGCCGCATCCTGTCCCGTCTCCGGATCGTCGATGATATCAGAACAGAAAGCGCAGCACAGCATCTTGAAAACTTATATCGCATGTGCAGGCATTTTGCAATACCGGGATGCCGCGCAGCGCATATTTCCAGACCGCACGGAAGCAGGTTGACCCGCCCATCCGGACATGATAAAGTCAGCATGCAGAGCCGTGCCCGGCACTTTTTCCCGGGCCATATCCAAGCTGTCTGACGGAGGGTGATCCTGCCTTGAAACTGAACAGACTGAGTGAGCGCATCTGGTTTTTGCCCTTTGAGAAAGAACGGGACCGCCCGAATCTCGGATATATCCGCGGGGATCACTGGAGTCTGGCCGTGGACGCCGGGCATTCCAGGGCCCACACGGAAGCATTCTACCGTGCCCTGGAGGAAGCCGGCCTTCCGCTCCCAAGTCTCACCGTGCTGACGCACTGGCACTGGGACCATACCTTCGGCATGCATGCCGTTCACGGCCTGTGCCTGGCCGGCGAAAGGACGGATGCCCTGCTCCGGGATTTCCGGAAAAGACTCGCTGAATCCGGCCCCGGATTTTTCCTTGACATGGATGAAACCATCCGCAGGGAGTACGCAGGCGGCCAGCCCGTAACCGTGGTGCCGGCAGACATGGTGTTTACAGGCGAAGTGCGTCTGGATGCCGGAAACTGTCCCATCCGTCTGTTCCCGGCTGAATCCCCGCACACGGATGATTCCACCCTGGTGGAAGTGCCCGGCGAAAGCGTGCTGTTCCTGGGCGACGCGGCCAGCGGTGTTTTCCCGACCTGGGAAAAGGATCCGGTGCTCGCTGCAAGGCTCGCTTCTTCCGTGCGCTCCACTGGCATGCAGATCTGTCTGGAAGGCCACTGGACGCCCCAGAGCAGTGACGAACTGATCCAGGATCTTCTGACCCCGGAAAAGGCATGAAACATATCATCTCTGACCGTACAGCATGGCCGTCTTCCGCTCCGCGCGGACGGACCGGCCGCCCATGAAACAGCATGAAAGCATATTATCATCTCCCCGGCCTTTTTGAATTCTATGAACTGTACCGCACCTTTCTGCCGCTTTACCGCTCGCACCGGGAATATTTCTATGACTGGTGCGAGATCGGTTCCATCTACGGCGCGCCTTCCGGATGCATCTGGGGCGGCGGCCGTGTCGGAGCCGGGGATGAAAGCCCGGAAAACGCGGCGGCACTCATGCGCGAGTTCGGAATTTCCGCGCGTCTCACCTTCAGCAATTCGCTTCTGCGAAAAGAGCATCTATCCGACAGAACCTGCAACGCCGTCTGTGCCCTGTTCGAGCACAACGGCCCGGTGCAGAGCGGCGTCATCATCGCCTCGGACCTTCTGCTCGCCTATCTCAGAGAGCGGTATCCCGGCTTCTACTTTGTCTCCTCCACCACCAAAGTGCTGACAGGGTTTGACGCGCTTGAAAAAGAGCTTGAGCGCAGCGAATTCCGGTATGTGGTTCCGGATTTCCGGCTGAACCACGCGTTTCCGCAGCTGAACACCCTGCCGCAGGCACTCCGGCAGAAAGTCGAATTCCTGTGCAACGAATGCTGCTGGTTTGACTGTCCCGAGCGCCGGGCATGCTATGAGAACGTCAGCCGGAAGAACCTGGGCGAGGACTGCCCCGACCATGTCTGCGCATCTCCGGACGCTTCCCGCGGATACCGGTTTTCCGACGCCATGAATAATCCCGGCTTCATCGGCATCCAGGATATTCAGCATGTTTATATGCCCGCCGGGTTCTCGCATTTCAAGATTGAGGGCCGGTCCCTGGGCAGCGCCATTAATCTGGAATTCCTGCTCTATTACATGACGCGTCCGGAATACCAGCTCAGAGTCCGGGAAGAGATCTACCTGGACAGCATGCTGGACCTGTTCTGATCC
>CAMNDE010000118.1:0-7832 GCA_946534895.1 uncultured Clostridia bacterium
CTTGAAAACTGATTTTCCGGAAAGTCTCCGAGATTTGTGCTTGCTTTCCAGTGGTTCACAAGGTCCTTCATTTCCGGAAGCAGTCCCCCGGCGCCGGGCAGGGAGACCCGGGCATTTTTCTGAAAACGTACCTGCCTGGTTTCCCGTGTGAGCTCTGCCAGATCATTCTGATACTGTCTGCTGTCGGTTTCCCGTGAAAGCAATGCTGTGACCATTTTCAGATACTGTTTGTCTTTCTCTGTCTCTGGATTCCCCGCTTCCAGCCCGGTTTTCACATGTTCCGTTCCCCTGCGCATCAGTATCTGTTCATAGGCATCCAGAATCCTCCATTCCGGTTTTCGCTGTTTTTGCGACCAGGCCAGTTTGTTCAGGCAGTTCAGACTCGCAATCCTGAGGTCCTCCTCTGGCTGCGGCTTCATCCCGCATTTTTCCGGTTTCCTGGTATGCGTATAACAGATCCATGTGGGGCTGCTGCCTTTCCGGTCATGCCGGTGCAGGACAGATCCGCACTCGGCGCAGAAGAAAAGACTGGTGAAAGCGTAATGACGTTCCGCTGCTTTCTTTTCGGTCCTGTGCCCGGTTTCCTCTGCTCGCAGGCGAATGGCATCCTGGGTACGGTCAAAGTCTTCCCTGGATATGATGCCTTCATGATGATCTGCCAGATAATACCGATCCAGCTCGCCCTGATTTTCCTTCTGCATGTAATGCTCATCCATGTAGGTCTTCTGATACAACATATCGCCTTTGTAGACAGGATTGGAAAGGATCCGGCGGATGGTGGGCTGCGTCCATTCAATGCCTGTGGGGCTCGGTATGCTCTCCCGGTTCAGCATTTTCGCGATGGTCGCCATCCCGCTGCCGCTCAGGGCCAGGGAAAAGATCCTGCGGACAATCTCCGCCTCATCCTCAAGAATCACCAGCTGACCCTGCTGCTGACTATATCCATACGGTTCCATCCCCATCCTGTAGGTGCCATCTGAAAAGCGTTTCCGGATTCCCCATTTCATATTCTCCGAAATGTTCCTGCTCTCATCGGCTGCCAGGCATGCCAGCAGGGTAAGAAGGAGCTCAGAGCCCATGGTACCAGTATGGATGTTTTCCTTTTCGAAGAGGATATCCACGCCGAGGCCGGTGAGTGTGCGCACCATCTGTATGCAGTCCGTGGTATTCCGGGCAAAGCGGGAGATGGATTTGGTCAGGATCAGGTCGATTTTTCCCTGCCTGCAGTCCTCCAGAAGGCGCTGCAGCTCAGGCCGGTTTTCAGCTTTGGTACCGCTGACGCCGGCTTCCAGATAGATACCGGCCAGGTCCCATTCATCGTGTGCGCCGATCAGGGAATCATAATGCATCTGCTGGGATTCAATGGACGTCTCCTGACTGTCCAGGAGTGTGGACACCCGGCAGTATGCGGCCGCCCTGATCCGGGTCTCCGTTTTCGCGTTCTGCTCAATCCGCAGCGGCTGGGAAAGCAGGGCCGTTTCATTTTGGCAGGGCTTCTCCGGGACATGGGAATCCAGCGGATCGTCTTCTGCCGGTACCGGTCTTGCTCCCCCTCTCTTTTCCCTGAAACGGGAGCGGGCTTCCGCCGAAATGGCATGACAGGTCCAGTTCTGAAATCCGGAATTTACGCGCTTCGCTTTCATTTTTTCACCTCTTTCAAGTTATGAGCCACCGTTCTTCCTGTCGTTGTGTGCTATGGGCATCTTACCTCGAACACGGGTTATGGCAAGTCCCGTAAGGGCAAGGAAAGCCTGGTGATCACGGAAAGAAAAAAGCGGCAGCTGTAAACTGCCGCGAATCTCATGATATGTATGCGCATCCGTGCTTCATCAGCGGAATCCACTGCGTCCATGAGCGGAAAAACCTTCATTACAGGAACCGATACTCTGTCTGTATTATGGCAACACCCGAAAGCAACCAACTGGACTAAAAGAAAGGAATGCCTGACAGCACAATGACTGAAGTCAAACGCTTCCGGACTCTGGATGTCTCAAGGATAGAGCGAACAGCACATCTTTACTGAACCTGGTCTTTTTTGACATACCCTTCCTTGATTTTTCCGCCCAGATCCACGCTGATATGATACCAGCCATTTTCTTCCCCAAGCACAGTGACTTCCCTGCCCTTTTTCAGTGTGACCACTTCTTTGCCACCGCCAGGCGCACTGTATACTTTCACGCTCTGTGTCGTCAGTCCATTCCATGTGTCCTTCACATGAAATGTAACTTCCGCAGTTACCTCTGTTCCCTTTGCGTCCACCGAAAAAACGCGTACGGTATATGTACCGGCATCTTCCGCGATAAAAGTATCAAGTACATTGCCAATGTCGTAATTCCAGGTGTTCACAACGCTTCCGTCCATGGAAACTGTCAGTTCGGTTTTCTGAAGAGGATATATGACATCCCGGTCAAGCCAGTTCACATGGATTGTCGAACCAATGGTTGTATCCGGGATCGGTTCCAGGTCAATCCCCGGATGCAGTTCAGGAAGATTTCCATTTTCGTCATACACAAGAATCGAAAAATTGTCGCTGGGACAGAGCCCTTCATCAGTCTTCGCGTCCAGAATCCAGATACACGCGGTATATATACCCGGATTTACAAAACGGATACCCACTGTATCCAGTGAAACCCAGTCATAGATAACGTCTTTTTCGAAGTCGGCATTCATGCCGACACCGAGGCGGAACGCACTGCTGTCAATGCCTTTTCCACCCAGTGTCGATCCTTCCGGATAAAAATGGTAATCGGATCTGCTGAACGTGAGGTATTGACCAACGCTGGTTTCAATATTCTGAATATTTCCGATTACATACTGTGCTTCATCCGCACAGGCAGTTGTAAAGCATAGTGCTGAAATAAGAAACAGCATGAACAGAAAGCCAATGTGTCCTGTCTTCATGATCATATTCCTTTCATCTTTTGTTTACTGCTATTGTATTGTAATTACGTCTGACATACAAGAGCAGAACAGAATTTATGACAGCTCCCTTATCTGGAAGAACAGTCGCAGGAGGACGATCTGCCTTATTGATGAATGAATCAGCAAGCCAGGGTTACCTTCGGTACTCTTGGCTTAGACATTGACAAGGAACTGATCTGTTCAGTGACATACTGTGCTGGCAGCCTTGGGACAAGCTGGCAGATCTTTAGCACTTGGTATGTTCTGTCAGGTTGCATTCGGCTGAAACGGTCAGAATCGTAAAAACAAGTACCAATGACAATAGGACTGCAATTCTGTTCATCAAAGCTACCTCCTTATAGGTTGGATCACGCTTAAAATGATTTTCTCACATGCGTTCTTTATTGTGTGGCAAATTTCGGGCTTTCAAAATACCGATTGCCCTGGAAACGGAAGTTTCGCAAACTCATGCGGCAATCCTGCCGCTAAGCTGCTGCCTACCGGCAGAATGATTTCCTTATTCTCATGCTCAGTCAGACTGCATGTCCATGGAAATCAGCTGGGGTTCAAAATATCTTTCGACTTCGTTACTTCCCCCAATGGTATAACGCCAGAGCACTTCAACCTTACCTTCCCTGAGCCCCGCGACCTCAAAGCTGTATTCCTTTTCTCCCTCTTCCACCATAAAGGCGACAGACTCCCCCTGATATTCCTCTTCGATCAGATGGAAAGCGTCTACCACTTCTTTCAGTTCTTCGCTGCTCAGAGCATCTTCCACTCCCAGACGAATCAGTACAGCATGTTTCTCTTCACCCAGCCAGCCGAATTCCGGAGACCTGTACTCTGCCGTGCCCACGATCCTGCCGTGATGGAAACTGCCCAAAAGCCAGGATGTATCCCGGGGATTCAGGATATCCGCCGAAATCGCAATCAGCGGATGCTTTTCCTCCCAGGCATCCAGGTTGAACCGCACAAATGTACGCCATGATCCACGCTTTGACGCCACCGGAAGCAGCGGAATACCGGAGGGTGACGATGCGTACCGAAAAACATCAAACCCTTTTCTCTGCACATTCTGCGCAGCGATCAGGACATGCCCCAGACGAGCAAGCTGCTTTGGTGTTCCGCTTTTCAGCGTGGCATACAGCTCATATGCTTTATCGTTTCCTGACTCTGCCATCTGTTCAAATTCTGTCAGACACGTCTCATACTCTGCATCTGTAAGCGTTTTGCCATCCGGACGGTACAGACAGATATACTTACGTGCTGATTCCCTGCCTTGTTCTGCGGCCTTTTCCAGATAGGCGATTCCCTTTTCCGTATCCGCCCTGCATCCTATTCCTTCACACAGCATGCTGCCCACGGTTTCACAGGCAAGGTCATTTCCAAGATCTGCGGCTTTCATCAGCCATGCAAGCCCGCTCTTATAATCCGGCTTCTTTTCGCTGCGCAGGCTCCACGGAAAGATTGGCCCGCCCTGAAGCAGCAGCTGCGACAGATTGGACGAATCCACCGGCTTGAGTTTCCCGGAAAGATACATTCTGGCAATGCAGATCATGGACATCGTGTCATCCATCTCTGCCGCCTTTTCATAGTTTCTATATGCCTCTTCGTACTTTTCCTGCTGTTCCAGTGCTTCTCCGGCTTTCCACAGTTCCTCTGCGCTCATCTGGTGGTCCGTATTCTGTTCTTTATCCGTTTCACCGATTGTTTCCTGTGGAAACCATGCATGCAGCAATTTCTCGAGACGATCCAGCTCTTCCTTTATGTCTGCAGTTTTCCATTGTTCTTCCGGATGACTCACAAAAACCCTGGGCTCATCTCCGGCATCTGAAAAATGAATGCTGTAGACACAGTGTCTGCTGTAACTGTCAACAATGTTCATGGTTTTTTGCCCCTCGGTAACGAACCAGGTCCAGCCTTCCTTCGTGGAGTGAACGCCCTTTGCAGCTCTGATGGACGCTGTCTGTTCCCTGGAAAGCACTCCTTTCAGTTCATACTCCCGGACATCGTAGCGGACCTTTGGCGTACTTGTTTCAGATTGTTTTTCCACGCCAATGCGCATATCAAACCAGCGGACAAGAAATTCCTTCTCCGCTTCCATGGATGATTTACACTGCATGATCACGGTGACAGCATGGCTCTGCGTAGTGTCAGAAACACGGATCACATAATGGATCATGGCATCTGGATGGTTTCTGCAGAGAAACAGGCTGTCACCTTCCATAAACCAGCTCCATTCGCCTGCCGCAGTGGTCTTAAACCCCTTGCGCAGTCTCAGCATCTGGTCTTTTGTAAACGCTCTCTGAAGCACAAAGTCATCTTTCAGCAGAAAAACCATCTGAGCTATGCCCAGATCCTTTCGTGTCACTGCACCTGGCAGAATCTTCTCGGCCTCTTTGGCAGCGCTGTTTTCATGCCTGCTGTCCTGCGATTGATTTTCCGGCTTTTTCCCGAATAGTTTTCTGAATATACCCATGCCCCGTCCCTCTTTCATAACAGATTTCACGGATGCCACGATTTACCCGTGTTTCTGATGCGTAAGCAATCATCGGTATCCGTCGCCACCGCAGGAAACGCATGCACCACTGCCACCACATGAAGGACAATCCCTTGAGCCAGTGCCGGTAAAATTGGTCTGTCCTGTGCCATTGCATGTGGAACAATCACCGCTGCCAAGGCATGAAACGCACCATCTGGAACCGACACTTTCCGTTTCACTGTTATCGTCGAATCCCTCATAGGCATACAAAGGACTTGTCCCGGCGAATGAATACCCCGTCGGTTCGCTCAGTCCCGACAGCGCCGGACTGCTAAACAGATAACTGTCATATTGACTCGTTGACCCGCTCAGTCCCGACAGCGCCGGGCTGCTGAACAGATAGCCATCATAGTGAGTATGGGTACGTCTGGGCGTTGCTGTAGGCTTCGGTGTTCCAGTAGGCGCAGGCGTGACAGCAGGAGTGGAAGTGGTCGCTGTAAGCCGTCTTACATTGCCCTCTGCAGATTCCAATCCTGTTTCTGCCGCCTGCTGATAATAGGCAATCGCCATCTCCAGGGATTGCTCTACACCCTGTCCCAGCTCATACAGAACCCCCAGGTTATTCATCGCCGCCGGTACTCCCTGATCTACAGCCAGCTGATAATACTCAGCTGCCTTCTCGTAGGATTGCTCTACGCCCTCACCATTGGCATACATCCAGCCCAGGCGAAACCATGCGTACTCGCTGCCTGCCTCTGCCGCTGAAGTCAGTATTTTTATCGCTATCCCGTAATTCTGTGCCTGATAGGCCGCCTCACCCTCCTGATATAAGGCTTCAGCGTCCGGTACATTTCCCTCCGACCTTGGAGTCCCACAGTTTCCACAGAAATTACCGGTGTTGGTTTCGCCGCACTTGGAGCACACCCATCCCTTGAACGGCCTAGGTGTCCCACAGTTGCCACAGAAGTTGCTGGCATTGGTCTCTCCGCAGTTCGGACACATCCAGCTTTCACCACCGGCAAAACCAGGAACCACCGAAAGTATCACCAGAACAAGAAAAATGCTTACGAGCTTTTTCATAAAACTATCCCTCCTGCCATTATGAGACGCTTTCACCTTAACTTTGTTCCCCGCTCTGTCAGCAAAAAACACAGTCAACAGGATCCATCCACTGATTTCATTGCGCATGTTTATCTGCAGCTTACCGCTGCCACATCATCCGTATCTCCATCATTTTCCAGTTTCTTTGCATCCAGAGGTAGTTTTCAGCTCTTTATTATGATGCCATAATCACCGGAATATCACCGTATGACCCGCTACACCAGCAGGAATAGCAGCAAACCCATAATCACAATTCCCGCAGGAATCTCCCTCAGGGCAATGAAAATCACCAGGAACGGAATAAGAAAGCACAGGATAACAGCGATCCTTCTTCCGCTTCTTTTCTTTCTTGTCCGTGTATGCTGCGGAACTTGAGCGGACTTCTCATACACATGATGAATCTCCCTGACTGCCCGAGGCTCAGTTTCATCTGTTGCTGCCGCACTTTCTTCCTTGTCACGCATCTCATATTTACAGTACTCACAGTAATAAATTTTTCCCGGAAGAAAGGTACCGCATGACCGCATCGCAGTTTGGGCATTTCATAGGCATCTTCATCCTTCTGACTTTACTTCTTTATTCCGTTGAACGATTTTCACAGCAGTATCCGCTCAGTTCATGCGCTTCCTCATTTCCCTCTTTGGCGGATCCTCATCTGTTCCCGCCGTGTGTTGCGCATGATCTCCCTTCTTTTCAGAACAGCTTATCCGGATGCTGCAATGCATATGCAAAAACTTTTGTGGCAAAATCTTTCAGGCTCACTTCATCCGGCTTATTCTCCATCACGTAATTCAGATAGGAGCCCAGATCAGTATTGCTTTTTTGCACATCAGATCAATGGAGAAAACCAGGTAGGGATCTGCCAGGAACTCTTCAAGTTCTGCCGGATCTCCACTCACTTCATTTCTGAGATACGAATAGTCATTCATAAGAAAACGCCTCCTGTTCCGGGTAATACGGTAGTTCATGATGAACAGGCTTCCGCTTCATCGCTTTCATGCTTTGAAATGATTCCGCGTTCAGAAACTGTCCAGCAGTGTTCCAGAGCAGCTGCCATGTCATCAAAATACAGCCAACTTTCATTCCGTTTTACAGGATCACAGTTTATGTGAAAGTCGTAGAATCTGGGAAAACAAAAAAACCGGAACCAGCATATTGCCAGTCCCGGAACTCATCATATACTATCTCATTTTTCTTTCTGCGATGTACCTTTTTTCTGAGCTTTGCATTGTCGCACTTGCATTTTCAGTGCAAATCGCTTATGCTTTAGTCATGTTGACCAGCATGGTCTTTTTAGTCATAAAGGAGGTGCCCATATGCAGGTGAATGTTCTTGAAGCAAAAACCGA
>CAMNDE010000119.1:0-7727 GCA_946534895.1 uncultured Clostridia bacterium
GAATATACCTTCGTCCTGGAGAATCATCCGGACAAGCGCTTTGAAAACACCAAGAAGGTGCATCTCGAAGCCACGGACAAGGAAGGCAAGGTACTCTTCGGAGCTCTGGACTATACGCTGGAAGATGACGGACAGCGCTACGGATACCGCGTCTTTGAAAAGGCCGGAGACCGGAGCGACATGGTCTATGATCCGCAGGTCTTTACTGTGGAAGTCTATGTGGAAGACGATGGCTGCGGCAACATGATCACCCGGGTGACACGCCTGGATGAAGAGGAGAACGAGGCCGACATCATCTTCCGCAATACGGAAGTGGACAAGCTGATCTTCACCAAGAAGATCGAAGGCGGCCGTGCGGATGACATCTTCTACTTCGATGTGAAGCTGTCCCAGAACGGCAAGGAACTGGAAGAGGCCGTGACGGTCACGCTGAGCGGAAAAGACGGCAAGGAAATCTCCACCGGCAGGTACCGCTCCGGACAGACCATTGAGGTGAAGGCCGATCAGACGGTGATGCTCAGCGGTGTCCCGACGGGTACCGAGTATGTGATCACCGAGGACCGTGACGGACGCTACACCACCAAGGTGGACGGTAAGGCGTCCAGAGCGGTGAGCGGTACGGTCGGATCCGGCAAGGCGGACCATGTGTTCGTCAACACCCAGGTCAATACGAAGTTCTCGGTGTCCAAGGTATGGGCCGACGGCACCAATGGTCCGATTTCCCTGGTCATGTATGCCAATGATGAAATCATGGATCCTCAGCCTGAAGTGACCCGCAGCGGAAATACCTATACGGTGGAGAACCTGCCCAGGTATGACCGTGACGGCAATGTGGTCACCTACAGCGCGAAGGAGAAACGCGTCAGCGGCTATGTGGCAGGCTACTCCAATGTGGGCGACTATGCCGGAAGGAACCGGGCTGCCTATGACGGCGGCACCATCACCAACAGCCAGGCAACGTCCATGACGGTACGCAAGGTCTGGTCGGGTCTGCGCGAGGGCGAGAAAGCGCCTGAGATTGAACTGACCCTGCTGGTGAACGGCGATGTATACTACACAGGCAAGCGCACACCGGATGCCAACGGATACTATCACTGGTACAATCTGCCGCTGACCTGGAACGGGCAGAAGGCGGTGTACACCGTGGTGGAGACCGAGATTCCCGGGTTTGTGGTACGCTACGAGAACTACGGGAATGTGTCCAATGTGACCAGCTGCGCCTATGACGGCGGCACGATCACGAATACCGCCATCCCGAAGACGGGTGATACCCAGCCGATCGCGCTGTGGATCATCCTGGCGGTCCTGTCCCTGGCAGGCCTGACCGGTATAATGGTCACAAGCCGCAGAAGGACATAACCGAAACCCCAAGGATTCCCCGGGAGACAGCATGCGTGCTGTCTCCCTTTTCCTATGCCCGGGACAATATGTACAGATTGTGTTTCTATTCTCAGGCTGTCTTTACGGGAATGACGGAATTGGATACAATCAGAGGACAGGTGATTCCTGAATTCTGCAGACAATGGCAGAAGGGATGCCCTGCCGAAAGGTGGAAAGAGACATGCATGAAGTCAATGAACAGGTGATCCACGAGCTGGAGGAACTGGTGTGCCGTGTATGGGCAACCCCGGAACCCGGGTTCATGGAATATGAAAGCAGCCGTGCACACGTGGAATTTCTGCGCGCGCAGGGATTTGAGGTCCAGGAAAATGTGGCGGACACCGTGACCGGGTATATGGCCGTCTGGGGCAAGGGCAAGCCGGTGATCGCGCTGCTGGGTGAGTTTGACGCCCTGCACGGACTGAGCCAGGAAGCTTTCTGCACGCATGAGAAAAAGGCTGAGGGCATGGAAATGGGTCAGGGCTGCGGACATCATCTTCTGGGTGTCGGCGCTATTGCGGCCGGGCTTATGCTGCGGGAAATCATGGAGAAAGAAGGCCTGGAAGGCCAGATCCGGATCTATGGATGCCCGGCGGAAGAGAGCGGAAGCGGAAAGGCCTATATGGCCAGGGACGGCTTCTTCGATGACTGCGATGTGGCCATCACCTGGCATCCGAGCCTGTACAACAAGGTTTCCTCCGGTTCCAGCCAGAGCTGCATCCAGAGCTATTTCCGCTTTCACGGGGTGGCCAGCCACGCGGCCGGGGCTCCGCACCTGGGGCGCAGCGCGCTGGACGCGGCGGAGCTCATGAGCGTGGGCGTGAATTATCTGCGCGAGCATATGGAAGACAGCGACCGGGTGCATTATGCCTACACGGATGCGGGCGGAACGAGCCCCAACGTGGTGCAGGCGCACAGCGAAGTCCGGTACTTTATCCGCTCAGCCACCAATCCCCAGTGCCAGAAGCTCTATGAACGCGTGAAGAAGATCGCCCAGGGCGCCGCGCTGATGACGGAGACGGAGCTGGAGATCCTCTTCGATGAAGGTCTGAGCAATACTGTACCGAACTTCACCCTGGAGCATGTCATGGACGGCGTGTTCCGCAGGGTGGGCGTGCCTGAATATACCGAGGAAGAGCGCGCCATGGCTCAGGCGTTCAAGGATTCCTATCCCAGGGAGCAGCTGGCCGGACATCTGCCGGAGAATGTGGTGGACAAGGCGAGACTGAAGGAGAGCATTCTGACCCAGCCCATGTGCGACTATTATGTGGAATGCACGCCCTATGACATCTGCGAGATGGGCAGCACGGACGTGGGCGACGTGAGCTGGGTGATCCCCACCGTCACCGCCAATGTGAACTGCTACAGCTACGGTGCCGGCGGCCACTCCTGGCAGTGGGTGGCACAGGGTAAGACCAGTTATGCCATGAAGGGCATGATCCAGGCCGGTCGTATCATGGCGGAGACGGCGCGGGAGCTGATCCTGCATCCGGAACTGCTGGAAGAGGCCTGGAAGGAACAGCACAGGCGTCTGGAAGGGGAGAGCTATCAGTGCCTGATTCCCCAGGAAGTCAAGCCCCACAGCTTTGAAAAGTAACACAGCAAAAGGCATGGCCGCACATGGTCATGCCTTTTGTTTCGGGCATAGGAAAAGCCGCCCGAAAGGGCGGCGTATGATCAGTAGAGAACCTTGCTGAGGAATTCCTTGGTTCTCGGATTCTGCGGGTTTCCGAACACCTGGGAGGGCGGACCCTCTTCGGCAATGATGCCCTCGTCCATGAACAGGACGCGGTCGGAGATTTCCTTGGCAAAGCCCATCTCGTGGGTGACGATGACGGACGTCATGCCGGTCTTGACCAGGTTCTTGATTACGTCCAGCACTTCACCCACCATTTCCGGATCCAGAGCGGACGTGGGCTCGTCAAAGAGCATGACATCCGGTTCCATGGCCAGGGCGCGCACAATGGCAAGACGCTGCTTCTGACCGCCGGAAAGCTTGCCGGGATGTTCCTCTGCCTTGTCGGCGAGACCCACGCGGCTGAGCAGGGCCATGGCCATCTCATCCGCTTCCTGAGGCGTCTTCTTCTTGAGCAGGGTGGGGGCCAGGGTGATGTTTTCCTTGACGGACAGATGCGGGAACACATTGAAGAGCTGGAACACCATGCCCATTTTCTGACGGTGCAGGTTGATGTCGATGTTCTTGTTCGTGATTTCCACGCCTTCAATGAAAATCTGCCCCTGTTCCGGGGTTTCCAGAAGGTTCAGGCAGCGCAGGAACGTGCTCTTGCCGCCGCCGGAGGGCCCGATGATGGAGACGCATTCGCCGGGCTTGATATGCTCCGTCACGCCGCGCAGCACGTGAAGACTGCCAAAGCTTTTATGCAGATCCACAACCTTAATCATGGCTCTTCAGTCTCCTTTCGTACATATTCACCAGCTTGCTGAGCGTGAAGGTCAGCACGAAGTAGATAATGCCGACGATGATCAGACACTCAAGGCTGAGGTAGGTGCGGCCCTTGACGGTGAGGTAGCTGGTCATCAGGTCGCCGATGAAGAATGTGGAGGCCAGGGAGGTCTCCTTGATGATCATGACAAACTCGTTGCCCAGAGCAGGGAGAATGTTCTTGACGGCCTGGGGCAGCACGATCTTCATCATGGTCTGCCGTGCGTTCAGACCAAGGCTGCGTGCGGCTTCCGTCTGTCCCTTGTCCACGGCCTGAATGCCGGAGCGGATGACTTCGGACACGTAGGCGGCCGAGTTGATGATCAGGGCTACGGAGATGGACATGAAGTCCGTGACCTTGATAAAGGAAAAGATCTGCGGCACGATGAAATAGCCCACATAGAGCTGCAGGAGGATAGGCGTGCCGCGGACGATTTCCACAATGGCCGTGACGATAAAGCGGATGAAGCCGAAGCGGGAGCGGCGGCCCAGGGCAAACAGGGAGCCCAGAACCGTGCCGAAGCCGACGGTGATCACGGAGAGCAGCAGGGTGATGCTGACACCCTTGATCAGGAACACGTCCCAGTACTTGGACATGATCTTGATGATGTTCTCAAAGATGGTGGTAAAGGACAAATGAAATCCCTCCTCCGGAGAAAAAGGCCGGCTGCGAAGACGCGGCCGGCCCGGTCATGTTTCTGGGATTATTCTTCGATGGAAATTTCAGCAGCGGTCTCGATGCCGGCAAGCTCCTTGGCTTCGGCATACCAGCCGGCGTACAGGCCTTCAGCCTTAGCCTTGGCAAGGATCTCATTGACCTTGGCCAGCAGCTCGGTGCTGTTCTTGTTGAGCAGGATGACGTTGTCCTTCTGATCGTCAGCCACGTCGAATTCGAAGCCGGACTTGGCAACCGCGTCGTTGTTGGCGATGATGGCGTCGGCATTGCCGTCAGCCACGGCCACAGCGTCCACCTTGCCGGTCATCAGGGACAGAACGGCGTCGTCAATGGCCTTGAAGAGCTTGAGCTCGCAGCTCTCAGGCAGCTGGGTGCTGCACAGATTGTACTGGAGGCTGGCGTCCTGGCAGCCGATGACCATGCCCGCGAAATCCTCAGCGGTCTTGAAGGTGCCGGCCTTGTCAGCCTTTACGATGATGACCTGCTGGGTTTCGTTGTCGCCGGCCTGATAGAAGTCGGACAGCAGGAAGTTCTCGGCGCGCTCATCGGTCTTGGAAAAACCGGAGATGGACATATCCACGCTGCCCACCTGAACGGCGGTCTGGCAGGCGTCAAAGCTCATGGCCTTGATTTCCAGTTCCAGGCCCATTTCCTGAGCCAGATACTTGGCAAGGGTCACGTCGAAGCCCACATACTGATCCTGGCCGCTCTTGGAGGTATCCACGAACTCCATGGGAGCGAAGTCAGGGCTCAGGGCGACGGTGAGAGTGGTCTTCTCTTCTGCAACAGCGGCAAACATGGTAAGGCTCAGCATGGCCAGAACCAGGGCGAAAGTCAGAAATTTTTTCATACTCGTAATCTCCTTTGCATTTCAGTTGGTACGTGAGAAAATATACAACCGTTATGCATGAATGTCAATAGGGGAGAACAAGAAAATTTTCAATAAATTTATGACAATTCAGCAAACATACATAGTGCATAAACGGGATAATTATTCACTGATTCATGAATAAATACATCAAATGGGACGAAAGTGACCGAATTGGACAGGCCCGGGGCTGTACTCAGGGAACGGGCAGAAAACGGACGGATGCGCCGGTCTCAGGACCCTCGGCCTCCAGCAGCAGATAGTCGCCGGAAGCGGGGAGGAACTGGAACAGGAAAGTACGGTCCTTGAAGGTCAGCACTCCGAGCTCCCAGGTGCCTTCTTCCTGATCCAGCGTGCATGTGCCACCGGGAAGAAGCGTGAGCATCCTTCCGTCCTCAGCCTGAAAAGCCGCCTCCTTACCGGAGAGGAACAGCTGAGGCAGGGTGGGCACGCGGATATAGGCAAGCTCATGACCGCCCTTTTCAAGGAGCAGACGCGTCTGGTCACCGTCTTCTTCCAGGGTGAAGGCAAACATTTCCCCGTTGGGCAGGGTCAGCATCTTTCCCAGGGCAAACCGGCCGCTCATGAGCAGCGATCCATAGACGGGATCGGGCTTGGCGTCCGGGGCCTGATAGACTTCGCCGGTCATGTCGTCATGAATGACCAGGGCGAACAGGTCCGTATCCCCGCGCACCAGCTGCCACATGCCGGTCAGGTCCGTCTCTGCCCGGGATGAGACGCAGATGAGCAGAAGAAAAAGGAGAAGGACTGCAAAGCGTTTCATGATATTTACCTCCCCGATGTGCCGCCGGGAAAGCGGCATCTGTCCATAGTATACCGGGAAAATCCGGCCGCGCAAGCCCATTGCGGGCGCAGCGGGAGTGCGGTACAATTCCCGGACAGGCTGAAGTGCCTGGCACGAGAGGAGAGACGCATCATGGACCGGCTGTTTCACATGGAAAACCGCAGAAAACTGTATGAGGAGATGCTTCCGCACTCCATGCTCCTGATCTTTTCCGGGGAGGAAGTGCGCAAAACCAATGATGAATTCTATCCGTTCTTCGCGGACCGGAATTTTGTGTACCTGACGGGCCTGGACTGCAAGAATGCCGTGCTCATGGCCACGAAGGACGGGGACGGGGAAACCGTGGAGCGGCTGTATCTGCTGCCGCCGGATCCCATGGCAGAGCGCTGGACCGGCAGGCGCGTGCAGCCAGGTGAGGCACAGGAAGTGTCCGGGGTAAAGGAAATCCGGTATACGGACGCGTTTGCTTCCGATGTGCACACGATTCTTGCGGGCGGGCATTACCGTGAGATGGGCTGGGACATCCGGCACCTGTACCTGGACCTGTTCCGGGCGGAGCCTTCCGACCGTGACCGGCCTGCCCAGACGTTTCTTGCCCTGGCTGAGCGCGAATATCCCTTTGTGCATGTGGAGAATGCCAACCGCATTCTGCGCAGGCTGCGGCTGATCAAGACACCGGAGGAGATCGCGGCGCTGCGCAGGGCGGAGGAGATCACCGGCAAGGGCATTCTGGCCATGATGCACGCCGCAAGGCCGGGCATCTATGAGTATCAGCTGAAGGCGGAGTTTGACAGGGCACTCGGCCAGTACGGACCGGAGGGCCCGGGCTTTCCGTCCATCATTTCCGCCGGCGCAAACAATTTCTGCATTCATTATTACAGCTACCGTGAACAGGCAAAAGACGGGGACATGGTGCTCAACGATGTGGGTGCGCAGTGGGACGGACATATCGCGGATGTGAGCCGCGGCTGGCCGGTGAACGGGCATTTCTCTGAACGTCAGAAGCTGCTCTTTGAATGCGCCCTGGCCACGAGCAATCATATGTTTGACATGATCCGCCCGGGCATGGACATGGCGGAAGTGGACCGGGAAATCCGCCGGTTCAATGCGGAAAAGCTGGTGGAAGCCGGCGTCATGAAGCACCCGGAGGAAGTCGGGACGTATATGTGGCACGGCGGAGCGCATCATATCGGATATGACGTGCATGACGTGGTGGAGCGCCCCGGAAAGATTGCCCCGAACATGGTGTTCTGCGTGGATGTGGGCATTTACCATGAAGCCTGGGGCATCGGATTCCGTCTGGAAGACAACTGTCTTGTGACGGAGGGCGGATGCGAGAATCTCTCCGCGGCGATCCCGAGAACGGTGAAGGATATCGAGGCGGAAATCGGCGGGTAACAGGTCCCGCCTGGGTCCGGACAGGCGTCCGGACTTTTTTCGTGCGCGGATTTTTGGGATTTACAGATTGTTCATATTTCTTTTAAGGTTGATTTAAGGCTTGTGCGTATACTGAACGTGCGGAGAGAATCCGACATGAAATCCGGGAGTGATGGAT
>CAMNDE010000120.1:0-7681 GCA_946534895.1 uncultured Clostridia bacterium
GCGTTTCGGTTTCTGTATCGTTTTCAAGGTTCATGCTGTGCTCTCGCAACAGCTCCGTAATGTTACAACCAGAGGCCATCTGTGTCAAGCATTCTGCAGACGAATTATTCGCCATTCTCCTGCAGTCTGGGCTTTACGCTCATCCCTTGTTCTGACAAGCATCTTCGGCATTTTGGTTATGAATGTTTTTTTCGGTTTCAGATTCAATTGTTCGTCATTTTCAATCCGTGGTAAAAAAGCATCCCGGGAATGACATTCTTTTTCATTCCCGGGATGATATTAATTTGCAAGTTTTTCTATTTGATTATGAATTTCCAGGATCGCATCCGAAATAGCGGACTGAATTGCCCCTGTATCCGTTCCTGTCACCAGCTGATTCGAATAGGTCTCAAGAAGGCTATACATGGAATTGAGAAGACCCGCATCCAAAAGCTGTCCCCCACCCGTACCCGAATATGCCTGATTAAGAACATCCACCGCGTAGATATAGCTGCGTATCTCAGCCATAATCTGTGCGGACGTGCTTCCTGCCGTCCGGGAAAGTTTCTGAACTCTCTGTACTGCTGAATCACATTCCGTAAGCATCCTGTTGACAAAATAGCTTCTTGCTTCTGTGCGGTAATTGATAGAAGGGATGCCGACTACCAAGCTGGCGATCAAAGCAATGAGCAGAATTGCAATGACCGCTCCTTCAAAGTTTCGGTTTGTTCTTCGCTGATCAATCCGGGCTGAATGGCTTCTTCGACTTGAGTAACGATTCATGACTGGTGCAGAATTCCATGTTGGAATCTGCTGCCTCCTCCCCATGAAATACTCCACGGATTCACTTGCTTCCGTTTTCGATTCTGCCAGAATCCGGAAGTAATCCGCAGATCGATGAATTATATGGATACCGGCATATTGCGCGAATTGCGGCCGGCGCCATTTCCTTCCGGATTATTGTACCCACTTTCCTAAAATTTTGTCAAGTTTTTTATTTATTACGACCCATTTTCGAAACAATTTTGCCGGCTTTTTGTTATGATTCCCCCACTATTCTTGTGATTTTCGTTCTCTGGCTCTTTTCCTTGATCTCCTTCCAGACATTCTGAAGCATAAAGGCATATAACAAAACATCATCAACTGCCATAACTGCAGCATGAAATCCTTTTTCATATCAGTCATAAATACCTTTACCTATACAGCATTTTTTAAACTTTTTCCCGGAGCCACATGGGCAGGGATCATTCCGTCCAACCTTTGCCTTATCGCGGACATAGGGTTCTGCCATCTTCCATTCCCCATCAGCAAAACCACCGCCTTTCCAAAAATCGGCGGCGTCCTCTTCCCATTCCATCCATTCTTCTTCGGCTTCTTTCTTCTCTGAACGTCCTGTCCCCTGCTTCTGTTTCTCTGATTTCCTGGCCACCGATGCAAGCAGGGAACTAAAAGAAGCATCAGTAAACCTTCGTGAAAGTCGTTCGCGAGTCAAATTCAGCTTTTTCCATAAAGCTTCCGTTTCTCCGTTTTCCAGGGCCATGAAAAACTCCGGATAATGTTCCGCAATTTCAGGATAATCGCTGCGAATGATTTCAGCTTCCTGCCTTGTCTGATCTATATTCTTAAGAAGATCAAGCTGACAATCGGTCGTTAAAAGCTGTATCATTTTGGGATTCATACAGTCATTCAGACACAGACTGATTCCAGCCCACTCTTCCTGCTTAAGACGCGAATCATCATTTAATGCATTGAAATACATTTCTGTCAGACAATTTGCAGTGTCTTCCTTCGTAACAATATTCAGATCCGCAAAACTCCTTATTGACTTCCCTATTCTTTCGCGGTTTTCTTTTCTTCCTTTCAAAAGATTAGCATCTTGAGCGAAGGTAAATAACACGTCAAAATAAAGCTCACCGAATTCACTGTCTCTTGTTATTTTGGCCGTTGCGCGGTCAAACTCCTCCAGATAATCGGATACTTCGGCTGGTTCCGGTGACAGGATTTGTGCCCATTCCCGCAACGCCGTAAACAACAGTTTTTCGTTCCGAGACCGACCTGAAACCTTCTTGATGAAATCTTTGTATTCCTCTGCACAACGGCTTATCTCGCCATTTTGCTGATGATTCATAATTCTTGACAGAAGGAAATTTGGATCCCGGTTTCCGAGCTCATAGGCCCGTTCAAACGCCACTGCCGCTTTTTTATACCAGCCACGATTGTCCAGTCCATTGGCCAGAATCGTCCATGCTTCCTCATGTTCCGGAAGCTTCTCTGTGACAAACTGAGCGTATTTGGCTGCATTCTGAGGGTGATCACCATTAATTTGATACCGCGCCATGAGTAAATGGAGAAGCACGTTTTCCGGCTCAATCAGCAGCGCATCTTTCAGCACATCACATGCCTCGTCATATTCATAAACACTAGCATAGTGATCCGCCATCTCAATCAGGTGTCCAACCATCGGATGCTTCCATGTAGCCCAGCTCGTATCTGATTCTTTGGGCGGCCCGTCCTTCAATGCTTCATACGCTTCACGCAGCAGCTGAAACTCTTCCGGTTTTGTTTCGGGTGGATATTTGCGGATCAGCCGAAAATAAGCTTTTTTGACATCCTCCGGTGACGCTCCGTGCTCCAGTTCCAACAGACGATACATATCCGCAGTATTCATACGCTACTCCCCCGTCTCACACAGTCCTGCAGCATTCAGGCCGCAGGCATGCTTTCTTCCGCGCTCATTCCGACCGGTTTACAACTCTTTTAGCATCTTTTCCAATCTGTCTGCATACTCCTGAAGCTTTTGCACATCCTGCTGAATCAGTGCTTTTTTCAGTCCGTCCAGGCTCCTTTGAATCTCTGTCCGTGCGCTTTCTTCCAAATCTTCCTGTTCCATGAGTCTCTCTGTCCGGCGTATAATCATTCTGAATTCCCGCGCTCCAGGTGCATCTTTCCATTTGGACAAGTCAATTTTTTCTTCCTTCTCCATCAGATTGATGACAACCTCCGCTTCTTTCCCTGTAGACTCAATCACCGCAGTCACTTTCAGCAATGCATTCATATCATACGAAAAAGAAACGGAAATCTTCTCTTTGCCGGGAGCACCTTTCGGAATTCCCCGGATCATAAACTCTCCGAGAAAATGATTGTGGGACACTGACCGACTCTCACCCTGATAGACCTCAATCCGAGCCTCTGTCTGATTATAACTGGATGTCATGTACACTTCTTTCCGAGATACAGGAATGGTGGTGTTCCGGGGAATAATGACACTCATAAAATCAAAATCGCCATATCCATCCCCCGCCCGGATTCCCAGGGAGAACGCGTTCACATCCGTCATGATCAGACCTTCCGATGGATCGATTTCACCTGAGATGATCCCGGCCTGAATTGCCGCACCTGATGCAACAGCAAAATCCGGGTGCACAGCAGAGGTAGGCGCCTTGCCCAAAAAATCCTCAATATCCCTGGCCACAACAGGCATGCGAGTGGAACCGCCCACAAGAATAATCTGATCAATTTCATCAGGTTCGATCTGTGCATCCTGCAGTACCGTTTCCAACGGCCCGTGCGTTCTCCTGATCAACGCCTCGACGAGATGCTCAAATTCGTTTCTCGTTATGATTTCATTCATTTCCAGCGGCTTGCCGTTTTTCACGCACACAGCGGGAAGCAATACTCTAGCTTCTTCCTGCTGACTTAACTGAATCTTGCACTTTTCAGCCGCATCTTTGATTCTTGCCATGGCACTGCGATCTGATTCGAGATTCACGCCATTCTTTTTCTTGAATCTTCGGAGCAGCTCCATTTCCAGTGCTTCATCAAAGTCCTTGCCCCCCAGCTCATTGTCACCGCTGGTCGCCTTTACCTCCAGTACCCCTTCAAACATTTCCAGCAAAGTGACATCAAATGTGCCGCCTCCGAGATCGTAGACGAGGACATGACTTTCTTCTTCCAGATGTTCCAGTCCGTAACTCATGGCCGCTGCTGTCGGCTCGTTGAGAATACGCTCCACTGTAAAACCAGCCGCCTCACCCGCAAGAATCGTTTCCATTCTCTGGGCATGATCAAAATATGCAGGAACAGATATCACTGCCTGCCGGACATCCTCGCCCAGATAGACGCTTGCATAGTGACGCACGTATGAGAGCAGTCTGGTCTGAAGCTCCATCGGCTCATATTCTGATTTTCCCAGCCGGATGGTTTCCCCGAGGCCTGTTTTTCTTTTGACTTCAATGGCAACGTTTTCCGGATCAAGAAGGTAACGGGCTTTTGCACGGGAACCTGCGATCCAGTTTCCCGTTTCATCCAGGCCAACCGCAGAAGGTGTAATAACGCTCCCATCCGGATTCGGTATCATTTCCGGAGCCCCGTTCCGAAACACGGACGCTTCCGTCGTAGAAGTTCCCAGATCGATTCCGATAACAACGCTCATGCTTCTACCTCCACGTTTTTCATCCGATAGACTTCAACCTGTGCCTTGCGATACACGTTCCCGCGATACCAGTATCCCGGTGTATAGACCGCAGCGACTGTCATGTCTTTTCCGGGATCATCCGTATCCACCCTCATCATGGGTTCATGAATGTCATAGGAGAAGGGTTCACCCGGCGTTCCCGTTCGCTCCACTCCAAGATGGATCGCCTTTTCACGGAGCAGGTTTTCAGCCATTTTCAGTTGCTGAACCCAGCTTGCATCCTTCGCCTGCTCGGCGGCGTTTCGCAGCGTATAGATCTGGTCCCACGCCAGGATGGTCATATCCAGCAAAGCGCTTTCCCTACCAGCGTAATCTTTCAGTTCTTTTTCCTGCTTCAGCATCAGCTGCCTCTGCACACTCTCCATTTCACGGTGCTGCGTCTCATGCAGCTCTTCCCACTCGTCCAGCATATCCTCAATCGTCATGTCATGCTTTCCGATGGTTTCTTCCATATGCCCCATCTTTTCCCGAATTTCCTGAAGTCCATCGGATAATGCTTCTCGTTCTTTTGTTTCACGCTGTTCGTTTCCATCCATGAGCTTCTGTATCGAATCACGCAGAAGACCTGTTTCCTTCTTCAGCGTATCGCGCAGAAGCCCAATATCTTTCTTCAACCCAAACATCAAGGCGCATCCTTTCTGAAACCGTTTTCCGGTTATTTCCTCACTTCGTGGAAAATCAGGTGAAGCAGATTGCTGAACTGCAACTGACAATGGCCTTCGGTCCCCGTCTCACTATCATAATGCTCCATCTGCTGCAGAGAAACGCATCAATATAGTGGCAGACCATCTGTCACATCTTTTGTCATTGAAGACGTCACCGGTTCCGTCGCAAGGCAGGTCTCGGTTACCTGTCCATGAAATTCAGTATGACCGGCATCGTGGATCACCGCGCACAGAATGCCCTTCTCCCGGAACCTGTCCGCAATGCTGTCCAGTTCTTCCAGGCTGTTTACATAGACACAGATTTTGGCTTCCCCGCTCTCCAGCCACCGGATCACGCGGGATTTGCGGCCACTTCCACGCCACCAGCCGTTTTCATCCAGCTTCAGACTGTCCATGGCCCCGTCTCTCATCATGGTACGGAGCAGCGCTTCCACACAGGCGTGGCCCGCCTGTGCCGCAATTTTCCCTTTCCGCATGCCAAGGTCTTTCCGCATGACAATCATCATTTTCAGGCGGCAATTTTCCCGCTGTAATTCCCGTTCCTCTTCGCCTTCCTCATACCAAGCCACCGGGTCCAGTTCCCTGACCCAGCGCATTTCTTCCAGGGGAACATGACAATACCCGTTCACATTTTTCACCAGATATTTCTGATGATACTCTTCCGCTGTAAAGAACTGCTGCAGCTGTTCGCACTCAACCACAACGGTTTCCTCCGTGCGGGACTGCAGATCTTCCAGCGCTTCCCGCACAGTCTCTGCATCTTCTTCAGAGGTATAGTAGATGCCTGTACGGTACTGCTCCCCCTCATCGTGTCCCTGACGGTTCAGGCTGGTCGGATCAATGATATGAAAAAACAATTCCAGCAGCACCCGCAGTGGAAGCTCTGTCTCATCATATTCCACAAGCACGGTCTCCGCATGCCCTGTATGTTCATGCTTGACCTGTTCATAGGAAGGAAACTCCGTCTTCCCATTCGCATATCCGACTTCCGTGCGCTTTACACCGCGAATGCCGGCCAGATAATGCTCTGCGCCCCAGAAGCATCCGCCGGCAAGATAAATTATTTTCATTATATAAGCACTCCTTCCGTCAGGGAATATCATAAATGATCCCTGTAAAAATGGCAAGATGCGGCAAGCACTCTCATTCCGTGCTGTCCGATCGTTTTTCCTGTGCTCTTTTCCCGTCCGTGTACCTTTTTTCTTTTCGATGTGCTAAAATCATGAAAAGCACAATGCCGGACCGGAAGCCTTTCCTGTTCCTGGTTTCCCGCTTTACGGGTGCATGATTTTCCAAAAACGCTGCACATTGCCCGACTATGCATTTGACCGGATCCTGCATGCAGCCTTTCCAGATGTACCACAATGAAGGAGTTTTGATATGTATATACTTGATGATGGCATCCGCCTCAATGCAGCCCTGGAGATGCCGGAAAACGCCTCCGGTCCCATGCCTCTGGCCTTGATTATCCACGGCTTTACCGGTCATATGGAAGAACCTCATATCACAGCCGTGGCCGAAAGCCTGAGGCAGTCCGGAATCGCCACGCTCCGAGTGGACATGTACGGCCACGGGAAAAGCGAAGGCACCTTCCGCAGCCATACGCTCTACAAGTGGCTCACCAACGCCCTCACTGTCATTGACTATGCCCGCGGTCTGGACTTTGTCACAGATCTGTATCTCATCGGCCATTCTCAGGGCGGCCTTACCGCCATGCTGGCCGCCGGCATGAAGCACGATCAGATCCGCGCGCTCGTCGCCCTGTCCCCTGCCTGCATGATCCCGCAGGCAGCACGCGAGGGCACACTACTCGGTCAGTCCTTTGATCCGGACCACATTCCGGACACTCTTCCATCCTGGAACAATGACATTCTGGATGGAAACTATGTGCGCGTTGCCCAGACGATTCATGTGGAAGAAGCCATCGACCGTTATGACGGCCCTGTGCTGGTCGTACATGGAGACCAAGATACGGCTGTTCCGGTGCGTTTCGGCCGTGAGGCCGCACAGCGCTATAAGCATGCCACACTGAAAATCATTCCCGGTGACACCCACTGTTACGACCGTCATCTGAGCATGGTTACAGATTCCGTGACTTCCTGGCTGAAAAGCCTGTAAACGTCCGATCTGCCAATCATAGATATTTTCAAGAACGGAGGACCATTTATGCCTGACTATCAAGACATCCTTAACCGTGCCACCTCGGAAGCCTCGGATTTCGTCAATAATCCCGCCCGCATGGACACCCTGATTGTGCAGCTGGAAGAGAAACTGAGCCAGGTGCCTGCTATCGGAGAGATGGTTTCCGAACTGCCCACCCTGATTTCCATGGTCAAGTGCTGGATCAAGAAGGAATACCAGGTTTCTCCCAAAGTGCTCGCAACCATAGCCGGCGCTTTCCTGTACCTGGTCAAGAAAAGGGATCTGATCCCGGACAGCATCCCCGTAATCGGTATCGCTGATGACGTGGCCGTTCTCGGACTCGCCCTGAAGTTCGTTGCTCCGGAAGTCCAGGCCTTCAAGTCCTGGAGAGACAGCCGCCCCGTCTGATCCTTGCGTATCA
>CAMNDE010000121.1:0-7584 GCA_946534895.1 uncultured Clostridia bacterium
GAAGTGCCGCGGCGTCTATGAGACCCCCGGCGGCACCATCCTCTACAAGGCCCACAGCCTGCTGGAGACCCTGTGCCTGGACAAGATGACCATGCATGAGAAGCAGCGGCTCTCCATCACCTTTGCCGAGCTCGTCTACAACGGCCAGTGGTACACGCCCCTGCGCGAAGCCCTGTCCGCCTTCGTGGACAAGACCCAGGAGCACGTCACCGGCAAGGTGAAGCTGAAGCTGTACAAGGGCAACATCATTCCCGCCGGCATGACCAGCCCCTATTCCCTGTACTCCGAAGCCATCGCCACCTTTGGCGAGAGCGACTACAACCAGAAGGACGCTCAGGGCTTCATCAACCTCTTCGGCCTGCCCATCAAGGTCCAGGCCATGGTGGATCAGCAGAACAAATGACGCTTGGCGGGGCAGGCAGGCCTGTCCCGCTTTTTCCTGACAACGGACGGAAAGAAGGGATCCCTTTGGCTCTTTACGGCGCATCCTTCCTCACCCTCCAGGACCTGACACCGGAGGAAATCACTTCCCTGCTGGAGCTCGCTGCGCATCTGAAGCAGCTGAAAAAGGCGCACACGCCCCATCGGCTCTGCGAGGGGAAAAACGTGGCGCTCATCTTTGAGAAAACCAGCACACGCACCCGGTGCGCCTTTGAAGTGGCCGCGGCGGACCTGGGCATGCACACCACATACCTGGACCCCACAGCTTCCCAGATGGGGAAAAAGGAATCCATCCCGGATACCGCCCGGGTCCTGGGCCGCATGTTTGACGGTCTGGAATACCGCGGGTTCGGCCAGGAAATCGTGGAAGCCCTGGCCAGGTATGCCGGCGTTCCTGTCTGGAACGGACTGACGAACGAAAGCCATCCCACCCAGATCCTGGCGGATCTGCTCACCATCCGGGAGCATTTCGGCGGTCTCAGGGGCAAAAAGGTGGTCTATCTCGGGGACGCGCGCTACAACATGGGCAATTCCCTGCTGACGGGCTGCGCGAAAATGGGCATGCATTTCGTGACCTGCGCCCCGAAGGCCTATACCCAGTCGGAACACCTGCGGCATTTCTGCCTTGACACGGCCGCGAAAACCGGCGCCGTGCTTGAGTGGGAGGAAGATCCGCGCAAGGCCGTGCTGAACGCCGATGTGCTCTATACGGATGTATGGGTGTCCATGGGCGAGCCGGATGAGGTATGGAAGGAGCGCATTGACGCCCTGCTTCCCTATCAGGTGACCATGGAGCTCATGCAGCTCGCCGGTCCCCAGTGCCGGTTCATGCACTGCCTCCCGGCCTTCCACGATCTGGGCACGGGCATCGGACAGAAGATCTATGAGAAGTACGGTCTCACGGCCATGGAAGTCACGGACGAGGTCTTTGAAAGCCCGCAGTCCCTGGTATTCGATGAAGCCGAAAACCGGATGCACACCATCAAGGCTGTCATGGCCGCGACACTTTGTGAGGAGCCAGTATGTCCTATCTGATTTTATCCAATGGAGACGTGTTTGAGGGCCGTCAGTCGGGCTATCCCGCCACCGCGGTGGGCGAGCTTGTGTTCACCACCGGCATGAACGGCTATCTGGAAACCCTGACGGACCCCAGCTATGCCGGGCAGATCGTCATCCAGACCTTCCCCATGATCGGGAATTACGGGCTGATCCCGGAAGACTTTGAAGGCCGGCCCGCGCTCCGGGGGTACATTGTGCGCGAGCTCTGCGCGCAGCCGGAAAACTTCCGCTGCCGCGGCCCCCTGGGCGAGTATCTCATGGACATGCACATTCCCTGCCTCACCGGCCTGGATACCCGGCATCTGACCCGGATCCTGCGGGAATACGGCACCATGAACGCCATGATCTGCGAGCACATGCCCGAGGATCTGAGCGTGCTCAAGACCTACCGGGTCTCCGGCGAGGTGCTGCGCTGCAGCTGCCATGAGCCCGAGGTTTCCGAGCCGGAGCACGCGCTGCATACGGTGGTGCTCATGGACTACGGCGCCAAGAAGAATATTGTGCGCGAGCTTCTCAGCCGCAGCTGCCGCGTCATCTGCATGCCGGCCTCGGCCAGCGCGCAGGATGTGCTCTCCCTGCATCCCGACGGCATCATGCTGTCCAATGGACCCGGGGACCCGGCCGAGAATGAATACCAGATCCAGCAGATCCGCAAAATGCTGGGCCAGGTGCCCGTGTTCGGCATCTGCCTGGGACATCAGCTGACCGCACTGGCCATGGGCGGACAGACCACCAAGCTCAAGTACGGCCACCGCGGCGCGAATCAGCCGGTGCGCGACCTGCGCTCCGGACGCACCTTCATCACGTCCCAGAACCACGGCTATGCTGTGGTGGCGGACAGCCTCACCGGCATCGGCGAGGAAATCCTGCGCAATGCCAATGACGGAAGCTGCGAAGGCATGCTGTATCGGGATGCCATGACGGTGCAGTTCCATCCGGAAGCCTGTTCCGGACCGCATGACACCGGTTTCCTCTTTGATGAATTCATGTCCATGATGGGAGGTGATGATCATGCCTAAGGATCCGACCATCCGCAAGGTACTGGTCATCGGCTCCGGGCCCATTGTCATCGGTCAGGCGGCCGAGTTCGACTATGCCGGGGCCCAGGCCTGCCGGGTGCTGAAGGAAGAGGGCATCAATGTGGTGCTGGTCAATTCCAACCCGGCCACCATCATGACCGACCGCCATCTGGCGGACGAAATCTATCTGGAACCCCTGGACGTGCCCACCCTCACCAGAATTCTGGAAAAGGAACGGCCGGACGGTCTCCTGGCCGGGCTCGGCGGACAGACCGCCCTGACCCTTGCCATGCAGCTGAGCCGCAGCGGGGTGCTGGAAAAGCTGGGCGTGCGGCTCCTTGGGTCCAATCTGGACGCCATTGAAAAGGCCGAGGACCGTGAACTGTTCCGCGAGACCATGAAGAGCATCGGACAGCCGGTGGTGCCCTCGGAAATCGCCACGGACCTGGATGCCGCCGTGAAGGCGGCGGAGGACATCGGGTATCCCGTCATTGTGCGCCCGGCCTATACCCTGGGCGGCACCGGCGGCGGCATCTGCGAAACCCCGGAACAGTTTCTGCAGATCGCGCGCAACGGTCTGGACCTTTCCCCCATTCATCAGATCCTGGTGGAGAAGAGCATTGCCGGCTGGAAGGAAATCGAGTTTGAAACCATGCGCGACCACCTGGGCAATGTGATTGCCGTGTGCTCCATGGAAAACGTGGATCCCGTGGGCGTGCACACCGGCGACTCCATTGTGGTGGCCCCTGCCCTGACCCTGTCCGACAAGGAATACCAGATGCTGCGTTCCGCCGCGCTGAGCATGATCTCTGCGCTGAACATTGTGGGCGGGTGCAACTGCCAGTTCGCGCTGCATCCCGAATCCTTCGAGTACGCCGTCATTGAGGTGAACCCCAGGGTTTCGCGTTCCTCCGCCCTGGCCTCCAAGGCCACGGGCTATCCCATTGCCAAGATCACCACGCGTCTGGCGCTGGGGTATGACCTGAGCGAGATTCCCAATGATATCACCGGCGTCACCTGCGCCTGCTTTGAGCCCACAATAGACTATGTGGTGGTGAAGTTCCCCAAGTGGCCCTTTGACAAGTTTGCCGGCGCCAGCCGCAGGCTTGGCACCCAGATGAAGGCCACTGGCGAAGTCATGGCCATCGGTCAGTGCTTTGAGGAAGCGCTGATGAAGGCCGTCCGCGGCGCGGAGATCGGGCTGGACACCCTGAAGTGCGCGCCCCTGGACAGCAGGCCCGCCGCCGAGCGGCTCATGGACCAGGATGACCACCGGCTGTTCACCATCTATGAAGCCCTACGCGGCGGCATGAGCGTGGACGACATTCATGCCCTGACCATGGTGGACCGGTTCTTCCTCTACAAGATTGAGAATCTGATCCACATGGAGGACACGCTCGCCTCCGGCGCGCTCTGCACGGACATATACATGCAGGCCAAGCGTCTGGGATTCACGGATGCCGCCATCCGGCGCCTGAGCGGACAGGACCTGCCCATGACCTTCCACTACAGCTACAAGATGGTGGATACCTGCGGCGCCGAGTTTGACGCCAGAACGCCCTACTTCTATTCCTGCTGCGACAGTGTCTGCGAGTCCAGGCCGTTCCGGCGCTCCGGAAAGCCCGTGGTGCTGGTGCTGGGCTCCGGCCCGATCCGCATCGGACAGGGCATTGAGTTTGACTATTCCTCGGTGCACTGCGTCTGGACGCTGCGTGACATGGGCTATGACGTGGTCATTGTCAACAACAATCCCGAGACCGTGTCCACGGACTATGACACGGCTGACCGTCTCTATTTCGAGCCCCTGACCCCGGAGGATGTGGCGTCCATTCTGGAAGTGGAGAAGCCCATCGGCGTGGTGGTGGCCTTCGGCGGACAGACCGCCATTCATCTGACCGCCTACCTGCATGAGCACCATGTGCCCATCCTCGGCACCAGCGCCGAAGGCATTGACATGGCTGAGGACCGGGAACAGTTCGACCGGCTTCTGGAGCGCTTCCATATCTCGCGTCCCAAGGGCCTGGCCGTGCGCACCATGGACGAAGCCCTGCAGGCTGCGGAGTCGCTGGGCTATCCCGTGCTTCTGCGGCCCTCCTATGTCATCGGCGGACAGAACATGACCATTGTCCGCTCCAGGGAAGACACCCGCGCCTATATGGAGCGCATTCTCGCGGGCGGCATTGAAAACCCGGTGCTCGTGGACCAGTACATGCCCGGCATTGAGCTGGAAGTGGACGTCATTTCCGACGGCCGCGATGTCCTGATCCCCGGCATCATGGAGCATATCGAGCGCGCCGGCGTGCATTCCGGCGATTCCATCGCCGTCTATCCGCCCTATAACCTGCATGACCGGGACCTGAAGCGCATCTGCGATTCCTCGGAAAAGCTCGCCCTGGCTCTGGGCACCAAGGGACTGGTGAACATCCAGTACCTGATCTACGGCGGGGAACTCTATGTCATCGAGGTCAATCCCCGGGCCAGCCGCACCGTGCCCTATATTTCCAAGGTCACCGGCGTGCCCATGGTGGACCTGGCCGCGCATGTCATGCTGGGCGAACCCCTGTCCTCCCTCGGCTACGGCACCGGTCTGTACCGCACGCCGCCGTATGTGGCCGTGAAAGTGCCGGTCTTCTCCTTTGAAAAGCTGTCGGATGCCAATTCCATCCTCGGTCCGGAAATGAAGTCCACCGGCGAAGTGCTGGGCGTGGGCAAGACCCTGGCCGAGGCCATGTTCAAGGGACTTACTGCCGCCGGGTTCACCGTGCCGAGGCTCCGGCCCGATTCCGGTGTGCTCATCTCCGTGGAAGAGCACGATTACCAGGAAATCATTTCCCTTGCCAAGCGCTTCCATGACCTGGGCCTGACCCTGTATGCCACCAGCGGAACCGCGCTGGCCATCGCCGACATGGGCATACCCGTGCACAGCGTGGAGAACGCCAGCGAAAGCCGTCAGATCCTGGACCTCATGGACAGCGGGCACCTGAGCTACATCATCTATACAGGAGCCGTGAAGGATACCACGGTGGGCGACTATACGCTGCTGCACCGGCATGCCATGCAGCGCGGCATTCCCTGCCTCACCAGCCCGGATACCGCCAACGCCCTGGCCCAGATCCTGGAAAGCCGGTATACGCCGCTGACCACGGAGCTGGTGGACATCAACCATATGCGCAAGTGGCGGGAGCAGATATCCTTTGCCAAGATGCACTCCTGCGGCAACGACTATATCTTTGTGGAAAACTTTGACGGCCGGGTCACCTCACCCGAGTCCCTGTGCGTGCGTCTGTGCACGCCGCACTACGGCATCGGCGGCGACGGCATTGTGCTCATGGAAAAGTCCGCCTCGGCGGACTGCCGGATGCGCTCCTTCAACCGTGACGGCAGCGAGGGCCGCATGGCGGGAAACAATATACGCTGCGTGGCCAAGTACATGTACGACCACGGTCTCATCCACTCCGAGTCCATGACCATTGAAACCGTCAGCGGCATCCATCATCTGCAGCTGTTCCTGCGCGACGGCAAAGTCACGTCCGCCACAGTGGAAATGGACGCTGCCGAGTTTGCATCGGAGAAGATTCCCGCCGCGTGCGCGGATCCGGAGCTTCTCAACTACCCGCTGGAGATCGGCGGACGCACCTGGTCCGTCACCGGCGTGAACGTGGGCAATCCGCACTGCGTCACTTTCCTCAATGCCATTGACGGACTGAACCTGGAAGAGATCGGACCCATGTTTGAACAGCATCCCCTGTTCCCGGAGCGCGTGAATACGGAATTCGTGCGGGTGGTGAACCGCTCCACGCTGCGCATGCGCGTATGGGAGCGCGGCAGCGGGGAAACCCTGGCCTGCGGCACCGGCGCCTGTGCCGCCGCCGCGGCAGCCGTGCGGCTTGGGCTGTGCGACATGAACACGGAAATCACGGTCAAGCTGCTGGGCGGCGATCTGCTGGTGCGCGTGGAACCCGGGCGGATTCTTCTCACCGGCAACGCCGTGCTGGTCTATGAAGGCACCTTTGAATACTGATCCTGCATGCAGGCATCCGGACAGCCGGATGCCTGTTTTCCGTCTGTGCCGCCCGCGCACTTCGCAGGAAAGGCGGCATAGCGGAGAGAATGATGTATGCACATGACATATCCGGGGGTTATTGCATGCAGATTCAGGAAGGGGCCGAGTTTGACGTTATTGTGGCCGGAGCCGGCTGCGCCGGATTCTGCGCGGCTGTCCAGGCCGGGCGCGCCGGCCTGCGCGTCGCGCTTTTTGAACATTTTGCCATGCCAGGCGGAAGCCTTACCGTCCTCGGCAGCAATTCCATTGACCAGTTCAACAATCCTCACCGGCCCGCGGGCGACCGGATGATCATCTCCGGCATCGGCTGGGAATATGTACGCGAGCTTGCGCGCCGCGGATTTGCCAGCATTCCGGACATGGACGCGCCATACCGCGTGCACTGGCAGTACGGCGTCCGTGTCAACCCGATCGCCGCCGCCCAGTGCATGGATGATTTTCTTCTTTCCGCAAATGTCAAACTGTTTTACCGGCAGTCCATGGTAGATGTGGAAACCGAAAACACACCGGAGGGCACACAGGTGCTCGCCGTGATCGTCTCCACCAAGTCAGGCCTTGTCCGCCACCGCGCCGGGATCTTCATTGACTGCACCGGTGACGGCGACCTCTGCGCATGGGCCGGAGCGGAATACCATCTTCCCTCCGAGCTTCAGCCGGGCACCATACGCCTGTACCCGGACGCCTCCCCCGCGTCTGCCCCGGATCTCACCGCCGCGCAGCAGGCCTGGCAGGAAGCTGTACGCCGTAATCCCGCTCTCTCCGGGATGCTATGCGTGGACCTTGGATATTTTCTTGAAACCGGCGGTGACAACACCAACCATGTCACAGGCCTGAACACCGCAGACAGCGACAGCCGGACCATGGCGGAAATCCGCGCCCGCCGTGCGCAGACCGAACTCATGCGCGCCCTGCGTCAGGGTGGCGAGCCCTTCCGGATCCTGGGAAGCGCGCCTGAGTCCGCGCCAAGGGAAAGCCGCAGGATTCTGGGGGATACGGTCATGA
>CAMNDE010000122.1:0-7543 GCA_946534895.1 uncultured Clostridia bacterium
AGCAGTCGATGAAGGTAGCGGTCTTGGGCATCTTCTCAGCCAGCTTGTCGTCCTCGAGCATGACGGACTTCACGTGAGGGCTGTTGGGGAGCATGGTGATGACGGCGTCCACGCCTTCCACGGTCTCGGCAGAGCAGGAGCATGCAGTGGCGCCCGCGGCCTTGAGTTCTTCAACCGTGGCCTCATTGCGGTCATATACGCGCAGCTCGTGGCCGGCCTTCAGCAGATTCTTAGCCATGGGCTTGCCCATGATTCCCAGTCCGATAAATGCGATTTTCATAATACATTCCTCCAATATCATTGTATAAGCTGAATCAGCCAGGTAACAAAAGGAACCGTTACCACACTGAGCAGTGTGGACACACTGACGCAGGCGGAGGCAAACACGTGGTCGCCCCCGTACCGCTCTGCCATGGCCGCCGTGTTAGACGCCACGGGCATGGCCAGAAGAATCACGCAGATATTCATGGTCATGGGGTCGGCGTGCAGAAGGCGCAGCACAACGGCGAACAGAAACGGAAACGCGATAAGACGGCAGAAACTGGTGAGCAGCACGGACCGGTCAAAGAGCATCCTCCAGTCCATATGCGCCAGGGTTGCCCCGATCAGGATCATGGACAGCGGCCCGGTCATGCTGCCCAGGTTTGCGATCGCTGTCCCGAATACGCCGGGGATCTGCCAGTTGGTGATCATCAGCACCGCGCCGATATAGATCATCACCACCATGGGATTAAGCAGTACATTCCTGACCCATCCGCCCTTTTCCGGCTTGACGAAGAAGCCGAGGCCCACCGTCCACTGCAGAATGCGCGGCGGAATCAGGTACATGCTGGCATAGAACACGCCCGTCGGCCCGAACACCAGGCTGATGATGGGCAGTCCGGCATTGCCGGCATTGGAAAACATGCTGGCGTACATCAGCACCTTGCGCTTGTTCTCCGGCTGACGGGCCCACAGGAAATGCCCGATGACGCCGGTAATTACGCAGCCCGCCAGGGCGATGAGCATCACCCAGAGGGAGGAAAGGATTTCCTCGCCCGTCGTGGGCTTGTTGAAGGCGTTGAGCACCATCATGGGCATGGCCACGTCCATCAGAAGGCGCACCAGCACGGCCCGGTTATCCTCCCGGATGATATTCAGCCGGCTCACGATGAACCCGCACAGCATGTACAGGAACAGGAGCAGCTGGGTATTGATCATCCGGGAGACAATATCCGTCACAGAAGTCCCATCCCGGAAAGCACGCCGCGGAGCTTTTCACGCTGATCCTCATGCAGGGGCAGGATCGGCGGCACGCAGTCGCCGCAGTCATGGCCGATGAGCTTGAGCGCTTCCTTGAGCGTGACCGGGAAAGAGCCCATGTTGGTGGCAATGCGCAGCGCGCTGAGCTTGAACTGGGCATCCAATGCACCCTGGTAGTCCCCGGCCTTGAACTTCTCATAGATATCCACGGCAATGCGCGGGGCCACATTGGCACAGCTGGCAATGGCACCGGTAGCGCCGTAATGCAGTCCGGCCAGGATCAGGGTATCCCGGCCCATCATCACGCTGAAGTCCTTGCCGCGGGTCAGGCGGATGTATTCCTCGGCATTGGTCATGTCGCCGGTGGAATCCTTAGCGGCCACGATATTGTCAATCTCGGCAAGCCGTGCCACAGTGGCGGGCTCCACGGTCACATTGGTCTTGGGCTTGTTGTTGTAGATGATAATGGGCAGGCTGGTCTCGGAGGCGATGGCACGGTAATACTCGTATACTTCCTCCTGGGTCTGGCTGACGAACATGGGCGTGAGCACGCTCAGCGCGTCAATCCCGCCGATCTTTTCCACAGCCTTGGCAATGGCGATGGCGCCTTTGGTGGTGATATGGTTCGCGCCGGCATAGATCTGCATGCGGCCGGCCACCGCGTCCTTGGTGACTTCCAGCAGGTGATCATAGAAGCCCTGGTCATAGGCATAGAACTCACCGGTGGTGCCGAAGGGGAACACACCGTGGATGCCGTTCTCGGCCAGATAATCAATCAGGCCGCGATAGGCTTTTTCATTCAGACGGCCCTCCTGGTCCACAGGCGTGACTATCGGGACAACAATACCTTTTGGACTGAAGCTCATGCTATCTCTCTCCTTTTCCTTATGGCAGCCACGCCGTGGTGAGCGTGCCGTCCTGATCAAATGTCATATCTTCAGGCGCGTCCAGCGCCGAAAGACCGGGATATTTGCCTGCCAGCACGTCTGCGTAATAGGCTTCGGACAGCATGATCTGTCCGACGTGCAGACTGTTCTGGATACGGATGATGCGCGGATGTTCCTTGTCAATGCGGTTGCAGGTCCGGACGCAGAACTGGATGGCCTCCCGGTCCGTGCTCATCACGCAGGGCACCATGGCACTCTTGATGACCGTACTGGTCATGCAGTTGGTATACATGGCATCCGCGTCAATCTGGTCAAAGATGCGCCGGGTAATGGCGCTGGCCAGGCCGATGCCGAGGCTGTTGCCGTGGCTTTCCTCCGTCAGGTCCAGGAAGCAGGTGCGCTGCACCTGCACACCGCCCGAGGCGTAGGGGGTGGAAAACGTGCCCGTGATGTTGGGGTCCACGCCGGTGCCGCTGAAGTTCTTGCCGATCCGGTCCACAATCAGCACGTCCCCGGAGCCCACCAGAATGGAGGGCATGTTTTCAAAGGCAACCTTCAGCAGTTCCGGTTCGCGCTCCAGGATCTTCTCGGCGGGAATCGCCTCAAACATCAGTGTCTGATCATAGGCGTTTTCAAGACACGGAATCGCAAACAGGATTTTTCCGGTGCCGAGCGTCACCCTGGCCATGGTCGGAATGTTCCTTGCAATGATATCCATGCCGTCGGAATGCACCTGTTCGGCGCCTTTCTGCTTGCCCAGACCCACGGTCATCATCTTGCAGGGGCCGCTTTCCACGGGCCCGCGGAACGCGTTGTGGGGCTTGAGGCGGCAGGAAAGAATCACACCGTCGGACTCATAGGCATTTCTGTCCATGTACACCGGCTTGCCCAGTTCACTGTAGCCCAGCAGCACGGTTTCCATGGAAGAGAGAATGGGACACCCCATCTTTTCTTCCGTAATGCCGTAGCCTGCCAGCAGTTCCTTCTGGCCCTCGGCGGTGGCGCCTCCGTGACTGCCCATGGCAGGCACGATGAACGGCTCCGCCCCGCAGGCCTTTACGAAGGCTACCACAGAGCGGGTGATTTCATCCACGTTGCGGATGCCGCGGCTGCCCGCCGTAACCGCAATGCGCATGCCGGGCCGGATTCTTTTGTCCATGCCGGCGCGCCGGATTTCCTCAAAAATGGTCTTTTCAATGTCTTCCCGTTCGATATGCCTGTCCGGGAAGCGCTGGGACGCATGGAACATGCCCGGCAGCGCTACATCCCTGAGCAGCCGCGAAACTGTTCCATCACTGCGGATTCTCACGTTCAAATCACTCCTTCCGGGAAGTTGTGCGGGTAAAACTGGAATCGATTTCCATCTGGGAACGGTATTTGGCCACTGTGCGCCGGGAAAGGGTGATGCCCCGCTTTTCCAGCTCCTCCGCAATGGCCCGGTCGGATATTCTGCTGCTGTCACGGCAGATCTCCCGGATGATTTCCTTGACCCGTGCCGTGCTGGTGCCGCCGGATATCTCCTTCTGGAAAAAGTAGTTCAGCGGGAAGGTGCCCCTGGCGCAGTACAGGTACTTGCCCTGAATGGCCCGGTAGACCGTGGCTTCATGAACGCCGATTTCCCGCGCCGCCTCGTCAATCCTGAGCGGAACCAGGCTGTAGCGGCCCAGGAAGAAGGCCCGCTGTTCCCGCAGGATAATCCCGGCCACCTTTTCCATGGTGCTCTGCCGCATTTCCATGGCGCGGATCAGCTGGGCGGCCGACGCCTGCATGCGCCTGGCATAGGCCGCCTCCTCCCCCTGCAGCGTGTCCGACAGACGCTGAAAATTCGCATCGGCCCGGAACGAGGGGTAATAGTCGTTGTGAAACTGCAGGCTCAGGTCCCCGTTTTCATCCGCTTCCACGGAAAACTCCGGCATGATATACTGCACGGCTTCCGAGCGCAGCGAACAGGGCACGGGATTCAGGGTCCGGATCGTTTCCACGCACTGCCGCACATGCGCCATCGTGGCTCCGGTCTCCTTTGTGATCTGCCGCAGATTGCCCTTTCCGATGTCCAGCAGGTGCATGCGGATCAGATCATAACAGAGCGGGTCGGTATCCGGCCTGGCGCGGAGCTGAAGCTCCAGACACTCACCGACGCTTCTCGCGCCGATGCCTGCCGGTTCCAGCGACTGCACAGCTTCCAGCGCCTTCCGGGCCTGCTGCTGGGAAATGCCTGCCTCCGCCGCAAACTCATCCAGTTCCTGGGTGAAGTACCCGCGGGGTGACAGCAGGTGGAGCATATGCGCGGCAATTCGGACGGTGGTTTCATCCAGACCGCTCAGCCGCAGCTGCTGCTCCAGGTCCTCCATGGCGGTATCCACCGGCATGGCCATGTCTGATTCACTGTAATCCCCCCGGCTGCCCCGGAAACGCGTTTTTACCTGCATGGCATAGTCCTGGGCGGACTTCTGCGGCGGTACGTATTCCAGCGCCGGGTTTTCCTGGACGGCCTTCAGCATATATTCGCTCAGGCCGTCCAGGTCCAGGGACAGAAGATGAATGACCGTCTGCAGGCCCTGTGACAGCTTTTGCGTCTGCTGCACTTCCAGCCTGTTTTCCGTCATTTTCTTCACCTCCTGTCACTCGTTCAATCCATGTCAGCCCTTGGCCGCAGTCTTCGCCGCCTTGCGCTTCTGGCGCAGGGGCTTGGTGGCGTAGAGCAGCAGCACCGCAACGGCGATGGCCAGGAAAATGGCACTGATGGGGCTGGTCAGGAACGGCACAAAACTGCCCTTGGTGCGGATCATGCCGCGGCGGTAGTTGACCTCGGCCAGCGGTCCCAGAATGAAGCCCAGAATAAAGGGCGTGGACGGTATCTCAAGTTTCTTGAAGGCAAAGCCCAGAGCGCCGAAGATCAGGCAGGCAAACACCTGGCTCATGTTGTTCTTCAGGGCGTAGGCACCGATGGTGCACAGCACGAACACGCAGGGCAGCAGGATATACTTGGGAATGCTCAGAAGCTTCACGAACACGCGCAGGCCGAAGAATTCCATGAACAGCATGATCACGGAAGCGATCAGCATGGCGGCAAAGATGCCGTAGACCACATCCGCCTGGTTCTGGAACAGCAGCGGTCCAGGGGTCAGACCGTGCAGGGTCAGAGCGCCGAGCAGCATGGCCGTGGTGGTGTCGCCGGGAATGCCCAGGGTGAGCAGAGGCACCATGGCGCCGCCGATGGTGGCATTGTTGGCCGTTTCGGAAGCCACCACGCCGTCAATGCGGCCGGTGCCCAGCGGTCCAAGTTCATCCGCGTGCTTGTCGGAGTTCTTGGCCACCGTGTAGGCCATCATGTTGCTGGTGCCGCCGCCGATACCGGGCAGGATGCCGATGCCCATACCGATGAGGGCGGAGCGCAGGCTGTTCCAGATCTGGCTGGTAAACTCCTTCATGCTGAAGCCGAAGCCCTTGATGCCCTTCATGCTGGGCTGGGTCACTTCTTCATCCGTGTGCCGGCTGGTTTCGGCAGCGGAGATGATCTCGCCCACGGCGAACAGGCCCACCATGACGGCCAGCATGTCAAAGCCGCCCTTGAGGCTGGTCTGACCGAAGGTGAAGCGGGCAGTGCCTTCGATGGCATCGGTGCCCACCGTGGAGAACATGAAGCCAATGACGCCGGCCATGATGCCCTTCACCATGTTGCCGCTGGAAAGGGTGGCGATCATGGTCAGGGAGAAGATGGCGATGGAGAAGAATTCAAAGTTGCCGAAGTTGATGGCCACGCGGGCAATCTCCGGCGCGATGAACATGAGCAGGATGGTGGAGAAGATGGTACCCAGGAAGCTGAACACCACGCCCACGCCCAGTGCCTTGGCGGCCTGGCCTTTCCTGACCAGGGGATGTCCGTCAAAGCAGGTGGCCACGCTGGACGGCGTGCCGGGAATATGAAGCAGGATGGCAGAGATCAGACCGCCGGAAATGGCGCCGATGAACAGAGCCATAAGCAGTGTCATGGCATTGGAGGATGTCATGGCATAGGTCACAGGAAGGAACAGGGCAATGGCCATGGTGGCACTCAGGCCGGGCAGGGCACCGAATACGATACCCACAGCCACACCGATCAGCATCAGAAAGATGCCGGTGGGAGTCAGGACGGTGGCAAAGCCGCCGCCGATCAGTTGCAGAGTAGACATGAACCGTTTCTCCTTTCTACCATTCTGTTATCAGAAGCCCAGCAGGTTCTCAATAATGCCTCTGGGAAGCAGCTGCTGCAGCCCGACACGGAAAGCCACAAACACCAGAGCGGTGAACACCACCGCCACAATGGCAAACAGCACATAATTGCGCTTCTCCGCAGGCGCCAGAATCAGCATCTGCAGGAACAGATACAGGATGGTGGACAGGATGAATCCCAGTGTAGGCATAACCAGGATGTAGCCGATGATCACCGCAAAGGTGAGCACCACGGCCATCAGGTCACCCTTTCCCTTTTTCTTGGTCTCCTCCGCTTCATCCGGAGCTTTCATCCGACGGATGCCCTGGATAATGCAGACAATGGAAAGGACCGCCAGAATCACACCCAGCAGCGTGGGCATGATCTGCGCGCTGGCGTAGGAAGGCGTCAGCTTGGGACGGGTTTTGATCTGCTGGGCAAAGATCAGATAGAAGCCGCTCAGAAGCAGCATGACGATGCCCAGGATCAGATCCTTGCACTTCTTGAATGACATATGATTCCTCCTCCAAAAATGAAAGTGTGCCTGTCCTGTTACATGCAAAAAGTGTGCCAACTTTCATGCGATTTTTTTCTTTCATTCTATATGGGGTTCCGCAGCACATGCCGTCCGTTCCCGAATCCGGCGTCATGTCGGATCCGGGTATCATTTCCCGTTCGGAAGACAGGTTTCACGCGTTTCATATGGTTTCACAATGAAACGAACTACGCGTTTCATTGTGAAACCATGTGAGGTATCCGGCCATTATCCTGCCAGATAAGTGATCTTTTTCCCTCTGTTTCCTCACAAAAATACCATTTTTTCACTTTTTGTAAAAGTTTGGCACAGTTTTTGCATGAATATGGGTGTAGGGACATAACCTGTCCAAGAAAGCAAGGAGGAAAACTTTCATGAAAAAACTGGTTGCTGCTGTTCTCGTACTGATGATGGTTCTGGCCAGCGTTTCCGCTCTGGCTGAGTGGCCGGAACGCTCCATCGAACTGATCGTGCCCGCCAACCCCGGCGGAGACACCGATGCCAACGCCCGCGCCCTGGCAGCCGCTCTGAATGAAGAGATGGGCTGGAACGTGATCGTGACCAACATGTCCGGCGGATCCGGCGCTGTTGCCTTCGAAGATCTTCTGAGCAATCCCGATGACGGCTATCGTTTCGTGTTCTATCACAGCGGCGCCTGCATCACCCAGATGCTCGGCATGTATGAAG
>CAMNDE010000123.1:0-7511 GCA_946534895.1 uncultured Clostridia bacterium
TAGATGGTGTCATACTGGCACAGCCAGTCGAGGTACATGATGGCAGCTTCCGGATGCTGGGAATACACAGGGATGAAGTTCAGCAGGCCGGCAGCGGCGTATACGGGATGATAGTACTTGCTGGCGTCGGTCACAGACTCGAAGCAGTCCAGAGGAGTGAGCTTTGCGCCGGGCTCATAGGCCTGCAGGGAGGACAGGATGCCAGGGGACACACGGATGGGATGGTCATAGTTGCCGGTGTAGCCGCCAGCCTTGCCGCTGGTCACTTCGGCCCACAGGTCTTCATCATTGTGCAGCGCGAAGTCCGGGGATACCAGGCCTTCACGATACAGCTGGTTCAGGAACAGCAGGTAATCTTCATAGCCCTCGTGTGCGGGAGAAGCTTCGCAGGCCAGGGTCCGGGCGTCCAGATCCTTGTAGAAGCTCCACTGCAGGGGCATATTGTACCGCAGGTCGCGGTGCAGGGCGTAAGGAATGCATCCGCCTTCCACGTTGCCGGGATTCTTTTCCTTGAACGCGCGCAGCACATTCACAAACTCTTCCTTGGTGGTGGGCATTTCCATACCCAGCGCTTCCACCCAGTCCTGACGCAGGAACATGCCCATCCAGGCAACGACCACGCGGCGGGCAGGGATTGCGTACTGGCCGCCGGCGAACTTGCCGAACTCCAGAACGTCTTCGCCCAGGAACTGCTTCAGGGTCGGGCCGTACTGGTCAATCAGAGCGCTCAGTTCGGTGACGCCGCCCTGGTTCACATAGTCGGTCACGATGGACTCATTGTAGGTGAAGCAGATATCGGGGCAGGAAGCCTCGTCCATCATCAGGGTTGCCAGCTTCGACTCTTCCTCGGAGCGCGGAATGACAACCCATTCAATCTTGATGTTGCGGGGATCGCCGAAGTTTTCCTGAATCCACTTGGTCCAGTAGTTGTCGTCGGGCGCCGTGCCGCCGGTATTGCCGCGGTCAAAGACGGAAACCTTCAGGGTGACGGGCTCGTCATAACGGAACACTTCTGCTGTCTCAGCTGTTGCGGGGACAATGGAAACCATTGTCATCAGCAGAGCCAGCGCCAGGATCATGGACCATACCTTTTTCATGGGATAGCCTCCTTTTAATGGGTTTCTTTATTGCACCGGGATTTCCCGGTTCAAAACGATTTCCGGACCGGCGCTTACTCCTTCACGGCACCGATCATGACGCCCTGCACAAAGTACTTCTGCAGGAAGGGGTAGACAATCAGGATCGGAACGGTGGAGAACACAACGGCGGCGCACTGGATGGTCTCCGCAAGCACTGCGTTCTTGCCGCCTTCCACCATGCTCACATCGGAGGAGGAGGAAGCGAACACCACCTGATACAGTTTCATCTGCAGGGTAAACTTGCTGGATGTGTTGATGTAATACCGGACGTCCGCGTAGTTGTTCCAGCGTGCCACGGCATAGAACAGGGCGATGGTGGCCAGGGACGCCGTGGACAGCGGCAGGATGATCCGGATCAGGATCTGCATGTCATTGCAGCCGTCCAGCTTCGCGCTTTCCTCCAGGGACGCGGGCACCGATTCAAAGAAATTCCGCAGAATAATCGTATTGTACGTACTCGTCAGGATCGGAAGCACAAGGGACCAGGGACTGTCGATCAGGCCCATCTGCTTGACCCACAGGAAGTTGGCGATGGTGCCGCCGGTAAAGTACATGGGGATGAGCACCACAATCATGAGGAACCTGCGGCCGGGCAGATAATGCCGGCTCAGGGGATACGCCAGAAGAATTGTGGATACCATGGCCAGGGCTGTGTAGATCACGGTCCATTCAATGGAGAACCACATGGAACGGATCATGGTGGGATCATTGAACACCGACGCATAGGCATTGAAGTCGATTTCCTTGGGAAGCAGGTATACCTTGCCGGCCACCACGGGTGCGCGTCCGGAAATGGACTTGGCAATCACGTGGATCACAGGCAGAATGCACAGGAGTACAAAGATCGTCAGGATCACATTGAATACGATTTCGGAACCGATATAGCGCCTGCCTTTGGCCACGCGGGGCTTTACAGAAGCTGTATTGCTCAAAACAGACCCCCCTCTCCCATGCGGCGTGTGATCACATTGGCACCAATAACAAAGCACATGTTCACCACGGAACCGAAGATATCCACAGCGGTCGCGAACGGATACTGGCGGTTCAGAATGCCGCGGTCATACACAAAGGTGGAAATCACGTCCGCAGCATTGGTGACCATCTTGTTCATCATGACATAGGGACGTTCGAATCCGATGCCCACCATCTGTCCCAGTCGAAGGATCAGCATGATGACGATTGTGGGCATGATGCAGGGCAGCGTCACATACCAGATGCGGCGGAGCCGTCCGCAGCCGTCCACTTCCGCGGCTTCATACAGTTCCGTGTTCACGCCGGAGATGGCGGCCAGATAGATGATGGTGCCCCAGCCGGCGCTCTGCCAGATACCGGTCACCACATACATGACCACCCAGTTGCCTTCGTCCATCAGGAAGTTCACCGGTGTGCCGCCCATCTGCGTGATCAGGTTGTTGATGGGACCGGCGGAGCCGAAGATCTTGGAAACCAGGGATCCGATGATGACCCAGGACAGGAAATGCGGCAGGTACATCAGCGTCTGGTACAGTTTCTTGACCTTCAGGGAACGCATTTCGTACACCATGATGGCCAGGATGATCGGTATCGGGAATCCGAAGAGCAGATCCAGAAGATTCAGCTTCACGGTGTTCTTCACTGCATTCCAGAACTTGGCGCTCTCAAAGACTTCTCCGAAATACTTGAAAATCGGTGTGGCCCAGGGGCTTCCTCCGATGCCCTTGAACACGCTGAAGTCCTTGAAGGCCACCTGCAGACCGGTCAGCGGTGCATAGCGGAAGAGAATGTACTGGGCCAGCGGAATGACCAGCATCAGGTAAAGCCACTTGTAGTTCCTGATAATCTTGAACAAGCTTCTCCTTTTGTACTTGATCACTTTCGGCGCTTCGTTCTGCATACCATGAATCCCTCCTGACTCGAGTCTTTTCTGACCCGGAAGGTATATACCAACAGGTCAGTTTCTGCCGCATACCTGTGCAGCATTTTCACTTTTTCGGCCTGTCCGGCGGAAAAACATTTGCAATCTGGTCGCATTTCGGTTGAATTATACAAAAGCCGTCACACTCCCACAATTGACAGACTTGCTTGATTTATTGCAAAAGTTGCGATATTATGGCAGAAATTGAACCACCAGTCCGGAGGATGCCATGATTAATCAGGATCACCTGCTGCGTAATGAGACCAACGACATCCAGGAAGGCGCTGAGTATTCCTGCAGACACAACCTGGATACCGGCTGGATTACGCCCTCTTTTCATATGCACCCGCACTTTGAAATCTATCTCTTCATCCGTGGCAAGGGACAGATGATCATCGAGGATGAGAGCTTTGATATCCACCCCATGGATCTGTTCATCTTTCCTCCCGGCATTATTCACAGGCTCATGATGTTCGATCCCACGGAACCCTATGAGCGTGCCTATTTCTATGTAACCCGCAGAATGCTGGCCGAACTGTCCGAAGACCGTGTCGACATCCTGCAGATGCTGGATTCTGCCGCATCCCTCGGACATTATTCCTATCACGCGGAAAGCAGCGGCGAACGGTTTGTACAATTGATCGATGAAATTCTCGCGGAAAAGGATCTTTCCTCCCCGCTGTCGCAGACGATGAATCACTGCCGGATCCATATGCTTTCCCTGCTCACATGTAAAACCATTCAGGACAAGCATGTTCTTTCTCCAAGGCCGCCGGACCGCATGAGCGATGTCATCCGCTATATCAATGACCATATTCAGGAGCCGCTTTCCCTCGACAGCCTGGCGGAGCAGTTCTATCTCAGCAAATACACACTTCTCCACAAATTCAAGAGCTATACCAATATCTCCGTCCATCAGTACATCCTCTCCAAGCGCCTTCTGCAGTCCGAGATTCTCATGCACCGCGGCATGACGCCCGGGGATGCTGCCAAGCAGAGCGGTTTCAACGATTATACCGGCTTCTACAGGGCATTTGTCCGCAGCAACAGCGGCCTTACACCACAGGAGTTTTATTCCAGAATCTGTCAGGGAAAAAGCTGAATATCCGCCGGAAGACGCTGATGCAGCCGCCGCCTTTCGGCTTTTGTTATGCTGAACGGGCTTACATACATCAGCAAAAGCCATGATATTCCGGAAGGTCCGGTTTTCTCTGCTCCATTGGCTGCATTCTTGCATGTTCCGCATTGAAAACACGCGCCAGGCAGACCTGGCGCGCACTGTTTCCTATATTATCAATGTCATTTTCGTTTTCCCTGTCCGCGGTGAACAGGAGCAATTCTTTCAATATGAAAAGCGCAGATGCCGTTTTCATATGACATGTCGGTCCACCCTGCTGTTCCATTCCCTGACCGCATGCCCGGAAAGTCATTTCAAAGCATGCCCGGACCCCTTTTCCTTATATCGGCTTTCCCGGAGATTTCTGTCCCCTGTGCCCCTTTGCCTGACACGCTTCGCAGTATTCGGGCCACCGCCTTACATCTGACAGGAACGTGAAGCTTTTTCCGCACGCCCGGCAGACTCTTGTGATCTGCTCACTCGGCCGGTATCCTGCCCTGCATTCCTGGCATATGCCCGGCCAGTGCTGAACGCTTTCCGGGAGCGTATAGGTTTTTCCGCATACCCGGCACCTTTCCCGGATCATGCCCGGCTGACCTTCCGTTCTATTTCTGTAAAACAGTTTTCTCAGCCATGCAGGCATCACAAATCCTCACCTTCCGCTCAGCCCACCAGGATCTGACCGTCCAGCATGACTTTCTTTACCACGGTGCTGCTGACCATGGGATCCCCGTCAGTGAGCACGATATCCGCGTCCTTTCCGGCTTCCAGGCTGCCCACCCGGTTCTCCACGCCGATATGCCTTGCGGGATTGATGGTGATGGCCTGAAGCGCCAGGAAGGGATCCATGCCCGCCTTCACGGCAAGCCCTGCGCACAGCGGCAGATACTGCTGGGGAATGACGGGAGCATCCGTGATAATGGAGACCTGCAGGCCGGCCGCAGCGAGCACACCGGGCGTTTCCCAGGACTTGTTGAGAAGCTCCAGCTTGGAGGCGTTAGTAAGCGTGGGACCCACGGCCACCGGAACATGGGCCTTTTTCAGTTCCTCCACGATCAGATGGCCTTCCGTGCAGTGCTCAATGGTGATCTTCAGATCAAACTCCCTGGCAATCCGTATGGCGGTCATAATGTCATCGCTGCGGTGCGCGTGGGCTTTCAGCGGTATTTCACGCTTCAGTACGGGGATCAGGGCTTCCATCTTCATATCAAACTTGGGCTGCTTGGTGATGTCCCCTTCCGCCGCTTCCTTGCGGAGCATGTAATCCCGGGCCTCGAAAAGCGTCTGCCTGAGCTTTGCTGCCGTGGTCATACGGGCTGAGTCACACTTGTCCTTGTAGCAGCGCTTCGGATTCTCGCCGAAAGCGCACTTCATGGCAACCGCCGGGGAGATCATGGCTTCTTCCACGGTTTTCCCATGCATTTTCACGGCCAGGAAGGTTCCGCCGAGCACGTTTGCCGAGCCCGGGCCTGCAGCCACAGTGGTCACGCCGCCAGCCAGCGCCATGGGAATGGCCGCATCCATCGCGTAATAGCTGTCCATGCCCCTCAGCTGCGGACAGCAGATATCATTCATTTCATTATAGTCATAGGTGCTTCCCGTAGGTCCGCCGTATCCGTCCAGTCCGATATGACTGTGTGCATCCACAAATCCCGGATAGGCGTTCAGTCCGGCAGCGTCCAGAACGCAGTCGTCTCCCTGAACGCTGCCGCCGACGGATACGATCTTTCCGTCCCGCACCAGAATATCTCCCTGATAGGGTTCCCTGTGAACGGCATCATGGATGCATGCATTGCGGATAATCATGTGTATTGCCTCCTTGTCTTTGTGCAGTTTCTTCTTAAGCGCTGATATGTCTGCATATTACAACGCTCATACCCGTTTGTAAACAGCATGATATCAGCCTCCGGCACGAACTGTCCTGCGAGGCATGTCAGGCTGCGGGACATGCAGAGCATAAACTGACCTTACCCGGCCGGGCCCTTTCCATGGTCCGGGGGCAAAGGTCAGTCCCGTGTTCCGCGGTTCATGCTTTTTCCGGGGAAAATTCCTGTTTGACGTATCCTTCGGTCAATGGCAACATGCATTCAATCCACAGTCTGCTGCGCAAAAACCAACTGTCGTGATTCTTTCAGAAACATTGCTGATGATCCCGCAGCCATCCCTGTTTTTTTTCTCTGTATTCTCACCTGGAGGAGGCAAGTTTCCATGAAATGCATCACCGCTCAGGGAAATCATTTCTGTATTGACGGCCAGCCAGTCATGCTCAGGGGAATTGGTGTCGGGAGCTGGCTGAATCTTGAACACTATGAGCTCGGCATCCCGGGCTGGGACGGACAGATCCGACAGGCGCTGTCAGAACGCTGTCCCGGATTCATGGACAGATTCACCCGCGGCTTTTTTACGGAAGCCGATGCCTCTTACCTGGTGTCCCTGGGCCTTACGTTCATCCGGGTTCCTGTAAACCATCATCTGTTCTGGGATGAGGAAACCAACACCTGGCTCGAATACGTTTTTTCCCTCATCCGGCATCTGGGTGAAATCTGCGAACATGCCGGCCTTTATTTCCTGCTGGACATGCACACCGCCCCCGGCGGCCAGAATCCGGACTGGCACAGTGAATGCAGAACCGGATTCCCGGAATTCTGGCATTATCAGGTCTTCCGGGATATTTCAGCAGAAATGCTCAGGCGAATAGCCGCGGAACTGAAAGACTGTCCGGCTCTTCTGGGATACGATATCCTCAATGAGCCGGTTATTCCGGATGGATCCTGGGATATCATCAACCGTTATTTCCGCCAGGCAGTTGAAGCTGTTCGACAGGAAGATCCGCATCACCTGATTTTTCTGGAGGGAGATTTCTTTGCCATGAATTTCAGTCGGGTTGAAATTCCGGATGCGGATGGTCTCGCTCTTTCCCTTCACTTTTATGCGGGCGTCTGGCAAAGCGGCTTTCAGCATCTTCCACGCATGAAAAGGAAACTCGAGCTCTCAAGTTTTCTGGAAAGCATTCTGAAAACAATACAAGACAAAAATCTGCCCATTCTCTGCGGGGAAACAGGCTTTGACCACCTCGGCGAAGATGTCAGTTTCTGGCGGGGCGTGGTAGAAGACATTGTGGACTGCTTTGAGGAGCGCAGTATTTCCTGGTGTCTCTGGAATTACAAGGATATCGGTCTGATCGGCCTGGCTTCCCCGGATCCTGAGGGCAGGTGGATGAAAATGTGCGGCAAGATCGCCCTGCAGTGGAATCATCACCGCGCGGAAAAGATCGGCTATGAAACAGCGGATGCTGCGGAAAGCATTCTTGGGCACGTTCTCACCCGGGAAGAAAAATATGCCCTCCAGTTTTCCGTTCGCG